>NZ_JBJJLB010000023.1:0-181527 GCF_045449795.1 Marinobacter alkalisoli
TTCCCCGTTTTGGTCCCTCCTGTCCCACACCTCACTCTTCGAGCTTCAGGTACCTGCACCAGAAATCGGCAAGTACCTCAAAACCAGGATCAACGACGTTTCATGGACTGGAAGAATTCGTCGTTGGTCTTGGTGTCCTTGAGCTTGTCCAGCAAGAACTCGATGGCGGCGGTATCGTCCTCCATGGAGTGCAGCAGCTTACGCAGAATCCACACGCGCTGGATATCCGCCTCGCTCATCAGCAGGTCTTCGCGGCGGGTGCCGGAGCTACGGATGTTGATGGCCGGATAAGTGCGCTTCTCGGCGATCTTGCGGTCCAGGTGCACTTCCATGTTACCGGTGCCCTTGAACTCCTCGTAGATCACCTCGTCCATCTTGGAACCGGTATTGACCAGTGCGGTGGCGAGGATGGTCAGGCTGCCGCCTTCTTCCACGTTACGGGCCGCACCGAAGAAACGCTTGGGCTTCTCGAGGGCGTGGGCGTCCACACCACCGGTCAGAACCTTGCCTGAGGACGGAATCACGGTGTTGTAGGCACGGGCCAGACGGGTGATGGAATCCAGCAGGATCACCACGTCTTTCTTGTGCTCAACCAGACGCTTGGCCTTTTCGATTACCATTTCCGCCACCTGAACGTGACGGGCCGGCGGCTCGTCGAAGGTGGAGGCGATGACTTCACCGCGTACCGTACGCTGCATTTCCGTCACTTCTTCCGGGCGCTCGTCGATGAGCAATACCATGACATGGCATTCCGGACTGTTGCGGGTGATGGACTGGGCGATGCTTTGCATCAGCAGCGTCTTACCGGCTTTGGGCGGGGAGACGATCAGGCCGCGCTGGCCCTTGCCGATGGGCGCCACCAGATCCAGAACCCGTGAAGAGAGATCCTCGGTGCTGCCGTTACCGGCTTCGAGCATAAGGCGCTCGTCCGGAAACAGCGGTGTGAGGTTCTCGAACAGGATCTTGTTTCGGGCGTTGTCCGGCTTGTCGAAGTTAATCTCGTTAACTTTCAGCAGGGCAAAGTAACGCTCGCCGTCTTTGGGCGGACGGATCTTGCCGGCAACGGTGTCACCGGTTCGCAGGTTGAAGCGGCGAATCTGGCTCGGCGACACGTAGATATCGTCGGGTCCGGCAAGGTATGAGGCATCGGCGGAACGGAGGAAGCCGAAACCATCCTGCAGAATTTCCAGTACGCCATCACCGTAGATGTCTTCGCCGCTTTTGGCATGCTTCTTCAGGATCGTGAAGATAACATCCTGCTTGCGCGACCGGGCCAGGTTATCAAGGCCCATCTCTTGCGCAATATCGAGCAATTCGGGCACGGACTTCTGCTTGAGTTCAGTAAGATTCATAGGTTGTTAGATTTTCGGAATGGAAGTAAACGAATATTGGAATGACAGGAATGCCCCTGAACGAATTGATCGGATACTAGTTGAACTTGGTGCTGGCCAGATGGAGCAACCGGTATAGATGAAAGCCGGAAAAGTACTGAAGCCAGAGACAGGAAGAACAACCGTTCGCCGGGCAACACGGATAATCGGCCACCTGACCTGTGAATGTCAAGTGATGCTGACCAAATTTACACCAATCGCCGCTCATGTCAAAGGGGAAATACCACCACACACATCCTCCTCCCTCTGATGAGATACTCCCCTTCCATTCCCGTGCAGCTACGGGGATACTGACCACAATCAGTGATTTAACCTGCGGAGTAACACCATGAGCAGCGACAAAAGCGACGAACTCAAACCCCTGAACATTGCCATACTGACAGTATCCGACACTCGCGGGGCCGATGAGGACACCTCCGGCCAGTTTCTTGAAGACAGCGTTGTTGAGGCCGGTCACCAATTGATCGCACGGCGAATTCTCCCGGACGATGTGTATCTGGTTCGCGCGTTGATGTCCGGCTGGATCGCCGATGCGGACATTCACGCAATCATTATTACCGGCGGGACCGGTTTCCATGAGCGCGATAGTACTCCGGAAGCCGTCGCACCACTGCTGGATAAAACCATTGATGGCTTTGGCGAGGAATTTCGCCGACTGTCGGCCTCGGAGATTGGCACTTCCACGATCCAGTCCCGCGCATTTGGGGGGCTGGCCAACCACACCGTCATTTTCTGCCTGCCCGGATCAACCGGCGCGTGTCGCACCGGCTGGAACGGCATTCTGAGTACGCAGCTGGACAGCCGTCACGGACCGTGCAACTTCTCGGCACTGGCGCTGCGCAAACCGGACAGCCCCCATCACCGGCTGCATGAAAAGATTGGCAACAGGGGGCAGCGATAGTCATGGCAGGCCAACAGCTAACGCCGCTCGAGGAAGCCCTCGCCCGGCTATTGGCACAGGCAACCCCGCTGGCCGGGTCGGAGACCGTGCCGCTGACCGAGTGCCTTGGCAGGGTGCTGGCAGAGGACCATCACGTGCCGGCGGATGTGCCACCAGCGGACAACAGCGCGGTGGACGGGTACGCACTGAGAACACAGGACTTCGTCCCTGGCAGCCCCCTCCCGGTGTCGGCCCGGGTGCCCGCGGGGCAGGCCCCGGCAGCGATTGAAGCCGGCACAGCAGTTCGTATTTTTACCGGCTCGGAGATTCCCGAAGGCGCGAATGCGGTGGTGATGCAGGAACGGGTGGAGGTGACCGATGCCGGCATAGTGATCCGCGACGATGTCAGCGAGGGCCAGAATATCCGCCGCCATGGACAGGACCTGAGCCAGGGGGATCTGGCCCTCGCGCGGGGCACCCGCCTGCGCCCCCAGGAAATGGGGCTACTGGCGTCCATGGGCATCGCCCGCGTACCGGTATTCCCCCGCCTGAAAGTTGCGATCCTGAGCACAGGCGATGAACTGGTTGAACCGGGCACCGCTCTAAACCCCGGACAGATCTACAACACGAACCGGTTTACCCTGCTCGGTTTGCTGGCTGAAACCTGTTGCGACGTGGTGTTGTGTGAAACGCTCCGGGACTCGCGGGAAGCCACTCAGGCAACCCTGAAGCGCGCGGCCAGCGAGGCAGACCTGGTGATTACCAGCGGCGGCGTCTCGGTGGGCGAAGAGGATCATGTGCGGGCGGTGCTGGAGGAATCCGGCGAGCTGTCCCTGTGGCGCCTGGCCATCAAGCCGGGCAAGCCACTGGCTTTTGGCTCGATCGATGGCACGCCGGTTCTGGGGCTGCCGGGCAATCCGGCGGCGGTGCTGGTCACCTTCCTGGTGGTGGCAATTCCTTACATCCGCAAGCGCCAGGGCGCCTCGGATTATCGGGTTTCCGGTGAACAGCTGCCAGCAGCCTTCAAGGTGGACTCGGCCTCCGTTCGCAGGGAGTTTATCCGGGCGCGGAAAGAGACCCATGGGCAGCGGGTGGAAGTGGCGGCCTATCCGAATCAGAGTTCCGGAATGCTTAGTTCCGCCTGCTGGGCCGATGGCCTGGCGGTGGTGCCGGAGCACACAACCGTCAGTCCCGGTGATATGATTACGTATTATTCTTTTGCAGAGCTTCTGGGGTAACCATGAGTAACGAGAACACCCTGACTGTTCATTTTTTTGCCCGCCTGCGGGAGGAGCTGGCGACTGACAGCCTGACTCTTCCGGCGCGGCCCGACGCCACCGCCGGTCAGGTGTTGTCTGAACTGGCGGCGAAAGGCGGCCCGTGGGCCCAGCTGGATGGCGGTCAGCCGGTGATGATTGCGGTCAACCAGGCCATGGCCAAGCCGGAAACGCCACTCAAGGCGGGGGATGAGGTGGCCTTCTTCCCGCCGGTGACAGGAGGCTGAAGTGAATCATTCCGTTACGGTTCAACACGAGGATTTCGATGCCGCCGTGGAGTACCAGGCATTGCGGGGCAGTGGCGCCGGCACGGGGGCTATTGCGACGTTTACCGGGCTGGTGCGGGACAGTGGCGATATGCAAGGCGTGACTGGGCTGTTTCTTGAGCATTATCCGGGGATGACGGAGCAGGTGATCGGGGATCTGATGGAGCAGGCGGCCGAGCGCTGGGATGTGCGCAAGGCGCGTGTGGTTCATCGGGTGGGTGAGTTGGCGCTTTCCGATCAGATTGTGTTTGTGGGGGTGTGCAGTGCCCATCGGGTGGATGCGTTTGCGGCCTGTGCGTTCATTATGGACGCTTTGAAGACGTCAGCGCCGTTCTGGAAGAAGGAGATTACGGAGTCCGGGGAGCACTGGGTAGAGCAGAAGGACGCTGATCTGGCTCGTAGTCAGAGTTGGGAATTGTAGGCTCCCTGCAGGCCTCATATTGGAGTGCGCCGGCCGGTCACTAATGCGGGTGGGTGGTTCCGAAAAACGCTTTGAATACGTCCGTGTACGCTTGGGCTCCGCCATCCATGGCTCCGCACATTTTCGGAACCACCCACCCGCATTAGCGCCCTGCTTCTGAGTTATCTTCCAGATCTTCGGGACGGTTTCTGTTTTTGAACGCCTCGGCTGCGCTTTCACATTTCACTTTTACCACTCCAGCCGCCTCGGCAAAGACCATCACGCGGCGGTTGCCTTCCCCATGAAGCTGTTTTTCCAATAACGGCACCAGCGATACCGGATAGACGCCGTGCAGCGGATGCGCCCTGCCCTCGCATTCGGCGATGACGGGGTTGTCAGGGGCTTTTCGCCAGGCACTCACCAAGTGTGAGAGTACGTCGGGGGTGATTTCCGGGGTGTCGCAGGGGCAGACCAGGACCGCGTCGGCGCCGAGGGCTGCGGCCTGTTTCATGCCGGTCAGCAGGCCTGCCAGGGGGCCCTGACCGCGAACGGCTTCTTCGTCTTCGACAACCTGGTTGGGAGCGAGCTGTCGGTAGTCGTCCAGGGATCGGTTGGCGCTGATCAGGACGGGGCTGGCGACGGTTGAGAGGGTGCTGTGTACCCAGGCGGCCATGGGGCGACCTTGCCAGAAGACCATGCCTTTGTCGCGGCCTCCCAGGCGGCGACCTTCGCCTCCGGCCAGGAGCAGGCCGGCGATGTGTTTTTGGTCAGTCTGTTTTTTCATGGTCATAAAAAACCGCCCGTGAACGTTGGCTCAGGGGCGGTTTCGGGCGTCCGGTCAGCAATCAGAGATTGCTGTCCAGGAAGGCCGCCAGCTGGGACTTGGACAGTGCGCCCACTTTGGTGGCGTCCACGTTGCCGTTCTTGAACAGCATCAGGGTGGGAATGCCGCGGATGTTGAACTTGGGCGGAGTCTGTTCGTTTTCGTCGATGTTCAGCTTACAGATTTTCAGCTTGCCGTCGTACTCATCGGCGATTTCTTCCAGTACCGGCGCGATCATTTTGCAGGGGCCACACCACTCTGCCCAGTAGTCCACCAGTACAGGTACGTCAGACTGCAGTACGTCCTGCTCAAAAGATGCGTCAGTTACGTTTACGATATTTCCGCTCATTACCATTTCCTGAATCAGGCACCTTTCGCTCTTGATACCAAGCGGATACTGCTCGGAACCATACGGCCCATGCCGCAGCGATTGGTGCTGTTGAACGTTGCTGAAGGCTGCATTCTGTTCAAAAGCAGCCGTTCACCCTCATCTCAATACGCAATACTTTACGCGATTGATCAGCTGTCTGTGAAGCGGTTCTGCCCGTCTCTCGGTTTCTCGCTATACTGGCGGTGAGTAAAATCCGATGGCGACCATTACTGACAGGTCCGCCGGAATTCGCTTATAGTACCGGCACATGCCTAGAGGAATTCTTCACACGTGACGGCCACCCCCTCTGCCGAATCCAATGCCACATCGCCCGAGCTGCTTGCGGCTATCGACATGGGCTCCAACAGTTTCCATATGGTGGTTGCCCGGCTGGTACACGGGGAAATCCGCACCCTGGAGAAAATGGGCGAGAAGGTTCAGCTCGGCGCCGGGCTGGATAGCCATAACCGTCTCACCGAGGAAGCCCAGCAACGCGCCCTGGCCTGTCTGGGCCGGTTTGCCCAGCGCCTCCGCGGGATGCCGCCCGAGGCGGTGCAGATTGTCGGCACCAATGCCCTGCGGGTCGCCCGCAATGCCCAGGAATTCATGGCCCGCGCGGAGGAGGTTCTGGGCTATCCGGTGGAGATCATTGCCGGGCGCGAGGAAGCCCGTCTCATTTACCTTGGGGTGTCCCATACCCTATCCGACGATATTGGCCGGCGGCTGGTGATTGATATTGGCGGCGGTAGTACCGAGTTCATCATCGGCGAGCGCTTTGAGCCCCAGGAACTGGAAAGCCTGCACATGGGTTGTGTGTCGTTCCGCAACCGGTATTTCGCCGATGGCAAGATCACTCGTCGCCAGATGGACAAGGCGGTCACCCATGCCCAGCAGGAGCTGTTGAATATCCGCCAGCATTTTCGCAATGTCGGCTGGCAGAGTTCTGTCGGCTCGTCCGGCTCCATCAAGGCGATCGCCAGTGTTCTGGCGAGCCTGAAGATCACCGACGGCACCATCACCCTCGCCGCAATGAATGAGCTGCGCCAGCGCCTGGTCAGCATGGGCAAGGTGGAGAAGCTGTCGGATCTTGGCGTGCGCACGGACCGCCAGAGTATCTTTCCGGCGGGTTTCGCTATTCTGATGGGCGCATTCCAGTCGCTTCAGATCGAGGAGATGACCTTCACCGAAGGCGCCCTGCGGGAGGGGTTGCTCTACGATATTGTCGGTCGCATCCAGCATGAGGATGTGCGTGAGCGGACCATCACGGCGCTCCAGGAACGCTACCATGTGGATCAGGAACATGGCCGTGCGGTGGAGGAAACGACTATTGCGGCCTGGGACCAGGTGGCGGATACCTGGGCACTCCGCACCCTGCCGGATGAGGAAGTTCTGCGCTGGGCCTGTCGCCTGCACGAGATCGGGCTGACCATTTCCCACAGCCAGTACCACAAGCACGGCGCTTACCTGTTGCGCTACTCCGATCTGCCGGGTTTCAGTCAGCAATTCCAGCGGGATCTGGCCACTCTGGTGAGAGGCCACCGGCGCAAGTTCTCCTCGGCCATTTTCGAAGAGCTCGACCCCGAGGACGTACCGCGACTCAAGTACCTCTGCGTGCTGGTGCGGCTCGGGGTGCTGCTTCAGCACCCCAGGAATATGGAACCGCCGCCCGCCTTTCGACTCCATGCCGGCGAGAACCGGCTGGCGATCGAATTTCCCGATAGCTGGTTTGATGAGCGCCCGCTGACTCTGGCGGACCTGGAAAATGAGCGGGACTATCTGTCGAAGCAGGGCTTCAAGCTGGAGCTGACTCCTGACGCCTAGGCAACCAGCTCCGCTTCCAGGCTTTCCACGGTTTCGCTGATCTCCAGCCATTCGGCTTCCACGTCTTCCAGACGCCCATTGAGCCGGGCCTGTTTCCCCAGCAACTCCTTCAGTTGCTGTTTGCCCTCATCCTGATAGAGCTCTGGTGCGGACAACGCCTCTTCCAGGGTCAAAAGACTCTGTTGCAGCTGCTCCATCTCCTTCTCAAGCGCGGACTGCTGTTTACGATAAGGGCTCAGTTTCTGCCGTATGGCCGCTTCGGCGCGCTTGCGCGCCTTGCGGTCATCGGCGCTCTCACCAACCACACTCGATTCAGCCGCCGATTGCCCCTGGGCTCCGCCTTGCTGCGGCTCCCTCCTCGGCGGTTCGGATTCGTCCTTGCGGCGGTCTGCCAGCCAGCGCTCGTAATCTTCCAGATCGCCATCGTATTCCGCCACCCGGCCATCGTTAACCAGCCAGAACTCGTCCACCGTATTACGCAGCAGGTGGCGGTCGTGAGAAACCACCACAATGGCCCCGGCAAAGTTCTGCAATGCCATGGTCAGGGCCTGGCGCATTTCCAGGTCCAGGTGGTTGGTAGGCTCATCCAGCAACAACAGGTTCGGCTTCTGCCATGCAATGACGGCCAGGGCAACCCGGGCCTTCTCCCCGCCGGAGAATGAGCGGATCGCAGTCAGGGCCTCATCGCCGTGGAAGTCAAAACCACCGAGAAAGTTACGAATACTCTGCTCGGACGCTTTGGGCGACAATCTTTGCAGATGCAGGAACGGGCTGGCGTCCAGATCCAGGGATTCCAGCTGGTGCTGGGCAAAATAACCCACAGACAGATTCTCGCCGCAGGTGCGCTCACCCGCCACCAGGGTGGTCTGCCCCCGCAATGCATCCATCAGGGTCGATTTGCCGGCGCCGTTGGGGCCAAGCAGACCGATCCGACTCCCGGATAACAGTGACAGGTTAATACCCCTGAGAATCACGGTGTCTCCGTACCCGGCGGCGCCATGTCGAATCGACAGCAGCGGGTTGGACACTTTGTCTGCTACCGGAAACTCGAAACTGAACGGCGAATCTATATGCGCCGGTGCTATTTTTTCCATGCGCTCAAGCGCCTTGACCCGGCTCTGGGCCTGACGAGCCTTGGTGGCCTTGGCCTTGAAGCGGTCGATGAAACGCTGAATCTCGGCAATCCGTGCCTGCTGGCGCTCGAAGCCGGCCTGCTGCTGGGCCAGGCGCTCACCACGCTGCCCCTCGAATGCTGAGTAATTACCCGTATAGAGTTCCAGCTTACGCCGGTCGAAATGAACCACATGGGTCGCTACCCGATCCATGAAATCCCGGTCATGGGAGATAAACAGCAAGGTGCCACTGTACCGGCGCAGCCAGTTCTCAAGCCAGAGACAGGCATCCAGATCCAGGTGGTTGGTGGGTTCGTCCAGCAATAACAGGTCGGACGGTCTCATCAGCGCCTGGGCCAGATTCAGACGAATTCGCCAGCCGCCGGAAAACGCCGACACAGGTCGTTCGGTATCGGCGTCGGAGAAGCCCAGCCCTCGCAGCAATATCTCGGCCCGGCGCGGTGCAGACCAGGCTTCATGCACATCAAGCTCGCCGTGGATGCGAGCCTGGGCGTGATCATCACCCCGCCGTTCCGCCTCGGCCAGCTCCCGCTCCATTCGGCGCAGGTCGTGGTCACCATCCAGCACGAAATCACGGGCGCTTCGCCCGGATGCCTCGACCTCCTGGGCCATATGGGCAATGCGACATCCACCGGGGAGTGACACACTGCCCTGCTCGGGAGAGAGCTGCCCCAATAAAAGCTGGAACAGACTGGATTTGCCAGCGCCGTTGGCGCCGACAATGGCAACCCGCTGCCCCGGCTGAATGGTGAGGCCGACGGTGTCTAGCAACCAGACACCGCCCCGTTGTAAACTGAGATCCGTTATCGTTAACATGCTGTCATTTTATCAGGGTACGTTCCACAGAGAAGACACAGGGCCAAGATGCAGGACAACCGGGAACAGCCGTCACTGGAAATGGAACCGGATAACCCGCTCTGGCGTTTTGCTCTGGCATTCTGGAAATATCCGGGCATTGAGTCGACCTGCCTGGCGTTACAGGGTAAAGGCTGGAGCGTTACACGGATTTTAGGCGCCTGCTGGCTTGCCATTTCGGGCCAGAAATACATCGGCAAAGAAAGCGATACGGTAACAGAGTGGCGCGCCCATGTAACCGGGGCCCTGCGCTCAGCCCGACAATTTATTCCCCGGAGCAACCCGGAGACAGACAGCTTGCGAGCCAGCATCGCCAAAAACGAACTGGAAGCCGAGCGGATTGAGCTGGCTTTGAGCTATCAAAGCCTCGCCAACAGCCAACAAGAGAGCGTCGGTATGTATGAATCGGAACAACTGGCCCGTACCAACCTCGAAGCGGCAGCACCGGAGACGGTTATGGACATGGAAACCGGACAACTGTTAAACGCCCTCACCCGCGGCCTTCTTGCTTTTGCGGCCGAGAATCAGGGGGCATGATCATGAAATGGCTTATCCGTCTCGCTTTTCCTGCGCTTGGCGTTCTGCTTGTGCTGATTTTCTTCGGCATCAACGGGCCGGAACCCAAAGCCGTGGAAAGCACGCCAAAGGAAACGGACAGCAACGAGATCCCGGCCTTTGAGGGTCTGGTGCCATCACCGGTGCCAGTAGAAGGCCCGGACATAGTCTTCAAGTGGCAGGACCGCAACGGCAGCTGGCACTATGCCGACAAGCCCCCCGCAGACGGCCCGTGGAATGCGCTGGCGATCGAGCGCCAAAGCAACGGCGGCACGTCACGCCCGGCGGAACCGGATCCGGAAACTGACTGGCAATCACCCTACAGCGCTCCTTTCTCCCTGGCGCCTTCCTCGCCCACCAACAACGGCAGCTGAGCCGCTAGCCAGTTTCTTAACACATGTTCAGTGGCATCTGGCTACAGAACCCGTTACTTTCCCCTTTTCAGATAAACACAATATGGGGCTCCCCAGGAGTCCCCGCTCACAACATAGGACTCTGCAATGAAGAAAATACTGCTCGCACTGGCAGTATCCGGCGTTGTTGCCGGCTGCTCCACGCAAACCGACTCCAAGAAAGATCCCGGCCTGGAATCCACTGATCAGAAAGTCAGTTACGGTATGGGCCTGGTGCTCGGTGAACGCATGAGGAATGACCTGCCGGACCTGCAGATGGAACAGTTCCTCCAGGGTATCGAACACGGTCACGAGGGTGACGAGGAAGTGAGCCGGATGAGCCGGGAGGAAATCCAGGAGGCGCTGATGGCTTACCAGAAGCAGCTCCAGGAGCGTGACAACGCCCAGAGGGACGAACTGGCCAAGAAAAACCGTGAAGCTGGCGAAGCCTTCCTCGCCGAGAATTCAGAACGTGACGGCGTGGAAACCACTGAATCCGGGCTGCAATACGAAATCCTGGAAGAAGGCGACGGCGAAAAGCCGGCTGAAAGCGACCAAGTCAAGGTCCATTACACCGGCGAACTGCTGTCTGGCGAAGTGTTTGACAGCTCCCGCGAGCGTGGCGAGCCAGTCACCTTTGGTCTCAACCAGGTCATTCCGGGCTGGACCGAAGGCCTTCAGCTCATGAACGAAGGCAGCCGGGTAAAACTGTACATTCCCTCCGACCTGGCCTATGGCCCAGGCGGCAACCACAGCATCGGGCCGAACGAGACCCTGGTGTTTGATGTGGAGCTGATCGAAGTCAACCCGGAGTAATCCGATATACTGCCTGCAGCCTCGGCGCTAATTGCCACGGGCTGCGGGCATCCATCCTTCCCCGAGGCCGTCAGGCCGAGGACATCACCTTCTCTGCATGCACGTTGTGCAGGTGCTCGATGAGATAATCTTCCATCTCGAACCGGCTCTCCAGAATTTCTCCCAGTTCGGACAATTGATCGAACAGCTCCCGGACGTCACTCTCGTTCAAGGCCTTTCCATCGAGGCGATCATTGAAATTCAGCGCCGTCTCCGTGGTCTGTGTGATGCGCGGATACAGCTTGGCGGCCAGCTCCAGACCACCGTCGTTGAATTCCCGGGCTTCCTGAATCAACTGCTCATAGATTTCAAAATGACCAGCCGACACGTAATCCACAAGGACTTCGCAGAGCCGGACAAATTTCTCCCGCAGGGCTTCTGTCTGGGTGAAATCGCTTTCTCCGGACAACTCGCAATAGTGCACCAGCAACTCCTGGCGCTCCTTCAACCAGCGATCAATCAGGTCGCTGACACCACCCCAACGTTCCCTGGCATTACGGCAATTTTCCAACATGACGCCTTTCTCCAGTTACCAGACATACCCGGTGTTCGGATTCGATTTTTTGTTATGTCGAGACTCAAGGTACCCCATGGCCATAGTTGGCCGCAACCGTTTCAGCCACCAACCCAATCAGACCTTTTGCCAGTATTAAACAGCATAACCAGCCCCGTAATGACCAGCAGCGAGAAAAACACTGCCGTCCACCCGGGGATGCTCAAACCGAGGAAACGCCAGGTGACTTCCGCGCAGTCACCGGTGCCCCGGAGCGCGGTGGTCAATACTTCTGTCAGGGGCAGGACATCCAGCATGTAATCCACGGAAGGACCGCACGCGGGCACCTGATCCGCGGGCAGGCTCTGCAGCCACAACTGCCGCCCGGCCACTGCCAGCCCTGCACCGGAGGTGACAGCCAACAGCAAGCCGTACAGGCGCACACCAAGGCCTTTCGGGTTATGCAGTATCGCCAGCAGACTCACCACACCCGCGCCCATAAACCCGAACCGCTGAAGCCAGCACAAGGGGCAGGGTTCCAGCCCCATGACATGCTCCATGTAAAAAGCCACACCCAGCAGCGCGACGCACACAACAAAGATTACTGAAAACACCAGTCTGGAAGTCAAATGCACACCTCGGAAATGACATTCTGGCCCCGTGTCCCCGACCACGGCTGGTCAGGGCGTCAGCGAATGCTGCAAGTGGTCACCGGGCCTGTTATTCTGCGAAAACCAAGCGGTTATCGCCGTAGCTTCGTCACTAAACCCTAAACCATAGTGAACTTCAAGCCTATGACACTTCAGCTAAAGCGCTTTTTTCTGGTCCTGCTGTGCCTGCTCCCCGCACTGCCAGCCATAACAACCGCACAGGAAGAAGAAGCGGAGGAGACCGGGGAGACCCAGGAAGCCACCATCACCGATTACATAGAGATGGATCCGTCGTTTGTTACCCATGTCGGCGAACCCGGCAATAAGCTCACCTACCTGAAGGCCTCGGTCACCCTTCGTGCGTCAAAGGAAACCACACGCCCGGCCGTCGAAGCCCACATGCCAAGGCTGAGGCACGAGCTGGTGATGCTGTTCGGGGAACAGACCGATGCTGACCAACTGGCGACCAGCGACGGGCAGACCGCCCTGAGGGAAGAAGCAAAACAGCGGATAAATGCGGTGTTGGAAGAACAGCAAACCGGCGAGGAAATCACTGGCGTCCTGTTTACCGAGTTCGTGGTGCAGAAATAAACGGGCGCTGGTGAGGCGGCTCAGGCAATCCTGGAGAACAGGTCATCACTGATCGACGCCTGCTCGCTGGCGAGCTGCCACGCATCCTCCCAGCCAGCCTCCCAGGCTGCGATAACCACATCCCCCTGGTATGGGCAGCGGCTTCGCGCCATGCCCATGGAGGCCGCCATATACCCCTGGCGATAAGCCTTGTTCAGCGACTCAACATCCCACCCAAGCTTGAAATCCCTGGCCATGCCCATTCTCCCTGATCCTGATTGCCGAGGTAACAAACAGTGATACACCTGTTACAAAAGCTAACAGCAAGTGCCGGAGCCTGACAAATATTTGTTCACATTTTGTGCGATAGGTCCGGACCCGGTGTGAACCGGGCCGGTATCAGCACCGATCAGGAACGCAGGTACTGCGCCAGGAACTCGTCAAAGGGCTGGGTATCGGCGGCTTCCATTCTCTCCTGCGCTTCCAGGGACTCCGCGCTCATGCGTTCAAAGTCCGCGAGCGTGGTCTCGGAGAATGGCTCCTCGCGCAGAGTCTGCTGATGCTGGCGCGACATTTCCTGAACCCACTCCCGGTGGCCAAGGCCGGATTGTGACATGGCTTCCGTCACCCTGGCGGATGGCACCAGGCCCGGTGACGTCAGCTTTTCGCTCTGAGCTTCGAGCGCACGGCGGTAGGCGTCGCCACCCGTCCAGCTATCGAGCCGTTCCGCCAGGGGCTCCAGTTCCGACAGTATACTGGCAGCCGCTTCGCTCGCCGGGGCTCTACGACCCTCACGGCACAGCGCCAGCTCAACATTGCGACCATGGGCCACCACGTCCTTGTAATTGTCATCAAGCCGTTCACATTCGGCGTCGCCAATGCGGGGGCTATCCGCCAGCAGGCAATCCAGCAGGAACAGGTCCAGGAAATCAATCTGGCTTTCGGTCACGCCCACCGGAGAGAACGGATCCAGGTCGAGACAGCGCACCTCAATGTACTCCACACCCCGGGCTTCCAATGCCTGTATCGGCTTCTCTTCCCGCTCGGTGGTACGTTTCGGGCGCACCGCACTGTAATACTCGTTCTCGATCTGCAGCACGCTGGTGTTGATCTGGATAAATTCGCCACCCCGGCGCGTACCAATCGCTTCGTAATCCGGCCAGGGCGTGTGGATCGCACGATCCAGGGTCCGGGTGTAGGTGCTCAGTTCGTTAAAACAGATATTCAGGGAGGACTGGGCATTATTGTGATAGCCCAGGTCTCCCATCCGCAATGATGTGGCATCCGGACCGTGCCAGGTGTTGTCATTGAAACGGGCCAGATCGTGTTTCACACCGGCGACAAAGCTGGCGTCCAGAGCAGGCGACGCTCCGAACAACAGCATCAGCAGCCAGCTGCGGCGACGGAAGTTCCGGATCAGCCAGAAATACTGGTCTGACTTGAAATCCTTCAGGCTCTGCTGGTTCCCCAGGGCCCGCTGCCACAGTGACCAGAAATCGTCCGGCAACGACAGGTTATAGTGGGCGCCGGCAATGCTTTGCATCATCCGCCCATACCGTACCGCCAGGCCCTGGCGGTACACGTGCTTGAGACGGCCGATATTCGACGTTCCATATTCCGCGATAGGAATACTGGCATCACCGTCCAGCTCGCTGGGCATGCTCGCCGCCCAGAACACTTCATCACCCAGGTTCTGCTGCACAAACCGGTGCACATCCCGCAACGAGGACAGCAATCCGCCCGTGCTGTCGCACACCGGCGTAATCAGCTCCAGCAGGGCTTCTGAATAGTCGGTGGTAATTCGTGGATGGGTCAGCGCGGACCCCAGGGCCCTGGGGTGGGGGGTCTGGGCAATAAAGCCGTTACGGTCAACCCGCAGGCCTTCCTTCTCCACCCCCTTCAGAAAACCGCCCCAGTCATTGGCTGAGAACTGGTGAAAGATATGATGGCGGGATTCAGCCATGAATGACTCCTGCTATAGCGGGTAACGGCCTTGTGAGCCTTACCCGCCTGTGGAATGGGTGTCGGCGCCGCCGGTTAACGGTCGCCTTTCCGTGCCGAGGCCAGCGCCTGGGCCAGTGCGCCGGCCATGGCGCCCTGCTGGGGCTGCTGCCCACCCTGGGGGCGGCTGTTACGACCACCAGACCGGTTCTCACCACGGCCCCGACTCGCCGAGGCACCCGGTTTGCTGTCTGTTTTTTCGCCAGGCTGGTCGTCCATCCGCATGGACAGAGCGATCCGCTTGCGGGGAATGTCCACATCCATCACTTTGACCTTGACGATGTCCCCGGCTTTCACCACCTCACGCGGGTCCTTCACAAAGGTGTTGGACAGCGCGGAGATGTGTACCAGGCCATCCTGGTGCACCCCGATATCCACGAACGCACCAAAGTTGGTAACGTTAGTGACCGAACCTTCCAGCACCATGCCCGGCTTGAGGTCGTTCAGGGTTTCCACCCCTTCCTCGAAGCTGGCAAAACGGAATTCCGGGCGGGGATCACGGCCAGGCTTCTCCAGTTCGGAAATAATATCCTTAATCGTCGGCAGACCAAACTGCTCGGTGACATAGTCCTGGGGATTCAGTGACCGCAGGAACGTTGCATCACCGATGATATTCTCCACCTTCCGGTTGTTTTTCGCCGCAATGGCTTCCACCACTCCGTAGGCTTCCGGGTGCACCGAGGACCGGTCAAGCGGGTTTTCACCGCTGGCAATTCTCAAAAAGCCCGCGGCCTGCTCAAAGGTGCGATCGCCAAGGCGAGAGACTTTCAGCAATTGCTTGCGGTTTTTGAACACCCCATTCTGGTTGCGGAAATCGACGATGTTCTGGGCGATGCTCTGATTCAAGCCAGACACCCGCGCCAGCAGCGGCACGGACGCTGTATTCAGATCCACCCCCACACCGTTTACACAATCTTCCACCACCGCATCCAGACTGCGGGCTAACTGTACTTGAGAAACGTCGTGCTGGTATTGTCCCACGCCGATGGATTTGGGCTCGATCTTGACCATTTCCGCCAGCGGGTCCTGAAGGCGACGCGCAATCGACACAGCACCACGAATGGTCACGTCCAGATCCGGCAGTTCCCTTGAGGCAAATTCCGAGGCGGAGTAGATGGAGGCGCCCGACTCGCTTACCACGATTCGGGCCAGCTTCAGTTCCGGATATTTCTTGCACAGGTCGGCCACCAGCTTCTCGGTTTCCCGGGAGGCAGTGCCGTTGCCGATGGCAATCAACTCAATTTTGTACTCACGACACCAGGCCGCCAGTTGCTCAATAGACTGAGCCCACTGATTGCGAGGCGCATGAGGGAAAATGCCACCGTGGCCGACGACCTGCCCGGTGCCGTCAATAACCGCGACCTTGACGCCGGTACGCAGCCCGGGATCCAGGCCCAGCGTCGGACGCGGCCCTGCCGGCGCCAGCAACAACAGATCCTTGAGGTTGTTGGCGAACACGTTGATGGCCTCGGTCTCGGCGGCTTCCCGTACCTGGGCCATCAGGTCGGTTTCAATCTGGGTGGAGAGTTTCACCCGCCAGGTCCAGCGCACCACGTCCGACAACCACTTGTCGGCGGGACGACCGTTATCACGGATATTCCAGCGCGCGGCAATGCGCTGTTCCGCCGGGTGAGGCTGGCGGCGGTTATCTTCGGCATCTCCCACCACAATGGAGTAGCCCAGAATGCCCTCGTTGCGGCCACGCAGGATCGCCAGTGCGCGATGCGACGGCACCTTCTTCAGGGGCTCGACGTGATCAAAGTAGTCGCGGAACTTGGCGCCCTCGTTTTCCTTGCCCTCAATCACGGTGACCTTGAGCTGGCCTTCCTGCCAGATGAAGTCCCGCAGGTTGCCAAGCAATTCGGCATCCTCGGCGAAACGCTCCATCAGGATATAGCGTGCGCCATCCAGGGCGGCCTTGGTATCCGCCACACCGGCTTCGGTGTTGACGTAGCTGGCCGTGGTGGTTTCCGGATCCAGGGTCGGATCGTCGTAGAGGGCATCCGCCAGGGGTTCAAGGCCGGCTTCTCTGGCAATCTGGGCCTTGGTACGGCGCTTGGGCTTGTAGGGCAGGTACAGATCTTCCAGGCGGTTCTTGGTGTCCGCCTCGTTGATGCTGGCCCGCAGCTCGTCGGTCAGTTTGCCCTGCTCCTCAATGCTGTTGAGGATGGTGGACCGGCGATCTTCCAGCTCCCGCAGGTAACGCAGGCGCTCCTCCAGGTTACGCAACTGGCTGTCATCCAGCGAGCCGGTAACCTCTTTGCGGTAACGGGCAATAAATGGAACGGTGGCACCCTCATCCAACAGGGCGACGGTGGCATTAACCTGTTGCTCGCGTACGCCGAGCTCGTCGGCGATGCGCCTGGAGATACTGTTCATGCAACCTCTGTGATGCTTTCTGGATCAAAGCGCAAAGGTACAGCGGCTTACTGCTGCAGGCAAGCGGCCTCGCCCCGGTTGTTCAGGAAATGCACAAGTTCCTGCCAGGGCATAGGGGTGGCGTAGTAATAGCCCTGAATTTCATCGCAATGCTGCTGGCGCAGGAATTCCAGCTGCCCCTCGGTTTCCACCCCCTCGGCCACCACACTGATCTGCAGGCTGTGGGCAAGGCTGATGATGGCGCGAATGATGTGCTCCGCATCGGCGGAGTGCCCCAGTTCCTGCACGAAGGACTTGTCGATCTTGACCAGCGAAATCGGCAGGTGCTGAAGATTGCTGAGGGAAGAAAATCCGGTGCCGAAATCGTCGAGGGCAAAACTGATCCCCAGCTGATTGAGCTCCCGCAGGCAGCGCTGGGCGTATTCCGGATCGTGCATCATGGCGCTCTCGGTCAACTCCAGCTCCAGCAGGCTGGTATCCACATTGGCGTTGAAGATAATACGGAAGATGGTCTCCGTCATCTTGCGGTCGTGGAACTGACGGAACGACAGGTTAACCGCGAACACCAGCCCCGGGAAGCCAAGCTCCGCCGACTCCTGCAGGCGCTTGCAGGCCTGTTCGATGACCCAGTAACCGATGGGTACGATCAGACCGCTGCGCTCCGCCACCGGAATGAATTCGTCCGGAGCCACCAGCCCCCGCTCCGGATGGTTCCAGCGCAGGAGACATTCCACGCCACGAACCTCCTCGGTGGCCAGGTCGATACGCGGCTGGTAATACAACTCCAGCTCCTTGCCTCGCAACGCATTGCGCAAATCCGCCTCCAGGCGCAGCTGGTAACCGGCACGGACATGCAACTGCTGATCATAGAACCGGTAACTGGTGCCCGGATCACGCTTGGCTTCAAACATCGCGCGGTTGGCCCGGCGCATCAGGTTCTCAGGGCTGTCCCCCGCTTCCGGATAGGTCGCCACCCCCAGACTGGCGCTGATGACCATGCTCTGGCCATCCACCGTGATCGGGTCATTCAGCGCATTCACCACCTTGCGGATGATCTGGGTAATATCGAGAGAGTCTTCCACCTTTTCCACGATGACGGCCAGCTCATCGCCGCCAATGCGCATCAGCGAGTCCACACGGCGGAGACTGTGACGCAGGCGATCCGCCAGCTTCAGCACCAGTTGGTCACTCTTCTGGTAGCCAAAGGATTCGTTGAAACTGCGAAAATCGTCCAGGTTGAGATGCAACAGGGCCAGGCGGTGGCCGCCCCGCTCCGCCCTCAACAACGCCTGCTGGAGTCGGTCAAAGAACAAGTCGCGGTTGATGAATCCACTGGCCACCTCCCGACCCAGGTGACCATGGGCGGAGGCTGCCAGCTGTTCGCGATACCAGAGACATTTGACCGCCCGGGCCAGACTCCAGGCATCCAGGGCCTGGCGACAAAGGTAATCTGCTGCACCATTGGCGATGAGTTCGGACGCACGCTCGGCACTGGGCTCGGCACTGAGCGCCAGGACAGGTTTATCATTACTGGCGACATTGAGGTATTGCAGAAACGACGCCTCGGAGTCGCCGTGGAACACACAGTCCCAGAGAATGACATCGAAGTGGGTGTTGCGGATCAGGTCATCACAGTCAATCAGGTCCGGGCACCAGACCATGTCCGGCACCAGTTCCCGATCACCGGAAAGCGTTGCCTCCAGCCACAGGAAGTCAGCGTATTCCGGCGTCAGTACCAGCAAGCGCACCTGGCTGGAACTCATTGTTTCCATTGGCAGTGTCATTAAAGGTGCCTGATCTCCATGATGAACAACATTCGATCTTCCAAGGATAGCCGATAGATCGTCAAGGTACAGAATCTCTCGCTGGTGTAGAATGCGCGGATGAATAAACTCAACCCCAGACAGAATGAAGCAGTGCGCTACGCCGACGGCCCCCTGCTGGTTCTGGCCGGTGCCGGCAGTGGCAAAACCAGCGTTATTACCCGCAAAATCGCCTATCTGATTGAACAGCTGGGCATTCCGGGGCGCCACATTGCCGCTGTTACCTTCACCAACAAGGCGGCGCGCGAGATGAAAGAGCGCGTGGGCCGCATTGTAGACCGAAAACAGACCCGCGGGTTGATCGTGTCCACGTTCCACAATCTCGGCCTGAACATGATCCGGGAGGAGCACCCGCACCTGGGCTACCACCCCGGCTTTTCCATCTTTGACGCCGAGGATGCCAAAGCATTGTTACAGGATCTGATGATGCGGGAGGACAGCGCCGACGCCGGCGATGAACTCTCCGACATCCAGATGACCATTTCTTCCTGGAAAAACGCCATGCGCGGGCCGGAGGAAGCCTGGAGCAAGGCGGCGGATGAACGCGAGCAACGTATTGCCCTCATCTACAAAAGGTACAACGAATACCTCAAGGCCTACAACGCGGTGGATTTCGACGACCTGATCCTGCTGCCGGTGCAACTGTTCCGTAGCCACCCGGACGTGTTGGCCAAATGGCGCCGCAAGATCCGTTACATGCTGGTGGACGAGTATCAGGACACCAACGTGTGCCAGTACGAACTGGTCAAACTGCTGGTGGCGGAACGGGCGGCGTTTACCGTGGTCGGCGACGACGACCAGTCCATCTACGCCTGGCGTGGCGCGCGCCCGGAGAACCTGGCGCAGCTCAAGGAAGACTTCCCCAGCCTGAAAATCGTCAAGCTGGAGCAGAACTACCGTTCCACCGGGCGGATTCTGCGCAGCGCCAACACGGTGATCGCCAATAACCCCCACGCGTTTGAAAAGGCCCTGTGGAGTGACCACACCATTGGCGAGGAAATCCGCATCGTCCGTTGTCGTAGCGAGGACGCCGAAGCCGACCGCGTGGCCACTGAAATCCTCGACCAGAAGCTGAAAAAGGGCCTGGCCTTCAAGGATTTTTCGGTGCTTTATCGCGGCAACCACCAGGCGCGGCTACTGGAGATGAAGCTGCAGGCTTACCAGATTCCCTATCGCATCTCCGGCGGCCAGTCGTTCTTCTCGAAAAACGAAATCAAGGACGCCATGTCGTACCTGCGGCTGCTGATCAACCCCGATGACGACGCCGCCTTCCTGCGGGTGGTCAACGTGCCGCGCCGGGAAATCGGACCGCGTACCCTGGAACAGCTCAGCCACTACGCCCGCGCCCGCAACGTTAGCCTGTTCAAGGCCCTGGGCGATATGGGGGCGGAAACCCACGTGACCGAGAAAGGCCTGGACCGTCTGCGGCGTTTTGCTCACTGGGTCGACTACATCTGCGAGCGGGTACACAGGGAAGATCCGATACCGGTGATCAAACAACTGTTTACCGACATTGAATACGAGGAATGGCTGCACCAGCACTCCGGCACGCCCAAACAGGCGGAGCGCCGCATGCAGAACATCTGGTACCTGGTGGAGTCGATCCAGCGCATGCTCGATGACGGCAAAGGCACCGCCGACGAACTGGGTATCGAGGATGCCATCAGCAAGCTGATCCTCCGCGATATGATGGAACAGCGGGAAGAAGAGGATGACAGCGATAAAGTCCAGCTCCTCACCCTGCACGCGTCCAAGGGCCTGGAATTCCCCCACGTCTTCATCATGGGGCTGGAAGAGGAAATCCTGCCCCACCGCGCCAGCATCGAAGAAGGCAACATCGAGGAAGAGCGGCGGCTTATGTACGTGGGCATCACCCGTGCCAGGGAGACGCTGACCCTCACCTACGCTGCCCAGCGCAAGCAGTACGGCGAAAAGATCGAAACCATTCCCAGCCGGTTTCTAGACGAACTGCCGGAAGAAGACCTGAAATGGGAAGGTCTGGGCGACCTGGATGTCGAAGCCAACCAGAAAAAAGGCAAAGCCACCCTGAGCGCGCTGCTGGGGGATCTCGGTACCTAGCTATCGATTTCTGTCAGACAATATTTCAAAAAACTGCCGAACAACTGAAACCATTTCTGCTCCCCGAACGTAGGGTATATGGGTTGGGCTGTAACCGCCCCGCCCTCCTTACCGACAAAAACAAGATCGAGGAGCACAGGATGAACTGGAACAAGAACCTTCTGCACCGTCATATCGCTCTGGCCCTGGGCACACTGGCCCTGTCCGCTTGTGGCGGTTCGTCCGGCGATGACAACGCATCATCCGAGCCGAGCCAAAGCCAGCAGGAGTCAGCCGTTGCCGGGGATCAGGCCAGGGCGGAAAGCGAGCCCCTGCCAATCTTCAAAGATGACTACTCCCCCACCGGCGCCTTCAGCGACCCCTTTGCCGAGCCCACTATTATCGTGGATGGCAACGCCGTGGAAACTGACGAGAAATGCGTGACCAACGCCGAGGGCCTGCAGGAATGCAAGCCAGCGGCCGGTACCATGGCACTGCTGGAGGATGGCCGCATTCTTTACCTGAACGCCCTGGAAGGCACCGAGAACGTGGAGCTTTCCATCGTCGCCGAATTCGGCGAGGTGTCCATCAACGATCAAAGCCGGTTACTGTCATTTGATGACAACGACCAGCCCCAATGGTTCAAGCCCAACCCACTGCGTGCGGGAGCCAACCCCGACGGCAATGACAGTGAAACCCTGCTCAACGGCACGCCGCTTGATGGCGTGATTGATACCGCCGACAACACCGACAAGAACGATGGCGCCTTGTTCTGTTCGGACGTCATTGGCCTGGCCGATGGCAGTGTTATGGCCGTCGGTGGCACGGATTACTACTCCGAGCCGGGCGTTGACGGTCTGCCCCTGGGTGCCGCGGAGCTTGAGGGTATCAAGAACTCCCGCATCTTTGACGCCGAAACCAACACCTGGACGCAAAGCGGCGACATGAATTACGGCCGCTGGTATCCCTCCCTGGTCACCCTGCCGGACAGCAAAGTTTTTGTCGCCAGTGGCGTCACCAAACTGCTGAAACCCGTCTATCCGGAAGACCCGCTGAATTCCGGCCGCAACGTGGTTCAGACCGAAACCTACGATCCGTGCAGCGGGACCTGGACCCAGAACCCGTCCACGGCTGACCGCTCCCTGCCGCTGTATCCTCGCCTGCACCTGCTCCCCAACGGGCACGTGCTCTACAACGCCGGCGGCCAGGCCTTTAACCCGTTTGGCCAGGGTTACGACCAGGCCCTGTGGAACATCGTGGCCACGTTTGATCCGGAGGAACAGAGCTGGACCGATATCGGCTACGCCGGCCTGCCCCTGCGATTGGACGAAATCGGTCTGGGCGAACTCAGCAGCACTCTGAACATCACCAACCTATCGCAGGAGCAAGGCTCTTCACTGCTGGGCGACGTCCTGGGTTCGGCCTCGGACCTGCTGACAGCCGCCAGCGAGCTGAACGTGGATGAAGAAACGTTGAAAACCGCTATTGCTGGCGGCATGCGAGGCTCCACCTCTTCCACCATGCTGCCGCTGAAGCCCAATGAAAACGGCGAGTACACGGATGTCGAACTGTTGACCGCAGGCGGCGTACCCAGCTATGCCCTGCTCACCAACCCGGGCGGTTACCTGCCAACCGACCATAGCCGCATCGACACCGTGCGCACCAATGGCGACGACATCGAATACGAGTCCCGCCTGACCGGATCGCTGAATCAACCGCGCTGGTATGGCACCAACGTGGTCATGCCCGACGGTACGGTCATGGTGTTCAGCGGCGGCACACGGGATGGCGTGGTGGCGCCGGGCCTGGAAGGCCCGATCATGACCGCGGAGAAGTTTGATCCGGAAAC
Source organism: Marinobacter alkalisoli (assembly GCF_045449795.1). Classification (NCBI taxonomy): domain Bacteria; kingdom Pseudomonadati; phylum Pseudomonadota; class Gammaproteobacteria; order Pseudomonadales; family Marinobacteraceae; genus Marinobacter; species Marinobacter alkalisoli. The sequence continues at coordinate 22,842 of NZ_JBJJLB010000023.1, forward strand.
CGGTACCTGGACGGAAATGGCCATGGGTAAACGCCCACGGACCTACCACAATACCGCTGTGCTGTTGCCGGATGGCCGGGTTCTGGTTGGCGGTCACGCGCCGATCAACACCGCCTACCTGTCCCACATCAATCTGGAAGATTTTGGCCTATCTCCAAACGATGGCCGCGATCCCAGCTTCGAGATCTATACCCCGCCGTACGCCATGCGTAACGACCGCCCGGAAATCCTCAGTGCGCCGGAAAGTCTCGAGCCAGGGGATGAGTTCACCATTCAGGTGGACCAGGCCGAAGCGATCGACAAAGTGCTGCTGATGCGCCGTACCGTCATGACCCACCTGATTGACGGCGATCAGCGCACCATTGAACTGCCGGTACAGTCCCGCAACGGTCGTAACCTGCGCCTGAAAATGCCGGAGACCAGCAGTGTTGTTCCCGCCGGTAAATACATGCTGTTCGCCAGTAAAAACACCGATGAAGGTCGCGTGCCGTCGGTTTCCGCCCCGGTCACGGTAACCAACAGCGCCCTGGAGTGCAGCGGTGACACCCAGATGGTGGACGATACCAGCGATGACGAAAGCCTGATCGACAACCTGGTTGGCCAGCTGTAGGAGGAAGTATGAGACGCAAGGTCCTTCAGCGCGCACGATCCGCCAGCATAACAATGCTGACGACTGGCGCGGTCATTGCCACTCTGACGCCCGTACCGGGCATGGCTCACCAACCTCCGGGCGCCGAGGGCGCCCCGGAGGGGATCCTTCGGGCCAGCATCGTCCATGAGGGCGGGGTCGACGCCATGCAGGTGATGATCCTCGACGCACCACAACCGGCCATCATGTTGAGCTATCGGGGTGAGGAGACCCTGACCGTTCTTGACAGCGACAACCAGCCGTTCCTGCGTTTCCACGGCGATCGTGTCGAAGCGAGTACGCAAAGTCGTCACTGGCAGACGCTGCCACAGAGCAAGGGCAGCGAGCCGGGCTCAGAAACTTCCTGGGTGCAGGTGTCAGGGTCCGGCAGCTTTGGCTGGGTAGACCCCAGACTTACGGCGCACACCGAGGGCCGCCCGGACCAGACCACTGACTGGCGCATTCCTGTCAAACCCGAAGCAAGCGACAGCACCGCCATCACCGGACGTCTGTCCTGGCGACCACTGGCTAACCACGCCAGTAACACCCAGCCCTGAACGAAGAAAGCCCCGCATCAGCGGGGCTTTCTTTACATTACCGAGGCAGTGAATTATTCGCTCTCGGACACCATATATTCTACCGCAGCCTGAATTTCCTCATCGGAACAGTTGCTACAGGCACCTCTGGGGGGCATGGCGTTAAAGCCGTTAATGGCGTGATCTACCAGAGTTTCCAGTCCCTTGTCGATGCGGCCACTCCAGGCGGCGGCGTCACCCTTCTTAGGTGCACCAGCGGCGCCAGTCCCATGACAGGCCACACAGGCGGCATCGTAAACTTCGTTACCAGCGCGAGGTCCCGAGCTGGCGTCTGCTGCAGGCGCTGCCGCGGATCCGCAATCATCGCCCTGTACACAAACTTCACCCACCGGGGCAATGCGTGCACGGATTTCGTCTTCAACACTTGCCATTACGGCACCCGCTGTCAGGCCGAAGCCAAGCAATACAGCAGCCAGGACTCTCTTCATCTTCACAATGCACCTCGCATTTGAGCGTTATAATAATCAGTCGCCGCATTATAGCGACTGCGGCAAGGCAAAAAAACCAAAGAGCAAAATCATCGACTGATTTCAACCATTTTAATTGCCGTTTCGTAAGCATCTGAGCCTTTGACGCTCATTCCGGGTACCATAGTAACCACCCATTCATCGGGGAACACAGGATTATGCGACAAGCCGAACAATCACCCCACCCACTTCGCAAACCCTTGCTGATACTGGAATTTGCCTCGCTGGCACTGTTGCTCGTTTCCATGGCGTGGTTTTCGGGACGTGCCGATGATGGCGCCGCACTGAGCCCCGGATGGCTGTTAATTCCGGCCATCGCCAGCCTCGCGGTTTTCTGCAGCTTTATCGGCCTGATGTATCTGCGCTGGGTTGCCGCGGCACAAGCCGACCACAAGACCCGTCACAAGATCGTCTTCGCGTTGCTCGCCCTCACCCTTATGGGTGTCTGGTTATACGGCATCGTTAATACCTGGATCAGCCTGAACGTCTAATAAGGAATAGCGGATATGGATACATCCCGCGGCGCTTCGTCCCGATTTAGCTTTGCGCTCATCCTGCTGGCCACAGCCTGCCTGCTCCCTGCCCTGGCCCATGGGCAGTCTGGTGAAGAAGTCGCGACCATGGATGATCTGACCCTGGAAGACTGTGCACTGATTGACGACGGCATTCAGCGCCTGGCCTGCTACGATCGCATTAACGCTCCCGGGAAAGCGCAGGAAACGGCCGAACCGGAAGAAACACGACAAGCGCAAGAAGCTACCGATACTCTCGAATATGACGAGCCAGGCGAGGTCGCGGAGGATGAAGCGGTTGTCGAGGACGCTACCGCCGACGCCGGGGATGAGGATAGCGGTGTCATGGCCGCGCTGGTCAAGCGCTACACCGCCACAGAAAAGGCGATCTTTTCCTTCTCTGGCAGTTTTGTGGGTCACCGCCCCACCTATATCCTGCCCTTTACCTGGGTGGACACACCGAATGAGGTTCCCGTCAGCCCACGACTGGGAGGAAGCCCCTACGACCATTCCGTCAACAATGAGGAAGCCAAGTACCAAATCAGTTTCAAGGTGCCGTTGCTGACAGGCATGCTGGATGATCGCACCACGCTGTGGTTTGGCTACACCCAGCAATCCTTCTGGCAGGTGTACAACACCGATGAATCGGCACCTTTCCGGGAAACCAACTACGAGCCGGAAGTCTTCCTGCGCTACCAGGCGAACTACGATATCGGCCCGGGCACCCTCAGCGGTGTCACCCTGGGCATTAACCATCAGTCCAATGGGCAATCGGAGCCCCGTTCCCGCAGTTGGAACCGAATCATGACTTCTATCGGGTACAGTTACGATCGCTGGCTCTTTCTGGTGCAGCCTTGGTATCGAATACCGGAAGACGAGAGTGAGGATGACAACCCCGACATTGAACGCTTTGTTGGTCACGCGGACTATCTGGCGGTCTACAAGCTGACCGAGGACCGCACGCTTTCCCTGAAGCTGCGAAACAATCTGCGCTCCGAGGATAACAAGACGTCGGTGGAGTTTGGTTACAGCTTTCCGATGGGGGACACCCTCAGGGGGTTCTTCCAGTACTACAACGGGTATGGGGAGAGTCTGATTGATTACAACGAGAGGATTCAGCGGATTGGTATTGGCATCATGCTGAATGACTGGCTTTGAACTATCGGAGCAAGACCAGTCAGGCGGGTAGTATTTTCAGAAACACGCTGTGAATACGTCCTTGTACGCTTGGCTCCGCCATCCATGGCTCCGCACAGTTTCTGAAAATACTACCCGCCCGACTGGCCCCAGACTCTTCTGCAAGCCTTAAGTATTCAACCGTTCCATTTCCGCCAGCAACTCTTCAGTTTTCGCTTTCATCAACGCAATGTCACCCCGAGATTCTACGTTCAGGCGAACAACCGGTTCGGTGTTGGACATCCGCAAGTTGAAGCGCCAGTCATCGAACTCAACGCTCACGCCGTCCACGTGGCTGACGCTTTTGGCATCGGCGCCGTAGGCGGCTTCGATGGCGGCGATGACCTTGGGGGGATCGGCGATGGTGCGGTTGATTTCACCGCTGGCCGGGTAGGCTTCGATTCTGGCATCGATCAGTGATGACAGTGGCTTACCGGACTGGCACAAACGCTCTGCCACCAGTAACCAGGGAATCATGCCGCTGTCGCAGTAGGCGAAGTCCCGGAAATAGTGGTGGGCGCTCATTTCGCCGCCGTATACCGCATCTTCATCCCGCATGCGCTGTTTGATGAAGGCGTGGCCGGTTTTGCTTTCGATGGCTTCGCCGCCGGCGGCTTTGACCAGATCGAGGGTATTCCAGGTCAGGCGCGGGTCGTGGATGACTTTGCCACCGCCGGTCTTGCGGAGGAACTGGTCCGCCAGCAGGCCAACGATGTAGTAACCTTCAATAAATCGCCCGTTTTCGTCGAAGAAGAAGCAGCGGTCGTAGTCACCGTCCCAGGCTATCCCCATGGCCGCACCGTTGGCTTTAACCGCTTCGGCGGTGGCGGCACGGTTTTCCTCCAGGATCGGATTTGGTACGCCGTTAGGGAAGTGGCCATCCGGCTGGTGATGCACCTTGATGAACTCAAATGGCAGGTGCTTCTCCAACTGGTCAATCACCAGGCCCGCACCGCCATTTCCGGCGTTTACCACAATTTTCAGCGGTTTCAGCGCAGCGGCATCAACGTAGCCGAGAAGGTGATCGATATAAGCGCCCATGACTTCCAGGGGCTCATAGCAGCCCTGGGCCGGCGCGTCGCCAAACGGCTCGGGGACGCGGTCGCGGATGTCGTTGAGGCCGTTGTCGGAACTGATAGGCCGGGATTCCGGGCCCACCATTTTCATGCCGTTGTGGTCTTTCGGATTGTGGCTGGCCGTTACCATGATGCCGCCGTCCATTTTGTAATGGCTGGTGGCGAAGTAGACCTGTTCGGTACCGCACAGGCCAATATCAAACACATCCGCGCCCGCGGCCGTCAGGCCGGAGCTTAGGGCTTCGGTGATCTCATGGCTGGACAGGCGGATGTCATAACCGACAATCACCTTTTTGGCGCCCGTCACTTCTACATAGGCCCTGCCAATGCGCTCGGCCAGTAACGGGTTGAGCTGATCCGGCACGCGGCCACGCAGGTCATAGGCTTTAAAACAGGACAGATCCATTGTCTGGAATTACTCCGCAGCAGACGATTGCAGTTGAACGTAATTCTGAATACCCATCTGACCGACCATTTCCAGTTGTGTTTCCAGCCAGTCGATGTGTTCTTCTTCGCTGTCCAGAATATGGCGGAACAGCTCACGGCTGGTGTAATCCTTGACGGTTTCACAGTGAACGATGGCTTCCTTGAGATCCGCATGCGCCGTCAATTCCAGCTTCAGATCACAGGACAGCATTTCCTCAACGTTCTCACCAATCAGCAGCTTGTTCAGGTCCTGCAGGTTGGGGAGGCCCTCAAGGAACAGGATGCGCTCGATAAGAAGATCGGCGTGCTTCATTTCATCAATGGATTCTTCGTATTCCTTGGCGGCAAGTTTGGTGATGCCCCAATCCTTGTACATGCGGGAATGCAGGAAATACTGATTGATGGCGGTAAGCTCGTTGGCGAGCACTTTGTTCAGGAACTGGATGACTTTCTTGTCGCCTTTCATGACGGTTCTCCTTGCTTGGATGTTCGATCCGTACAAGGATAGCCCTTCCTAAAGGAAGAAAAAATCACAAATGGGAAAGGGTCGCAGTAACAACCGGATCAGGCGGGCTGAGCCAGCATGTTTGCCATCGCAAGATAATCCGGGGTGCGGCTTTCACGCAGGATTTCACGGGCGGTGCAGGCGCAACGGCCACACTGTGTACCCACGCCGAGTTCCTTACCGAGCTGACGCATGGAATTGACGCCGTTATCGGCGGCTTCACGAATTTCGCGGTCTGTTACACCATGACAAAGGCATACATACATAGAAAGATCACTCACGGCCCAATGAAAGCTAGTGATAATTATTGTCATTTGCATGCGGCTTTGCAACCCCTGTGAGCGATTTTTGTGCAAATCAATGTATCAGCGGCCTCTCAGCAGAACCCGGCCATTTGATTTACACTGCCCACATATCACCAAGCGAACACGACTACGGAAAGCTCAATGGCGCTCAAGGCAACCATCTTCAAGGCAACACTGAACATCGCCGACATGGACCGGCACTACTATGTCGACCACCACCTCACGGTCGCCCGCCACCCGTCGGAGACCGATGAACGCATGATGATCCGGCTGCTGGCGTTTGTCCTCAATGCCAGTGAGACCCTGGAGTTCACCAAAGGCATCAGCACTGACGACGAGCCAGATCTTTGGCAGAAGAGCCTGAGCGACGATATCGAACTGTGGGTGGAGCTTGGCCTGCCCGACGAGAGTCGCCTGCGCAAGGCCTGCAATCGTGCCGAACAGGTGATCCTTTATACCTACGGTGGCCGCGCCGTGTCCCTGTGGTGGGAAAAGCACCGGGGGAAGCTGAACCGTTTCAGAAACCTGACCATCATCGACCTGCCCCCGGAAGCCACCGCCGAACTGGCCAGCCTCGCGGAGCGGGGAATGAACCTGCAGTGCACCATCCAGGACGGAGAGGTCAACATCGGCAACGAGGAATCCCTGGTCAGCATAACGCCCGTCCCTCTCTACCCGGCGTAACAATCCATACGACGATTCGGGAGCCCGCGCTCCCGTCACGCAAAGATTAAAATCATCGTACCGGGTCTACCCGAAAGGCGCAGTTTACGTTAAGGTAAACACCAAGTAGTCCTGTGAGGATCACACCAGATCCCGTCAGGTTGTCTACAATAAAATCAGCGACACCCTCACAAGGGGTGTTTTTGTTCCTCAGGCCAATACCCCAGGAAGAGGATTATGACAACAACAAAATCCAAAGTTGTTTATTCCCCGGTCTTTACCGACGGTGCGGAATTCCGTATTCCCACCTTCAAGTTACTGAAGCAGGACGGCTCTCTCTATAAGGGCGCCAAGGCGCCTGATCTCGACAAAGAGAAAGCCTTGCGCATCTACCGCGCGATGGTCACCACCCGGATTCTCGATGAGCGCATGCTCGCCGCCCAGCGACAGGGGCGCTTGAGCTTCTACATGCAGTGCACCGGCGAAGAAGCCGCCGTGATCGGCAGTACCGCTGCGCTGGATGATGGCGATATGATCATGGCGCAGTATCGGGAACAGGGTTCCCTGGTCTATCGCGGCTTCACCATCGATGAGTTCATGAACCAGCTGTTCGGCAACGAACTGGACTACGGCAAAGGGCGCCAGATGCCCGTTCACTACGGTTCCAGCAAGCTGAACTACATGACCATTTCATCGCCCCTGGCCACGCAGATTCCCCAGGCCACCGGTTACGCCTACGGCCAGAAAATGGCGGGCGAGGGCCACTGCACCATTACCTATTTTGGCGAAGGCGCCGCATCGGAGGGTGACTTCCACGCCGCCCTGAACATGGCCGCCGTGCATCGCGTTCCGGTGATCTTCCTGTGCCGCAACAACGGCTACGCCATTTCCACCCCGGCCGCTGAACAGTTCGCCGCCGATGGCGTTGCACCCAGGGCCTACGGTTACAAAATGGACGTGATCCGCGTGGATGGTAACGACATTCTTGCCATGCACGAGGCCACCAAAGCAGCCCGCAGCCTGGCGGTGGAGCACAATCGCCCGGTACTGATCGAAGCCATGAGCTATCGCCTGGCCGCCCACTCTTCTTCCGACGATCCCTCCGGCTATCGCAGCAAGGACGAGGAAGCCGTTTGGCGTGAGAAAGACCCCATCCTGCGGATGCGGCTCTGGCTCGAGAGCAAGAAGTGGTGGAGCGAAGACGACGAAAAACAGTTGCAGGAAAACATGCGCCGCGAGGTGCTGGAAACCATGAAACGGGCACAGAAGCGGCCACCACCCCCGCTTGATTCGCTGGTCAGCGATGTCTACGACGAGGTGCCGCCCGCCCTCGCCCAACAGCTCGACAAGCTCAAAGCGCACATCCGCCGGCATCCGGACGCCTATCCGAAGAGTGCCGAACACGCCAAGGGAGGGGCTTGAGATGACCAAGATGAATATGCTCCAGGCCATCAACAATGCCCTCGACACCGCCATGGCCGAAAATGAACGGGTGCTGTGTTTCGGTGAGGACGTAGGCGTCTTCGGTGGTGTTTTCCGCGCCACCAGCCACCTGCAAGAGAAGTACGGCAAGGCCCGCTGCTTCAACACGCCGCTGGTGGAACAAGGCATCATCGGCTTCGCCAACGGTCTGGCGGCCCAGGGTTCCGTACCCGTGGCCGAGATACAGTTTGCCGATTACATCTTCCCGGCATTCGACCAGATCGTGAACGAGTCTGCGAAGTTCCGTTACCGTTCTGGCAACCTGTTCAACGTGGGCGGATTAACCATTCGTGCGCCCTATGGTGGCGGCATTGCCGGCGGGCTTTACCACTCGCAATCACCAGAAGCCTACTTTGCCCATACACCAGGCCTGAAAATTGTGGTGCCGCGCAACCCGCACCAGGCCAAGGGCCTGCTACTGGGAGCCATCCACGATCCTAATCCGACTCTGTTCTTCGAACCGAAACGGCTCTACCGCGCCTCCGTGGGCGAAGTACCGGACGAAGACTACCGGCTGCCGCTGGGCGAAGCGGAAGTGCTCAAGGAAGGCACGGATGTGACCGTGCTGGGCTGGGGCGCGCAGATGGAAGTGATTGAACACGCCGTCGAAATGGCGGAAAAAGAAGGCATTTCCTGTGAAGTCATCGACCTGAGAACCATCCTGCCATGGGATGTGGAAACCGTGGCCAACTCGGTATTGAAGACCGGGCGCCTGGTGGTGACCCATGAAGCCCCGCTGACCGGCGGTTTCGCCGGCGAAATTGCGGCGACCATACAGGAGCGTTGCTTCCTGTACCTGGAGTCCCCGATCGCTCGGGTCACCGGGATGGACACCCCCTTCCCGCTGGTGCTGGAAAAAGAGCATCTGCCCAATCACCTGAAGGTCTACGAGGCCATCAGGTCGAGCGTGGAATTCTAGGTTGATATCAGGACAGGAGAGCAATCATGAGTGATTTTATACTGCCCGATATCGGCGAAGGTATCGTGGAGTGCGAACTGGTCAAATGGCTGGTCGCCGAAGGTGACATCATAGAAGAGGACCAGCCCGTAGCCGAGGTGATGACCGACAAGGCACTGGTGGAAATTCCGGCACCGTACAAGGGCAAGGTTACCCGCCTGTATCACAAGGAAGGCGACATCGCGAAAGTCCACGCCCCGCTGTTTGAGCTGGTGGAAGAAGGTGGCGAAAGTGAACAAGGTGCAGAACCTCAAGCACAGCCCGTCGAAACCGACACCGCTAGCGAGGCGCCTGTAGCGCAGGAACCATCCGGCGCCAGCAACGCAACCGCTGACGACGTCACCGAGGACTTTATCCTGCCGGATATCGGCGAAGGCATCGTCGAGTGTGAAGTGGTGGAATGGCGCGTGGCCGAGGGTGACGAGATCGAGGAAGACCAGCCGGTAGTGGATGTCATGACCGACAAGGCGATGGTCGAGATCACCGCCCCCAAGGCCGGCCGTGTCACCAAACTCTATCACCAGCAGCAGGAGATGGCCCGGGTGCACTCCCCGCTGTTTGCGTTTATTCCCCGCGATCGTGATGAGCCCGCCGAGACAAAAGCCGCGACACAGCCGGCGCCTGCTTCGGAGTCCTCGCCGGCAACCGCAAAACCGGTCACAACGGGAAAACGGCAGCGGATTCCCGCCAGCCCCGCCGTGCGCCGCCTGGTGCGGGAACATGACCTGAACCTGGCGGACATCGCCGGCTCGGGCAAGGATGGCCGGGTGCTGAAAGCCGATGTGCTGGCCCACCTCGACAAGCCCGCCGCGCCTGCGCAAGGCCAGGCACGTGCCGGCGAATCACAGCCGGGCAGTGCACGCAGGCAGCCGGAGGGTGAGCAGGAAGTGCGGATCGAGCCGATCAGGGGCATCAAAGCCGCGATGGCCCGCAGTATGGTGGCGTCGGCGACCACCATTCCTCATTTCATCTACAGTGAAGACATTGATGTCACCGACCTGCTGAAACTGCGGGAACAGCTCAAACCGGAGGCCGAAGCCAGTGGCTCACGGCTGACACTGATGCCCTTCTTCATGAAGGCCATGGCACTTGCGGTTCAGGAATTCCCGGTACTCAACAGCCGTCTCAATGACGACGTTACCGAGATTCACTACCTGTCCCAGTGCAATATCGGCATGGCGGTGGACAGTAAGGCGGGCCTGATGGTCCCCAACGTCAAGGGCGTGGAAAGCCGCACCCTGCTGGGCGTTGCCGATGAAGTGGCGCGCCTGACCGAGGCGGCCCGCTCAGGCCGTGTCAGCCAGGAGGATCTCAAGGGCGGCACCATCACCATCTCCAACATTGGCGCTCTGGGCGGCACCTACGCCGCACCCATCATCAACGCACCGGAAGTGGCGATTGTGGCCCTGGGCCGGACCCAGAAACTGCCGCGCTTCGACGCCAATGGCCAGGTGGTGGAACGCTCCATCCTGACAGTGAGCTGGGCGGGCGACCATCGCATCATCGATGGTGGCACCATTGCCCGTTTCTGCAACCGCTGGAAAGGCTATCTGGAATCGCCGCAATCGATGCTATTGCATCTGGGCTGACGGGGCATCATGGCGCAGAAGACGCAACTGCAGCAGTTCTACATACCTGAAGAGCAGTCGATCTACCTGCTCAGCCATGACGATGCCAAGAAGCTCAAGGACTGGGTGGCGCTCTGCGCCACCCAGCTCCGCCAACTGGGTTACCAGGACATTGAGATGATCGGCAAGGGCGCCTACGGCTTTGTGTTTGCAGGCCGCCTGCCAAGCCAGAGCGCCAATGATCCCGAGCATGTCTTCAAGTTCACCCGCATCAACCTGCCACAACACCTTCAGGACCGGCTCGAAGATGAAGCTTACATCCTCGAGCAAGTCCGGCACCCGCGGGTGCCCCGACTCATCGCCTATCAGCGGGCACGCAACCAGCCCATCCTGGTGATGGAGCGGGCCGCCGGCCTTAACCTGGAAGAAGTGTCCCTGCGTGAGGGCCGCCTGAAACCGAGGCTGGTGATCCGGATCGCCGACCAGCTTGCCGACATCCTGCGCAACCTGCGCCGCGAGAACGGCCCCGCCGGACGGCCCATCGTGCACGGCGATATCAAACCATCAAACCTGGTCTTCGATGCCAGCACCGAAAACATTGCCCTGATCGACTGGGGCTCATCGGTGTTCGCGCAGCTCGACGCCAATCAGCAGTTCATCACCGCCAATGTCATGGAGCTGATGTCCGACAACCTTCAGCAAACCAACGCCCGTCTGGGGGATGTCTACTTCATTGGCGAGGAGCAGCTGAACGGCGGCCTGTCGTCGCCCCGCTTCGACGAACAGGGCGCAGCCGGAACACTCTATGCACTGGCTTCCGGCCAGTCATGCCGCTTTGGTCATCAGGCAATTCCCGCGAGCTCCCTGGGGCTCCCCATGGAATTCGCCCGTATGCTCGATGGCATGCTGGCCCCGGACCCGGAGACGCGTCGACAGGCCGGTGACTACTACCTGAAAGAAATGCCGAGAATGGCGCGCACGGTGATGATCGATCTGCCGGAACCGCCCGTGGCCCCTCTGGTGCCAGTGTGGACACGACCATCAGACCACGAAATCGACACCGTCGTGTACAGTTCCCGCAAATCCTTCCTGCGGCAGGAGGGCGCCCCGGAAACCCTCAACGACGTCAACGACGTTCAACTGGACCGGTACTACAAAAACTTCATGCAGGGCATGGGGGAGACCGAAAAGGCGTTTCTGGCCGCCGTCAGTCGACTGGGACGATACCCCGTCGAAGGCGGCCTCGCCGTGCGCTGGGAGACCGATGGTGTCTACATTGACACCTCACTGAACCTGCACGACCCCAACCTGAAGGCGGCCTTTGTCAGGGCCGTCAACAACATGGTGTACCTGGCCCAGGCCATCTACCGCCAGGGCATCTTCAAAAGCTGCCTGTTCAATGCCCGCAACACCCTGCACATCGACCGCGACGAACCGGACCAGCCCTTTCAGGTCGAACCCGGCATGCAACTGCGCTACGAGGTCAGCGCGGCACCGGAAGTGGAAGACGAATCCCGGGTGCATTCCTACTTCGAGGACGGCCCCGACCCGGAGGAATTCCTGGTCCTGCCCAAAACCATCATCACCGCACTGGAAGCCCTGAACGACATCCACCACACCGGCATGATCATCTTCGAGGCCCTGCCCCGCCACCTCAAGATCCACAGCCACTACCGGCTGCTCGACCCGGACCGGGAAGAAGAATTTTCCCGCCTTCTCGACGAGATTCTCTCCGCCGTGGATCATATTACCGGCCTCGGCGTCTCCGGCTTCATGAAAATGCCCTACAAGGACACCCGTTTCTTCCCCCACATCGAACGGTTGCCAGAACGCTACTACCCCAGAAACCCCAGGGCCGAAGCCGATTCCGCCAGAAACCCAGACCAGCGCTCCGAAGATGCCAAGAGGACTGGACAGAACACCCCATCACACGTAAGATTGCGCACTCGAAATTGACGCACCAAGCGTTTGATTTCTTCCGCCCGTAGCTCAGCTGGATAGAGCGTTGCCCTCCGGAGGCAAAGGTCTCAGGTTCGAATCCTGACGGGCGGGCCATATTCCATAAAAAAGCCCACCTCGCGTGGGCTTTTTTATGGAACTCTGGTTTGTTCGTTAGCCCTGATGAGAACCTGCGTTTGACCCGGAGCCTGCAACGCAGGCGGAGGGAACGTCGGAACGCAGTGACGACGGCCCCGTAGGGGTGAGGTCGCTAAGCGGCCGAATACAAACGGCGCCAGCCGTTTGGGCACCGCAGCAAAGCGAAGGCGGGGCGAAGCCCCGAGCAACGCGCCCAAAGCGTTGCGAGTCCATCCTGATCTTTTAGGCAGCTCCCAAGTTTGACTTAACCTAGACTCAACTCAGAGCGCGCGGTCATAAAATCTATATCGGTCAGGCCATTATTTTCGAATGGCCTGCGCGAAGACTACGCTCCATGTCATTCAGGATAATATGCAGGATAGACCTGATTAGTTTCTGCTCGATCCCCCAGTTCTTTTTGGCCTCAACTCCGTTCGGTGACTTCTCAACCAATTCCTCATGTTCGCCACAAACCTTTTCAAAAAGCTCGGAGGCCGTCGGAATAATCCTATCCAGCTGACGGTTAATTTCCCGTGAGACTGAGCTTTTGGCCAATCCCAGCATCATTCCCGCCTTTTCCAAATCCTCAAAGGTCACTGCCCCGAAGGTTTTGGCGGTGTCACTGACCTCGAGCGCCAATTCAGATGACGGCCACCTCGCGTTCTCAACCGCGAGCGCTTTCGTGTCATAAACAGCGGTTGCCAAAAGATCATAAGCCGGAGCCACACGAATGCCTTCCCGATCGACAATGAACGAAATATTCTTTAAGTGATTATCACCGTTGCCTGTGAGAACGTTAAAAACTAACCAACTGAACAGGCTCATACGTGCTTTAGCCTTGCTCCGGCATTCACAAATCGCGTCGTTTAGAGACTCGATATTTGCGCCGGTGTATTTGAAAGCCCTGTCTCTGTTTAAAAGCTGGCAAGTGTCTATCACGTGGATGCGATGTACTTCCCCGTCTGCATCGCGCCACCGGTCAAATCGTTCAATGATATATATGGGCTCGGGTACATAGCGCATGCTGACATCGGGAACGTCCAGCTTCATTTCCCGAGCAAGCCTCATAATAAAGTATTCATTTATTACCGAGGCTGGATAGTCTGATTCAGGGTGATTAGGCTTCAGGATATGTGTAGACGGTGTGCCCGCTTCGGGTTCGTAGATGTCTTCACCTTCCAGAACAATCAACATCTTGTGCTGTGCGCCAGCCAACGACATGCGCTTTGGAGAGTCCTTCTGCAGCGAGGATCTGGGGAGATTTTTAATGCGTTGACTCAATTGATCATGGGTTAATCTTTTTCGCCCAACAGGAAGATCCCGCGAGACTTCAGGTTCGAGCAAAACCAACGCTCCGGCAGACTCAGCACCGTAATATTCAAGAAGACCGAAGGAATCTTCCCACTTCAGTCCAGCCTCTTTGGCAACAACCTGGCGCAACGCTTCTTCTGGTAGAAGGTTATCAAAGTACCACTGAACAGGACGCTTTGATGAGCCATCCTTTATGGTTTTCTCATCTCTCGGTAGTGACGGAGAAAGATCGAACCCATCTGCGAAAGCCAGCCATTCGTCGGCATATGAGAGCTCCCAAATGTTTTCTTGCTCCGAGAGAAAGCCTACCTTTGTTCCGTTGTAATAGACCACGAGGCTTCTCATGCGTTACTTCCTGGTGAATTTGGCCCCGTATATTTAGCGGTGCGCTTGCTTCCTCTGGTCGGAAGCGGTTTCAATCCTGTGGTTTTTAATCGTTCATATTCCGGGATTGACGACTCGGGCACGTCGAACTCCATGCGGATCCCCAGCTCGTCAAGCAAACGCAAAAAACGACCGAACTCAATCGTTTCCTTACCTCGCTCCGCATCACGGACAAAGACATGACCGACACCGGCACTTCCTGCCAAGTCGTCCTGCCTCAAAGACTGACTTTTTCGTACTGCGCGCACGAGCATGCCAGCCTGTTTAACGTCAGACACCATTACTTTCATCACACCACCAAAAATCTATGCGTACGGATAGAATATAGCGCATGCTGGCGACCCACACCAGAGAATCGATGCGTTCCATTAGTTTTTGAATGGAAACAGGTAAAAGCCAGAAAAAACGATGCGAGCGATTCGATTTTCGCACACTTACTTTGCGTCCATCACAACAGAACTCCCATCACCCGAATGGCGCCGATTGCACTTGCCCACACACCTCCCCAGACGGTAATTTCTTCACATAAGGTCTCAGGTGAGTTCTAATCTGAGGCGACGGTCTGACGTCCGAACAACAAGACAAAAACACCATGCTCGAAGCGACTCCTGAATCATCGGTCTCCCGCGAACATTTCCTGACGACGGTCAAGGGATTGAGGCACGTTGTCGACCCGACGACGCTGGAAGCGTCCTTGAGCACAATGATAGGGACGCGGCCGCACTCGGCTTCCGCTCGCATCCCCCTGAAACGCCTTCTGGAATTCCAGACCGTTATTGCCGAAGGCCGCGACGACCCACTCCTGCTGGCAAAGGCCTACAGCCACCTGAACTACGACCCCGGGTTCATGGGAAGGACATTCCTGGCGGGTGCCCTGAGTCTGGACGAAGCCATCTCACTGCTCTGTCGTTACATGAAAGTGAACTCGGATCTTTGCACCATCAAGCTGCAAACCAATCCTGATTCAGCCACTCTTCGGATAACGCCGGCAACCGGCTACTCGGGGGCCCACGAACAACTTGATGCGATGGTTTATAGCTTTTCGCGAATTCTGCTGGCACTGGGCATCCAGTCGATTGATTTCATCAGGCTTAACCATGTGCCTCCGCTCGCCATTCAGGATCAGTATCATCATTTATTTCCCGCCCCTGTGCACTTTGGCGGTAGCGAGCCGGCTATTCAGTTTTCTCCGGAACAGCTCAATCGACAGCTCGACTGGGAAACGTGCCCTGTGGAAAAACTGGCAAAGCGCGAACGTCGGCTCAAGCAATTACAGGGGCACCCCAACTGGCTGGAATCCGTTGAAATCCTGATTCCGGCGCTGTCCCGCCGGGGAGAGGCGCATATCGACCGGTGCGCGAACCTGCTGGCTGTGAGTCCGCGCTCCTTGCAACGTCATATTCGCGCGGAGGGATCGACCTTCCGGGACATACTGGATCAGAGTCGCCGAAAACTCGCCAGAAACTACCTTGCAAGAGGTTACGCCAACGAAGTAACGGCCTCGCTTCTTGGGTACCGACAGACGGCCCAATTCTATCGGGCATTCCGGGAATGGTTTGGCTGCTCACCCTCTGAGTACCAACATTCCCCTCCCCCTTAGTCAACGTCGACACATCCAAATCATAAACAACAATCGCAAGGAGAAAAGCATGCGTAAAGCACTGCTACGGGCCACGCTTGCCTGTACAACCGTCACGACCCCACTGGTTATGGCAGACCAATCACTGACAGACCA
Organism: Marinobacter alkalisoli; assembly: GCF_045449795.1. NCBI lineage: Bacteria > Pseudomonadati > Pseudomonadota > Gammaproteobacteria > Pseudomonadales > Marinobacteraceae > Marinobacter > Marinobacter alkalisoli. The sequence goes on from NZ_JBJJLB010000023.1 coordinate 38,710, forward strand.
GGTCATACAGGGCGCTGAATCTGTTCACCAGCAAGCCATCGAATGGCGCCATGACGTACACCAACACCCCGAACTCGGTAATCAGGAGCACCGAACCGCCAAGCTGGTCGCCGACCATCTCCGCAAGCTGGGAATGGAGGTCCAAACCGATGTCGGGAAAACCGGTGTAGTAGGCATCCTTAAAGGCGGCCTTCCCGGGCCGGTGGTGGGTCTCAGGGCAGACATGGATGCGCTGCCCGTCAAGGAGCGTACCGGGCTGCCCTATGCGTCTGAAGTTATCCAGAAATACCAGGGGGAGGAAACTCACGTCATGCACGCCTGCGGGCACGACGCCCACGTCGCTATCCTGATGGCGGTCGCCCAGAACCTCGCCAACGTCCGGGATCAACTTCCGGGTACCGTGAAGTTCATTTTCCAGCCGGCTGAAGAGGGGCCCAGCGACTACGTCTATAAAGGCGAACAGCACTTTGGTGCCCGCCTGATGGTGGAGGAAGGGGTTCTCAAGAACCCGGATGTGGACGCGATCTTCGGGCTTCATGTGACCTCAAAAGCCCCCACCGGAATCATCGGCTACCGTAGCGGCCCCACGATGGCCAGCAGCTCGGATCTCTATATCACGGTGAAAGGTGAGCAAACCCACGGTGCACAGCCCTGGGATGGCGTTGACCCCATCGTAGCAAGTGCCCAGATCATCAACGGACTGCAAACGGTGGTCAGCCGCAAGACCAACATCATGCCGGCTCCTGCGGTTGTCACTATCGGCACCATTGACGGCGGCTCCCGCCACAATATCATTCCGGACTCCGTCAAAATGAGCGGGACCATCCGCACCTTTGACGATGACGTGCAGCAGCAGGTGAATGAACACGTGACCACGACCACGGAACATATTGCTCACGCTTCCGGCGCTGAAGCAGACGTTTCTATCATTAACAATTACGCCACGACGGTGAACGATCCTGCCCTCACCCAACAGATGCTCCCCACCCTGAAGCGTGTCGCTCCCAAGCAGGTGTTCGAAGTGCCACTGGTCACCGGTTCCGAGGACTTTTCGTATTATGCGAAGGAAGTGCCCGGGCTGTTCTTTTTCCTCGGTGTGACGCCGAGGGAAAACATGAAGGATGCGGCTCCCAATCATTCACCGGAGTTCTATGTGGATGACAAGGCACTGGTCACCGGCATCAAGGCATTATCTGCCCTGACGAGCGACTACCTGCAAAGCCACCCGCGCCAGGGTCAATGATCATCCTTCAGACAAAAGGCGCATGAAGCCTTCATAAGAGGCTGGTTTCCCGGGCTGGAGACAGCTTCCCGGCAAAACACGGTGCCGTCACTTCATCAACGAAGTCGGCGGCACCGCTCACACACGCCAATAGTTGCCTGCCGAAAACTGGCCCAGAATCACCTTCAGAAATACCCCCGCTTCCCACACTCTCCTTATTGCGGTAAATCTGTACCCCTCCCTCTAAAACAAGAATTTCAAAGGTGATCGGCAATGCAAACAGTGGATTATGTGATTGTAGGCGGTGGTTCCAGCGGCTGTGCACTTGCGGGTCGGCTGAGTGAGGACGCCAATTCCACCGTTGCCCTGATTGAGGCCGGATCACGCAAGGGTGCCAGCTGGCTGATCCAGACACCCGCGGCCGTGGTCGCGATGGTGCCGAAGAACATCAACAACTGGGCGTTTGAGACCGTGCCGCAGCCGGGGCTGAACGGTCGGCGAGGTTACCAGCCGAGGGGCAAAGTGCTGGGTGGCTCGTCCGCCATCAATGCCATGGCGTACATTCGTGGCCACGCCAGTGATTACGACCATTGGGCCGCCCTGGGCAATACCGGATGGGCGTTCAAGGATGTGCTGCCGTACTTCCTCAAATCCGAAGGCAATCAAACGCTCAACAACGAATGGCACGGTACCGACGGGCCACTGAAAGTCAGCAACCTTCAGAGTGACAACCCATTCCAGCAGCATTATCTGGAGGCAGCCCGCCAGGTCGGCTACCCACTGACTGACGATTTTAACGGCCCTCAGCAGGAGGGGATTGGCCTGTACCAGGTCACTCAGCTCAACGGCGAGCGCTGGAGCACCTACCGGGGATATCTGGCGCCCTACCTCGACAGCCGTCCCAATCTGATCATAGAGTCCGATGCGCTGGCCCAACGCATTCTGTTCGAAGGTAAACGCGCGGTCGGTGTTGAGTTTCTGCAAAACGGCCAGCTACGGCAGATTCGTGCACGCAAGGAAGTGGTGCTGAGCGCTGGCGCATTCCAGTCTCCCCAACTGCTGATGTTGTCCGGCGTGGGGGATGCCGACGAACTCAAGGCGGTCGACGTGCCTGTGGTCCATCATCTCCCCGGCGTGGGCAAGAATCTTCAGGACCACCCGGACTTCATCTTTGGCTACAAATCCAAAGACAGCAACCTGCTGGGTCTGTCGCTGAAAGGCGGCCTGCACGGCATCCGCCAGTTCCTGCGTTATCGCAAAGAACGACGCGGCCTGCTGGCCTCCAACTTCGCGGAGGGCGGCGGCTTCCTCAAAACCGATCCGCAGCAGGCGGCGCCCGATATCCAGCTGCATTTCGTGATTGCCCTGGTGGATGATCATGCCCGTACCCTGCACGGGGGGCACGGTTTCTCCTGCCACGTCTGCCTGCTGCGTCCGAAGAGCCGCGGCACTGTATCGTTGAAGGACAGTTCGGCACAAACCCCTCCGGTGATCGACCCGAAATTCTTTGACCACCCGGATGATCTGGAGGCCATGGTCAACGGCTACAAAATGACCGATCGGTTGATGAAAGCGCCGGCACTCGCCCGCTTCATCACCAAAGACCCGTTTACCGCGAACGTCACCACCGACGATGACATCCGCGACGTGCTCCGGTCACGCACCGACACCGTGTATCACCCGGTAGGCACCTGCAAAATGGGGGTCGATGACATGGCGGTTGTCGATCCCCAGTTGCGGGTTCACGGGCTGGAGGGGCTGCGGGTAGTGGATGCGTCCATCATGCCCAGCATCATTGGCGGCAATACCAATGCGCCGGCGGTGATGATCGCGGAGAAAGCGGCAGACCTGATGCGGGAGAGCGGCTAACCCCTCAAATCACCAAATGCTTCCTTCACATGACCTGCCAACGCATCCTGCACCGGATTGCCACCGTGCCGAACCAGCGCAATCTGGTAATCGGAAAGGGCCGGCAATCCTTCCCTGTCCAGCTTTCGCAATGGCGGGCGAACAAGGCTGAGCGGGAAAGGTGAAACCGCCAGATCCGCAAACATCGCCGCTTCCTGGCCGGAGCAATTGTCGCAGGTATAGGCCACGCGATAGGACATACCGGCTTCATCCAGTGCCCTCAGGGCCATCCGGCGCCAGACACACCCGTGGCTGGCCAGGGCCACCGGTAAGGGCGAACGGTTGGCGGCAATTCCTCCTTCACGGCCGGCCCACACCAGCGGTTCCGTATGGACCACCTCTCCCCGCATTTCCTGGCCCTGATTTCCTATGGTGATCAGGGCCATATCCAGTTCTCCGGCGTCCAGGCGCTCAAGGTGCTGTTTACTTGAGCCCACCACCACATCCACCTGAACGGCAGGATATGATCGTGCAAACTGGGCAAGCACCCCGGGTAGAATACGGCTACCAACGTCGTCTGAGGTACCGAGACTGACCCGGCCTTCCAGGGTAGGCGTCAGAAATTGCTGTATTGCCTCCTCATTCAGCCGCAACAACCGCCGACCATAGCCCAGCAGGACCTCGCCTTCCGGGGTCAGCCGGACATGGCGGGCCTCACGGACAAACAGAACGTGCCCAAGAATCTCTTCCAGGCGCTTTATCTGCATACTCAGCGCCGAGGGTGTGCGAAAAACCTGTTTCGCGGCCCGGGTAAAACTGCCGCACTCGGCAATCGCCACGAAGGTTCTCAGGACATCGGTATCCAGCAGTGGAACGGTCTCACGGCTGATCCCGGGATTGGAACTGTTCATAACCCACACCTTTCAACTTTTCTTAACTCAGATGTTAAATCTTTTCGTTTGTTTGATCAAAGGTGAGATTGCATGCTTATACAACGCGCCCTGGTCTGTACCCAGGGTTTCGCAGAGAGCGTTCATGACTGATCAAGGAGACATTCAAAATGTGCAATTATCAGGAATTCCGTCGCCCATCCCTGCGCCCTGATGCACCCAAGCAGCCGCCCAGTCTGGACTTCTATATGCCGGCTACACCGCCGCTGGCCTTCATGGCAACGCTTGAGTTCTGGGTCAGAATCTTTCGGCGCAGGCACCATTTCCGGCGCTTGTTTGTACCGCTGCTGGAGGAGAACGATCAGATACTGTCTGACATCGGGTATGAGCGGGTGGATATTCAGTGGGCACTGGAACTGCCACTGAAAATCGACGCGCTGAAGGCCCTGGCTGCTTGTCGCAGGGCACGGGGAGAGGGATGAGGTTCAGGCCTGGAGTGAGGGGGCTCACTCCTCACTCGTCAACCGCGCCACCACAGCCGCAAGATCCGTCATGCCTTTCTCCACCTGCTGGATACCACTGGCAACGCCGGAGATCTCACTGGAACTGCGGCGGGACAGCTCGGACACCCCGTCCATGCTGGAGCGTAAAGACCCGATCAAATGGCTGTTCCTGCCCACCACGGCGGAAATCTCTTCCAGCGAGTGAGCGGTTTTGGCCGCCAGTTGACGAACCTCGTCCGCCACCACCGCAAAGCCCCGGCCCATTTCGCCGGCACGGGCGGCCTCAATGGCCGCGTTCAGCGCCAGCAGGTTGGTTTGTTCCGCCACGGTACGAATGGTGCTGACAATGTTGCCAATCTGCTCGGCCTGGGTTTCCAGGTCCCGGCTCACCTCCACCGCGCTGGACACCTCCTCCTGGGTCGACTCTGAGGTTTCCACCGCAACCGCAAGCGCGCGGTTGGCCTCGGTGGCGATTTGTGACGTTTCTTCAGAGGTGGAGGCGGCAACTTCGGCAGCCTCCCGGGCGTTGGCAATCCGGGAGGTAATATCGGCGGCGAACTTGATCACCTTGTAAACCTGCCCTCCGGCATCCAACACCGGGCTGTAGGTGGCCTCCAGCCAGATGCTGCGGCCACTTTTGTCCCGGCGTTCAAACTGTCCTGAAAAACTTTCTCCCCGGGCCAGGCGGCTCCAGAAGTCAGGGTTGTTGCGATAGAAATCATCGAAGCAGAACATCTTATGATGCTGATGGAGAATTTCTTCCCGGGCGTAACCGGTAGTGCTCAGAAAGTTGTCATTGGCTTCCAGTATCTCGCCATCCGGTGTGAACTTGATGACCGCCATGTATCGGTTGATCGCATCCAGCATCGCGGTATCATCCGCGACCTTGTCCTGCGCCGCTGTCGCGTCCCAGGCGATTTTGACAACCTTGGTGATTTGCCCCTCATCGTCGGTAACGGGGAAGTAGGTTGCCTCCAGCCAGACCCGGCGACCGTCCTTGGCATAGCGGGGGAACGTGCCCTGCTGAGACACACCCCGCCCCAGCTCTTCCCAGAATCGCTGATATTCGGCGGATGAAGCGTATGTGGAATCACACAACAATCGGTGATGCTTGCCAATCAGTTCCTGACGCTGATAACCCACGAGAGACAGCAGAATATCGTTGGCCGATTCCACCACCCCGGAACGACTGAATTCGATATAGCCGATCTGAGAGCTGATGGCGTCCAGAATTTGCCGCATCCTGGCATGGTCGTTACGGGAAACCTCCAGCTGTTCTGTCAATTCCGCAATGCGATGGCGACCGAACATGTTGTGCCCTCCGGGAGCAATGTAGGAAATCCATTGATTCCAATATAACCACTAAGTAGGGGAAACTACGTAGTTTAAAGTAGGGTTCGCGAAACGAATTGTAAGCAAAAGCGACAGTTCTTCAGTGCAACCAGGTTTTCGCCAGCCACTTCAGGCATACAGCGACTCAATCACACCGCTGTACTTCTCATAAATATTGCTGCGTCGCACTTTCATGGTCGCGGTTACTTCGTCATCGTCGTGGTCCAGCTCCTTGGTCAGCAGGTGGAAGCGCTTGATCTGCGCTACCTGGGGCAACTGTTCGTTGCCCCTGTTCACCTCTGCCTGAATCAGCTCATTAACCCGTTCATGCTCGGTCAGGCTGCGGAAGGTGGTGTAGGCAATCCGCTCCTGTTCGGCCCATTTGGCGACGGTCTCGAAGTCAATCTGGATCAGGGCGGACACAAACTTGCGAGCCTCGCCGATGACGATGCACTCCTTGATGTAGGGGCTGGCCTTGAGGGTGTTTTCAATTTCCGTGGGGGAGAGGTTCTTGCCACCGGCGGTGATCATAATGTCTTTCAGGCGATCGACAATCTTCAACTGACCATCCCGCCATTCGCCCACATCGCCGGTGTGCAACCAGCCATCCTTCAGGGTGCTGAGGGTGGCATCATCGTTCTTGTAGTAGCCCTGGAACATGCTGCCACCGCGCATGATGATCTCATTGTGCTCGCCCAGTTTGACTTCCACTCCGGCAATCGCCTCGCCAACTGTACCCAGGTGTACGTTGTCCACGCGCTGGGCCGTTGCGACGCCGGTGCTCTCGGTCTGACCATAGACTTCCACCAGGGGAATGCCGATGGTGCGGAAGAACGTCAGAATACCGGTGGCAATAGGCGCAGCGCCGGTAAGCGCGATGGTGCAGCGACGAAGCCCGATGAAGTTCTGCAACGCGCGGAACACGGTCCAGTAGCAGACACCAAACACCAGCCGCTCCATCAGGTTCCAGCGTGCCCGCGGTTTGGTGGCGAGTGGCTCACAGATCGTCATTGCCCGCTTGAACAGCCCCTGGCGCAAGCGACCGGTTTCCTGGATCTTGATGTAAATGGAGGAATGAAGTTTCTCCCAGATCCTTGGCACCCCGAGGAAAAACGTCGGAGCGATTTCCCGCAGGTCTTCCTGCACGGTACGCAGGCTTTCGCCGAAACTGACCGTGCTGCCCACGTAGATCGGGGCAATATTGGTGAAAGCCTGCTCGGCGATATGGCACAGCGGCAGGTAGGACAAACTGGAATCATGTTCGCCCACGTCCAGCAGTTCAATCAGTCCCGGCGCGGCGGCGTGGAGGTTATGCCAGCTGACCATCGCGCCCTTGGGGCGACCGGTGGAGCCCGAGGTGTATACCATCAGCGCGGTGTCTTCCATGCGCTGGCGATCCAGAAGATCATCGATCAACTGCGGATGCTGTTGCTCAAACTCCCGCCCTCTGGCCTCAATGTCCTCGAACGCGGACGGTGGCTCGGCGTAATACCGCAGTCCTTTCATGTCGATCACGATGTTGTGCTTCAGTTGCGGCAACTTCGGCCAGGCTTCCAGCACTTTGTCCGTCTGCTCCTGGTCTTCACACACCACGATTTCGGCATCGCTGTGCTCCAGCACATAGGCCACCTCGTTCCAGGGACTGGTGGGATACACCCCCACGCAAATACCCCCGACCACGCCGATGCCCATCTGCGCGATCACCCACTCCACCCGGTTCTCCGCGATGATGGCCACATGGCCACCCTCGGAAAGCCCAAGGGCGCGAAGTCCCAGCCCGAAATGGCGGGCCCGCTGGTAGTAGTCCTGCCAGGAAAAGGCCTGCCAGATACCAAAGTCCTTCTGGCGCAATGCCAGGCCATCCGGCCGCTCACGGGCGTGGGCTCTCAGCATCTGGGTCAGGGTCAGGTCGGGAATGGCGGGTGTTGTCATGAAAGCCACCGTTTACGGCGTTTGTAATGCTTGATATCGCGGTAACTGCGGGCCTCGCCTCCGGCGCCGCCAACCCCGAGGTAAAATTCCTGCACATCTTCATTGGCGGTGAGTTTGTCGGCCGGGCCGTCAATCACGATCTTGCCGTTTTCCATGATGTAGCCATAGGAGGCAATCGCCAGGGAAACCGCGGCATTCTGCTCCACCAGCAGAATGGCCGTGCCCTGCTCACGATTGATACGGGCCACGATGGTGAAGATTTCCTCCACCAGCAACGGCGCCAGCCCCAGGGAAGGCTCATCCAGCATGATCAGGTCCGGCTGGGCGATCAGGGCGCGGCCCAGTGCCAGCATTTGCTGCTCCCCGCCGGACAGATACCCCGCCAGTTGCTTGCGGCGTTCCCGCAGGCGCGGGAAGTAGTTGTAGACCAGTTCATAACTGTCGCTCAGGGACGTTTTTTTGCCGGATAAGGCGTAGGTCGCGGCGATCAGGTTTTCCTCCACCGTCAGGTCTTCGAAAACGCGGCGCCCCTCCATGACATGAAACAGGCCATTACGGACCAGCTTCTCCGGCGCGGTTCCTTTCACATCGGCACCGCGGAAACGCACCTCACCGGCGGTTACCTCGCCGTCTTCCAGGTCCAGCAGGCCGGAGACGCTTTTCAGGGTGGTGGACTTGCCAGCGCCATTGGAGCCCAACAACGCCACAATGGCGCCCTTCGGCACCCGCAGTGACAGGCCCCGAAGGACCTGCACCGACTTGTTGTAGACCACCTCGATATTATCGATTTCCAGTAAGGCTTCCATACCGCGCCTCAGTCGAGGTGAATCCAGTCCGACACCGGCTCGTAACGGCCCTCTTCGGCGTTCACCCGCCAGATACGGCCGACCGGGAAGGACATGTCCCGCACCGTCACCGGAATACCGATAATACCGCCGGTGTCCCAGTCTTCGATGGAAGCCAGCGACGCCGCCATGTTCTCTGCAGTCAGCTCCTTGCCGGCATCCAGTGTGCGCTTGATGACTTCGGTCCAGACCATGGCATTGAACCAGCCCTGCATGTAGCCGGTGGGGCGGTAGCCCGCCTCCGGATCACTCTTCTCAGCCTGGGCGCGAAGCGCATCCAGCATCGGGCCGCTTTCTGCACTGTCGTAGTAGTTATAGGGCATCACACCCATGTAGCCGTCGGCGTCCTCGCCCATCTTGTCGATGATCAGCTTGTCGGAGGACCAGAAAGTGCCCATGAACTTGGTGTCCAGACCCATCTGGCGCATCTGCACCATGAACTCATTGATGGGTGACAGCACATAGCCGTGGAACACCACATAATCGGGGCGAACCCGGCGCAGCTTCAGCACTTCCGCCGATACGTCCACGCTGCCCGGCTTGGTGACGATCTCCTCGACCACTTCAATGCCCAGCTCGGCGGCGCGGGCTTTACCATTCTCGATCGGATCCTTGCCGAACTCGGTATCGCTGTAGACAAAGGCCAGCGTCGGCTTGTCACCCTCTCCGGTTTCGGAAGCAATGTACTCAAGAATGATGCCGAACATCTGGCTGTAGCTCGGGCCCGGAATGAACTGGAACGGATACTGCTCGTTGTCGGTCAGCGCGGTCGCGAACGAGGCGCCGCTCATCAGCGTCTCGCCCTGGCTGTTCAGTTCCGCGGCAATGGCTTTCATGAAACCGGTACTGTCACCGTAATACACCGCCGGTGAGTCGCTGCCGGAGATCTTTTTGAACGCGGCCACCGAGCGATCCACTTCATACCCGGTATCCTCCATCACATACTCCACCGGGTGTCCGTTGATACCCCCTTCGCTGTTGATCCAGCTGGTGTAGTCGGTGAGGCCGGCGTGAATATGCACCCCGGCGAAGGCAAATACCCCCGACAGCGGGATCGAGCCGCCGAACACAATGGGCTCCTTGTCCTGCGCCATGGCGGGCGCAGTCATCGTCAGTGCCGCGACCAGACCACTCAGCCCTGCGAGCTGGCGGCCCTTTCCAAGGCCTTTGCTGAATAGTTTTCTGAACATGTGTCTTCTCCTTGCTGCGTCTTGTTGTTGGTGTTGCAACGGGTCGCGTGGCAGCGCGATCAGGTACTGAATGGCCACAGCCGGAAGAACCGCCGGATGCGATGCCAGATCTCGGCCAGGCCATGAGGTTCAAAAATCAGAAAGCCCACGATCAATGCCCCGAAAATGATTTCCAGCATCGGCGACATGAACACCGGCGCATTGGGGTAAAACGGTGTCAGCGCTGACGTCAGCAGTTTGAGCACTTCCGGGATCAGCGTCATGAACGCCGCGCCCAGAATGCCGCCCAGCAGGTTGCCCATACCGCCCACAATCACCGCCGCCAGATAGAAAATGGACATGGACAGGGGAAAGCTTTCCGGCGTCACCACCCGGTAAAAATAGGCAAACAGCCCACCAGCCACACCGGCATAAAAAGAGCTCAGCGCGAAGGACATCAATTTATAGTGCAGCAGGTTGATACCCAGAATCTCGGCGGAAATGTCGCGATCCCGGATAGCAATGAAGGCACGGCCAATACGGGTGCGGAAGACATTACTGGCCGCGAACAACATCAACACCGCAAGCGGCACGATGACAAAGTACATCCGGAAATCGCTCTGGAAGGTAAACCCGAACAGATGGGCCGGTTCCAGGCTCAGTCCGCCCATGCCACCGGTAACCGATTCCCACTCGGCAAAGATAAAGTGCAGGAAGACACCGGCCGCCAGGGTCGCAATCGCCAGGTACAGACCTTTGACCCGCAGCGATGGCAACCCCACCAGGATGCCGACCGCAGCCGCCATCAGCCCCGCCAGCAACAGAGTCACCGGGAACGGCAACCCGGTATTCAGCGACAACCAGGCAACCGTGTAGCCGCCGACACCCATAAAACCGGCCTGCCCCAGGGATATCAGCCCGGTAAAACCGGTGAGAATATTGAGGCCGGTGGTACTGATCACCGCGATGCCCACCAGGCAGCCCAGGTACAGCAGGTAGGCGTTCGCGATGAACGGAAACACCAGCAAGGTCAGCAGGAACAGGGCAAACCAGAATTTCTGGGTGGCACTGGTCCAGATCGCCTCATCGGCCTCGTAAGTCTGTTTTGCGTCACCAATGCGCATCCTACACTCGCTCTATTTCGTGGGTGCCGAAAAGTCCGTAGGGACGAATCACCAGGATGACCGCCAGCACCAGAAACGTGGCCGGCATCCGGTATTCACCACCGAGGTAGGCCCCGGCCACGGTCTCCAGCCAGCCGATGAACACCCCGGCAACCAGTGCGCCCAGAATGCTATCCAGGCCACCGACAATCACCACCACCAGCACACTGAGGCCGATAATCCCGAACTGGGGGCTCAGGCCACCGGTCGCTGCCACCAGTACGCCAGCGAGAGAGGCGGCCAGGGAGCCGAATACCCAGGCCAGGTTAAACACCCGGCGCACGTTGATCCCCATGGAATAGGCCGCCGCCTGGTCGGACGCGGTCGCCCGCAGTGCGACGCCGCCGCGGGAGAAGCGGAAATACAGCAGATACAGAATCAGCAGCGCGGCGCCAATCAGGAAGCCGTAGGCGATTTTCGGTGCGAGGTAAAGAGGACCGATAAAGACCGGTTCCCGGGGCAGGAAACGGGGCAACAACTGGGGATCGGCACTCCAGAAAAGCTCCACCACACCCACCAGGATGCTGGCGATACCAATGGTCACCATCACCACCGCAATCGGCGACTCCCCGAGCATCGGCCGGATCATCACCTTTTCGATCACACCGCCCAGGATACTGCCCCCGAGAACCGCCAGCGGCAGCGCAATCCATGGCGACAGTTCCATGCCGCCGGCAAAGGCCAGGAACAGGTAAGCGGCGAACATCATGATTTCGCCGATGGCAAAGTTGATCACCCGGGTGGCCTTGTAGATGATCACGAAACCCAGGGCGATCAGGGAATAGAGCCCGCCCATGGCCAACCCGGCCAGACTGATTTCACCAAAGAACAGCCAGTCCATTACGCCGCCTCCCCGCCAGCGTTCAGTTTTTCGCGCAGGCTGTCGATGTCGCTGTTGCCCAGATAGGCCCTGATCACCTCGGGGTTTTGCTGCACGTCCTCCGGCAGGCCCTCGGTGATCACCTGGCCAAAATTGAGCACCGCGATGTGGTCCGAGATATCCATCACCATGCCCATGTCGTGTTCCACCATCAGCACGGTCACGCCCCACTCCTCGCGGATATCCAGGATAAAGCGGGCCATGTCTTCCTTTTCTTCCCGGTTCATCCCGGCCACGGGCTCATCCAGCATCAGCACCTTGGGGCGCATGGCCAGGGCACGGGCCAGCTCCACCCGCTTCTGCAGGCCATAGGAAAGGCTGGCCACCGGCTGGCGGCGGATGTGATCGATCTCCAGAAAATCGATGATGCGGTGTTCCACTTCCCGGCGAATCGCCATTTCCTCCCGGCGCGCCGCTCCGAAGTACGCCAGCGAGCCCAGCAGGCCGCTTTTCATATGAACGTGGGCGCCAAGCTTGATGTTGTCGAGTACGGTCATGCCCCGGAACAGGGCAATATTCTGGAAGGTTCGGGCCAGGCCCAGCGAAGCCCTCTGCGGCGGTTTGATACGGCTGGCAAGCACCTCCCCCTGATAGCGGATCGTGCCCTGCTGGGGTTTGTAAAAACCGGAAATGCAATTGAACAGGGACGTCTTGCCGGCGCCATTCGGACCGATGATGGTGGTGATGGTGCTTTCCGGCACGCGGAAGCCGACATCCTGCAATGCCTTTACACCACCGAAGGACAAAGACAGGTTATTGATCTCGAGGATACTCACATCTTGTCACGCTTAACCAGGATTATGGTTGTTGTTATTGTCAGGACTGCTGACCGAACCCAACTAAAAATAGTCCAACCCCGCAACAATGGCCAAGCCACAGTGTCCTATTATGAAACGGACGTGATGGACGAAAAGATGCAGCCAGGCGGCAAACGCCCGGGCAGGAGCAAAACAACAATGACAACACCGACCGTGATATCCGAATTTGACCGCAGTAACGGCGTCGCAACACTGACCTTTAATCGGCCCGACTCACTCAACGCCATTAACATTCCCATGGCTGAATCCTTCCTGGAGGCGGTCAGGGGGCTGGCTTCACAGCAAAGCCTGCGATGTGTGGTGCTCCGGGGCGCCGGTCGCGCGTTTGTGGCAGGGGGCGACATTTCCGGTATGGCCGGAGGCCGGCAGCAAGCCAGGCAAATGGTCAACACCGCCCTGGATTCGCTGAATCCGGCCATCCTTCTGTTGCGGGATATCGACGCACCGATCATTGCTTCGGTGAAAGGCGTGGCAGCGGGTGCCGGTCTCAGCCTTGCGCTGATGGCGGATCTGATCGTTGCCGAGGAAAACGCCCGTTTCCTGATTGCCTACAACGGCATTGGCGCGGTACCGGACTGCGGTGGCACGTGGTTTTTGCCCCACAAGATCGGTGCCGGAAGGGCCTCGGAAATGATGATCCTCGGCCGCACCCTGAACGCCACGGAAGCCCAGCACTGGGGCCTGGTCACCCGTGTTGCACCGGAAGATCAGTTCGATGAGGTACTGGCGACCACCATCGCAAAGGCCGCTGAAGGACCTGGCCGGGCTTTTGGCGCTTTTCGCCGGCTGGTCGATCAGGCAAGTGGCACAGCATTGGCCGACCACCTGGAAGCCGAGCGGCAGGCGTTTCTGGAGATGACTACAACGGCCGACTTCAGCGAAGGCGTGTCCGCCTTCCAGCAAAAGCGGAAACCACGATTTCAGGGTAAGTGACGGCGCGCAACTACCGCTCGCCATCCACCCGGAAAAAGCCCAGATCCTGCAAAGGCAGCTCCAGAACCGAGTCGTCGAGGACAATGGGCACCGAGCGCTGGTCAGGAATGACCGTGGCCGAAAAACGATTTTTTACCGGTGATTCGACATCCAGATTCAGGTTCAGTGATGTCACCAACTCGGTATCCACCGAGGGCCTGACCACCTGATCAATGGCCGCCAGCACCTCCCCGCTGTACTGAAGACGCACCATGGTATCGACGGGCACGACGATATCCACGGGCAGATCAAACCGTACCGGTAACACGCCCCTGACCGGCAGCTCCGGCAGCCAGGAATAGATCATTCCGGTATTGGCGGAAATGTCCAGATCCGTCTCAACGGTCAATGTGTCCCGATAGCGGATCTCCATGCGAAGGGGGATCTGCGTGTCCAGATCAAGGTTCGTGCGGTACTGCCCCTTCAAGGGCAGCGGCAGCGCTTCGTGGCGGAAAGGCACTCTGACATCCACCTGCCCCAGCAAAGTAAGCTCGGCGTTCTCCTCGGTGTGGGCGTCAACCCGCAGTTCCGCAGGCAGCCTTAACAATGCGAACTGATCAGTCAGGGACACGCCAATGATCACGCGTGTGTATAACAAGAACCCGCCGACCAGGCCAAGCGCCAGTATCAGCACAAACAGCCAGCCATACAGAATCCAGCGTCCAAGAGCACTCATTGCCTTGGCTGCTCCGACGGCGTGTCGTCGTAGGGACTCGATTGCGACTCATCCTGCGGCGACCAGGAAAGTCCAATCTCGCGGATGGGAAGCTCCAGATCCATTTCCGCCAGCAGGGCATCGGCCGGTTCCAGGATAGTGGCGTAGGCATTGATGCGTGACCGGACCGGCACGGACATCTCGGTTTTCAGGGGAATATCCGTGGCAATATCCACTTTCAGGGGTACCTGCAGGGATTCCAGCAGTTCAACCTGGGCGGGAGCGGTGAACTTGAGATCCACCATCTGGTCAATCGCGATTTCCTCATCCAGAGGAATGGTTGCCTTGACCGGCAACTCCCCGCGCAACGGCAATTCAAACCATTTGCCGAGCGCTTTGACTTCCACGTTACCGTCCACTGCAATTGTCTGATCCAGCTCGATGTTCTGACGTAGCGGAACCACCATCTGTATCGGTACGGCGCTGTCGAAAGTCACCGACACGTTCAGGGTGTCGCGAATCGGCAGCGTCAGAGTCTGGTCGATGGGCACCGTTGTGGAGAGCACGGTATCCAGCTCAATATCCAGACTGTCCAGAATATCGATGCCCACAGCCATCGGCCTGGGAATGGACACCTTCGCCTGCTGATCACGAAGCAACAGCTCCGCACCCACATTCTTCCACAGCCAATAGGCGCCGGTAATCCCCAATGCGATAGCCAGAATAAGCAACACGCCGGCAATGGCCAACCATGTCTTGCGAACCGTAATCTGAATTGCCATAACGGATTCCCTGAGCCAGCCTCATTAACCGAACATGAAGGTAAGCTGAAATACCCCCACACAAAAGCCCAGTGCCGCACCAACGGCAATCAGTATCCACTCATCCTGCTCAAATGCCGGCCTCAGCATGCCCTCGAACTCCGTGGGTTTGAGGCTCTGCAGGCGGGTCGACAGGGTATGTTCCAGGTCCAGGGCCTCATCGGCATAATCTTCGATGTGTTTCAGTGTGGCCGGCAACCGCTGAATCAGCCGCTTTACTGCACTGGACTTCATGTCACGGTAATTCTGGGTGCCCACGGCAAAGGTGACGAAGGGCTTGGCCAGGTTGGTCTGCTCGTCGACTGCGCGCTGTACGTGGCGGCCGATCATATCGAACACCTTGTCCGCGTATGGGCCCTTCAGAATGCCTTCTATGATATTCGCTGGCGTCAGAACGTAGGAAGAAACCAGACGGCCGTAATCACTGGCCACTTCATTCTGGCGCTTCATGAACAGCCCCTGGATATTGAACGGGCCAATGCGCATCAGCTCCTTGGGATTGAAGATCATCTGCAGGGCGATGGCGTTGGTGGCATAGCCCACCAGCAGACCGAACGCTGGCAGAAGCCAGCCCTGCTGAAAGAACAGCCAGACACACATCTGGACAAGACCAAACACAAAACCGAAATAAAGCCCCGAGCGCCCGATAAAACGGAATTCGGCGGCGCCCACTTCCTGGAAGATCTTGTTCAACAGGGCCTTATCACGGCTCAGGTTGGTGACCACCATATCTTCAAGGTCATACATCTGGGAAATGTTGACCTTAAGCTGATTCATGATGTCATTGATCAGTTTGGGAGCATCCCGCTTAACCCGCTTGTAGATCTGCCGCTTGACCATTTCCGGCAAGGATTCCCAGAGCCTCGGTTCGTACTCCAGCATCACCTGGTCGACGATTTCCTCGATCATGCCGTTCAACGCCGGCTCCAGCGCATTGGCCACTTTGTCGGCGTCCAGGCGGGAGAAGATCTCTTCCTGAGTGATGAGATGGGTGGTGATGGTTTCCACCGAAATAGCCGCCATTTTCGCCGCACGCCGGGGAATGATGCCCTGCCAGCCCAGAAACGGAGGCTTACCCACAAACTCCAGCGGCTGGAACATCATCTTGATGGCTATGACGTTGGTGACGTAGCCGACAACACCACTGATCACCGGCATCGACAGATACAGCCACAGGTTTGACACGAAGTCATTCACTACCGCTTCCATACTCGCACTTCCAGTCGTTTTTATTGTTTGCCCGTCGCACCCGGTGACTCGTCATTCTCACGGCAGTCGAGGGTTTTAGACCAAAGGGTTTTACCGAGATCCGAAATTGAAAAGGACAGCCGCTGAAAGCGCACTTTCATGCCAGCCTGATTCTCTATATCGGTCGTCAGAGCGCGCACCGCCAGACCGTTCTCGATACTCTCGTAGTTCTGCACCAACGTCTTGAACGAAGGCCCGGTTTCGATCAGTCCCAGCTGGATCAGGTGGTTCAGATAATAAGGCGCCCACTGGCCCAGCATCAGTCCGGACTCCTGGGCTATCCGGCTCAGGTGGCCCCGCAGCCGATAGGCCGGTTTACCCAGCCGGCCTATCACCTCCATATGACACATGGCGTGGGGCTGCTCATCCGACACCAACGCCAATACCCGGAGTTCATCAGGCACCAGTTGCTGCACGATGATGCGGATCAGATCATCGGTAGCGGACTCTTTGGTCTGGTATATCGAACGATGATGCAGGTCTCTCAGAATGCCTGCGGTATCGGCGGTGACCAGCGTCGGCGTGACATCGTCAGAATTCCCATGGGACAAGCCATGACCATCCAGCCTCTGCAGCCGGTTCCTGAGCGCCAGAAGCAACTGGTTTTCAACCTCCGAGGCAACGGCCGCAGCACGCTGAACGGGCGGTAACTCCCCGAGTGCTGACCGGAGACGCAGCAGGGTACGGTTGCCCGGTACGGACGGCACCGGTAATCCTGACGTTAGCTTTCGCTTGTCCATTGCGCTCGCCTGACAATCTTATTGTTGTGAATACGGACAATTTACGTGACATATGTCACATTTTTAAAATAAGGTTGCAAGAACAAATTAACAAGAACAAACGTAAAAAGGCGCACAATGACACCCTCAGCAAAACTTTCCAGCGCTCTGAAAACACTGCCCGATGAACTCGCGGAAGCGGTGAGGGCCAATGCCGAGAGCACCTTGGCCGCACACCGCCAGGAGATTGCGAGTGAGCTTGAGGAAGCTCGACGCCACCTGCCTTTGCCATCACGACTGGTTTTCAACATGACCGTCGGAAAAGACAACAAGGCGGAGGGGGGATCGCAGTGAAAACGTCCTCGTTGCAAATGGTAGCCGAACTGGAAAAATTACAGGCGCTCATTGGCGATCTCCCTGCCGCGCAGAGGAATCTGGCCAGTGGTTGCCAGCCCGGTCAGATCAGAGAGACCAGGGATGCCGTGCTCGACACCCTCCACGAGGACCACGCATCGACCTTCCGGCGCCTGGCCTGCTTCGTCAGGGCGCTGCCGGCAAAACGGGCGGCAAAACTCGCGACCAGCTGCGGCCCCGTCGTCGTCGCCCGGGTTCTGCCATTTGTCGACCTGTTGAAGGTCGGCAAAATTACCCGCCAGCTACCCGTGGATTTCCTCACCGAGGTGACACTGAAAGCGGATCCGCGGGCGCTGCGGACACTGATCCGGCACATACCCACTGATCAGATTGCCGCCGTGGCGGCAGCACTGATCGAGCAGGAGCATCACATTACCGCCGGCCAGCTGGCAGATGCCCTGCCCTCCACCGCCATTCGGCAGGTACTGACACTGGTTGACGATGACGTAGCCCTGTTGCGCACGGTGTTCTACATGGACGAGCCGGAACAGCTCGGAGACATCATCCGTCTGGTGGACAACGAACGCCTCAACCGGATCATTCTGGCCGGCCTCGGCAACCGCGACACCTGGCCCATTCTGATGTGGGTACTCGATCAGGTCGGACGGGACATCCAGAGCCGCATCACCAACCTGATCGTGGAACGTGACCCCGAGACCCTGAACGAACTGATCAACGTGGCGAACAGCCAGGCGCTCTGGGGGCCGATCCTCCGCTCCCTGGACACCATCAAGGAACGCCACCAGCGGTCACTGGTGCATTTGCAGGCCCTGCGGGACGAGCAGGTTCTGGAGGGACTGATGAAAGCCGCCTACGATGAGGGGTTGATGGCTAACACCATCCCTTTGATCGAGGCCATGAACGCTGACTTGCAGGCTTTCGTTGCCAAAGTCGGCTTGCGCCAGGGTGCGGATATTCTGGAGGCCTTCATTCGCGACGCGGTCCGTCAGAATCATGCCGCAGTCATCCTCACGCTCCTGAGCAGAATGACCGACGAAGAGGTCAAGGAACTGACCACCCTGGGCGTGTTCAACGATAACTTCATACTGCAGGCCATCGTGTCGGCCGGCATCGGCACCGGCCAGATCCGCCCCCTGATCCGTTTTGCCCGACGCCTGCCCAGCAAGGGTCAGGAACTGTTGGCCAGTCTGATGGCGGCCGACCACGGCGCCCTGCTGGAACGGCTGCTGAATCGTTCGGAACTGCTGGGAGACAGCGACTGGAACGAACTGGTCAGTCTCATATCAAAAGTCCGGATACCGGATCAGGCGAAGGAGATTGCCGATGTCATCCGCTACCAGTCACGTCAGACATCACGGGCACTGAAAGCCCGTGCCGAGAACATGGGTTCGGACCTGTTCAAGACGTTGTTGAAATAATCCGTCAAACGTCCTCAAGGATGAGGACTATCAGTTCCTTCGGTCCGTGGGCACCGTAGGCCAGCACCTGCTCGATATCCGCCGTCTTGGACGGTCCGGACACCAGTAACGTATTGGTCGGCAGACCCGCAGCCCAGTTCTGGACGGTCATCATGTCGTACCAGTTATCGTGAATCCCGCTGGCCTTGAGCAGGGCAATATGCACTGGCGGCACCAGGCTCATCAGCCTGGGTTCATTCCGGTCCGGCCAAAGCACCAGCGACCCCGTTGCGGCAATGCCGCCAATGGTGCCCGTCAGGCTGGCCTGCACGTCATTGAAGAACTCTGCCTTCCACTCCTCAATGGGACGGTCATAGGCCTGCAAATCCGGCCCACCTGTTCGGTCCTTCCAGGCACTCGCTAACTGCTCGCCATGAGTCGTGGCCGGGGCATACAACAGATTGTCGATCTCTCGCTTCGCCAGTAACTCCGCGACCAGTGCCGGCCAGTCATCCTGTCGGGTCTGATGCACTTCGGTATGCACCGCTTCCATCAGCTCCCGTAACCGGGCAATGCGCTGCTCCGGGGGATAGCGCCAGGGGCCGGTCACCAGGGATTCGTCGAATTCGTCCGGGCGGGGCGTTGTACCGGCCAGACTGGTTCTGAGCTTATTGAGAATATTGGCACGAGCGCTCATGATCCCGCTCTCCCGTTGGGTGGATTCTTCAAATGATCCCTGGCGAGGTCATGGAGAGAGCGTGCAGCGGGCACCGGGGCGCTGTGATTCTCGGTCCACGGGCCCACGTTTTTGGGCGCAAGCGCCCTGAAACGGGTCGCGCCCCACAGGAAAAGCTTATATAAGGACGGACGAGTGTTCAGCATCACCCAGGCCCGCCACATCATCCGCTCCTTGCGGGAGTACTTGCTGCCGGCCCCTTTCACGGCGGCCGGCTCGTGGTCCGGAGACTGAACGTTTTCCTGCCGCAGCCGCTGCAGCAGTTCCGGAATGGGGATCTTCACCGGGCAGACTTCCCCGCAGGCGCCACACAGGGATGACGCGCTGGGGTGGTCCGGCACCTTGTCCAGCCCCACCATATGCGGTGTGACAATCTTGCCGATCGGTCCCGGATAGACTTCCCCGTAGGTATGGCCCCCCACCCGGGTGTAGACCGGACAATGGTTCATGCAGGCGCCGCAACGGATGCAATTCAGGGTCTGGCGCATCTGAGCGTCGGCAAACGCGCCGGTGCGCCCGTTATCCAGCAACACCAGATGCACTTCTTCCGGGCCGTCCAGTTCATCAGGCTTGCGCGGGCCGGAGATCATGTTGATGTAGGTGGTGATGGGCTGCCCCAGGGCTGAGCGGGTCAGCAGGGACACCAGCGGCACCACATCCCGCAGGTTGGACACCACTTTTTCGATCCCGGTCACGGCGATGTGTACCGGCGGCGACGTGGTGCTCATGCGGCCGTTACCCTCGTTCTCCACCAGCAGCAACGTGCCGGTTTCGGCAATGGCAAAGTTCACACCAGACACCCCCACGTCGGCCTCAAGGAACTTGCGGCGCAGGATGCGTCGTCCGGTCTGGATCAGCTCATCCACATCTTCGGAGACGTGTTCGCCGAGCTTTTCGTTGAACAGCGCCGACACCTGGCGGGCGTTCTTGTGGATCGCCGGCATGATGATATGGGAAGGCTTTTCATCGTCGAGCTGGACGATGTATTCCCCCATGTCCGACTCCAGGCATTCGATATCACGGTCGGCGAGATAGTCGTTCATCTCCATCTCTTCACTGACCATGGATTTACCCTTCACCACCTGTCGACCGTCATGGGCTTCAATGATGCCGTGAACAATCTCGTTGGCTTCCTCAACCGTCTCTGCCCAATGCACCTTTATACCGTTGGCGGTGAGTTGGGTTTCCAGTTGTTCCAGCAGATCCGGCAGGTTGGAGAGCGAACGCGCGCGGATACGGTTGCCCAGCTCCCTCAGCCCTTCCCGCTCGTCTTCATCGCTGAACGCTTCAGCCCGCTTGCGCATCAGTGAGTCCATGGCGGTACGGAAGTTGGAGCGTAACTGCGAGTCGGCCAGCGCTTCATGGGCACGGCCCTTGAAGTCACTGGCCAGTTCAGTCACCGGAATGCGCTGGTTCATTGTTCACCTCCAAGCAGCTCTTCCCCGCACCTTTCCCAAAGAAAACTGGCCAGATGGCGCCCGCGGAACGCGTGCTGCTGCTTTTCCAGCGCGCCGTTGATGTTCATCAGGCAACCACAGTCCGCACTGATGGCTTCGGCCGCACCGGATTGCCGCAGGGCGGTTGTCTTGTCCAGCACCATGGCGCCGGAGATATCCGGCATGCGTATGGAGAAGGTGCCGCCAAACCCGCAGCACTCACTCTCATGGTCATGGTCAACTCGCTCCACGTTGGCGAGCTGGGCCAGCAGTTCCCGTGCGTGCAGGTGGGTATTCATTTCCCGGCGGGCGGTGCAGGAGGTGTGCAGGGCAATCCTGTGTTGCTTCCCACGATCAACGAGCTGGACCTTGCAGACCTTGAGCAAAAACTCCGTCAGCTCAAACGTGCGCTCGGCCAGGTCCTCGGCACGCTTCAGGTTGTCCGGCTCATCGGCGAACAACTCGCGGTAGTGATGGCGAAACATGCCGGCGCAGGAACCCGAAGGCACCACCACCGGACGACCGTTATCCAGGAGGTCCAGCTGCGCCAGGGCCACGGCCCGGGCCTCGTCACGGTAACCCGATGTCCACGCCGGCTGGCCGCAGCAGCTCTGTTGTTGTGGAAAGTGCACGCGAATGCCCTGCTGTTCCAGCAGACGGATAGCATCCAGACCCGCCTCCGGGAAGAACAGGTCCACCACACAGGTACCGAACAGCGATACCTCCGCAGGCTTGTCAGGATAGCGGCGCTCCGTTTCCCGGGCAGGAGCCACCCGGGTAGCGTTCGGGGCGGCGTCATAAAACAGTTCGCTCATTGTTTAACGTCCTCCGGACGGGATGAGACGAATGCAAATTGGTAATACCAATTTACAGGTATAGTCTGATAAGGTAAGTGAGTTGTTAACGGACTGTCAAAGATAGATGTTAGTACATTAGTCTGACAGGCATGGTAAAACGCCGTCCAAATACGTCAAATGACAGCCATTCGGATATTGGTCAGACCAATCACTAAGATGCGGGAATAGAATGGGTATCGGTCATATTTCACCAAAGCGCCTTGCAGACACCATCGTTGAGCAACTGGAAACCATGATTCTGGAAGGCACCCTGAAACCCGGGGAGCGGCTGCCAGCCGAGCGGTTGCTGGCTGAGCAGTTCGGGGTATCCCGTCCTTCCCTGCGGGAAGCGGTTCAGCGACTCGCGGCCAAGGGTCTGCTGGTTAGTCGTCAGGGGGGCGGGCATTATGTGGCTGAAACACTCGGCTCCAGTTTCAGCGACCCGCTGATCGGGTTGCTGGAAAACCGCCCGGACGCCCACCGCGACCTGCTGGAATTCCGCCGCACCCTGGAAGGCGACTGCGCCTATTACGCCGCCCAGAGAGCCACGGAAGTGGACAAGGCACAACTCAGGGAAGCCTACGAAGCCCTGCAGGCCTGCTACAGCGACGACAGCAAACAGGATGTCATCGCCGAAGGCGCCGCCGACGCCCGCTTCCACCTGGCCATTGCCGAAGCCAGCCACAATGTGATCCTGCTGCATACCATTCGCGGGCTGTTCAACATG
The DNA here is from genome assembly GCF_045449795.1 of Marinobacter alkalisoli. Classification (NCBI taxonomy): domain Bacteria; kingdom Pseudomonadati; phylum Pseudomonadota; class Gammaproteobacteria; order Pseudomonadales; family Marinobacteraceae; genus Marinobacter; species Marinobacter alkalisoli. Next base: position 61,234 of record NZ_JBJJLB010000023.1, read on the forward strand.
CTGAAGAACAGTGTCGTTACCAACATTGGCGGTATGTACGCAAAGACCGCGGAAACCCGCAATGGACTCATGGAGCAACATCAACAGTTGTTCGAAGCCATCATGGCAGGACGTGCCGAAGATGCGCGGGAGATCGCCGGGCGGCATATCCAGTACGTACAGGGTGTGCTGTCAGAGCAGTTCGAGAGTCATCGAAGGCTGGAGCGGTCGCTACGCAGGGATCAGTTGGGTCGCAGCTGAGGCCCCTGCCTCACAGCAGAGCCTTGATGTCTCGCCAGAGCCTGCGATAGGCGTCGGCCGCCACCGAGTTGGGTGCCAGCAATTCCACCGGCGTGCCTTCCTCCCCCATCCGCTCCACCACGCTGGCGTTGGGGATGATGGTTGCCAGGCTGGCTGGCAGGCGTTCGTCCTGTGCGTCAATCAATTCACGGTGCAGGTTTCTGCGGCGGTCTGCCATGGTATAAAAAGGGTGCAGCCGTGAAGGCTTGAGTTTTTTCTCCCTGGCAACTTCCCGCAACTGCTGCCAACTGTTGAGCGACAGCCACGTTGGAATCACTGGCACGAACACCTTGTCCGCCGCCGTCAGAACCTGCTCTGACAACCGTGACAGCGACGGTGGACAATCCAGCACCACCAGACTGGTTTCCTCCGACAGCGGCGCCAGCCATTCCTTGATGAGGTTGGCGCTGTCATTCTGGTCCAGTTTGACGTCCAGATTGCGGAAGCTGGTGTGTGACGGAATGAAATCCAGATTCTCGTAGTCGCTTTCGCGAATAAAGTCGGCGATGGGTGTCTTGCCTTTCATCAACGCAGACAATTTGCGACCTTTAACACTGCTGGCACCTGCAAGGTACCAGCTGGAGGCTCCCTGTGGATCCAGGTCCCAGAGCAGTGTGGAATAACCCGCCTGACTGGCCAGGTAAGCAATATTGACAGCTGAAGCCGTTTTCCCGACACCACCCTTGAGACTGTAAAACGCGATTGTTTTCATTGTATGACTTCCAACTCCCGGACATAAAAAAGCCGGGGAAGTCCCCGGCTAAAGCATTGACACGATTCGCAAACGCAATGCATCTCGTCCTGATAACAACCAGCATGCCTCTGTCCCGTGACAGTTTGATGACACCCGTGGCCATCCGCCCTCCGCATGCTATTTTTACATCGTCTGACCCATGTTATCGGCACTACAGGATATCCCCATGACCGACCAACCCGTGCTCACCTCCGTGGATGACGGCATTCTGACCATCACCATCAACCGACCAGAAAAACGTAATGCCGTGGACAGACCGACGGCAAGCGCCCTGCGGCAGGCGTTTATGGAATTCGAGCAAAACCATACATTGAAGGTGGCCGTGCTTTGCGGTGCTGGCGGCAACTTTTCCGCAGGTGCGGATCTGAGCGCGCTGGATGATCCTCAGCGGCGCAACGAGATCGATCCCCATGGCACCGGTCACGGCCCCATGGGCCCCACCAGGATGGCATTATCGAAACCGGTCATTGCAGCCATCTCCGGCTATGCGGTTGCCGGTGGCCTAGAACTGGCGTTGATGTGTGATTTGCGGGTCGTGGAGGAGTCGGCGGTATTTGGCGTTTTCTGTCGGCGCTGGGGCATACCGCTGATCGACGGCGGTACCGTGCGCTTGCCCCGCATTATCGGCCACGGTCGCGCCATGGATATGATACTCACCGGTCGGCCAGTGCAAGCCGATGAAGCACTGGACATGGGCCTGGCCAGCCGCAAAGTCGCTGATGGCATGGCGCTGGAAACGGCTCGAAAACTTGCTCGGGACATTGCCAGCTTTCCCCGGCAATGCATGCTGGCGGACCGGGCGTCTGCGATTCATCAGTGGGATCTGGACATGCAGCAGGCGCTTGTGGCGGAGGGCGCCGCCGGCTACCCCGTTGTGTTTGAAGAAGCCGTGGAAGGCGCAAAAAAATTCAGGGATGGTGCCGGGCGTCACGGCCAGTTCTGAGCAACGCCGAAACCCAGTCCGACACGCCCGGGTATTCATTCAGGTCCAGCACAAACTCCTGACCACGGGCGGCGCAATCCAGGTAGCAATGCGGTGGTGCAAGCCGCCAGCGGTCCAACCGGGTGTGATAGCTAAGCGCCGGCCTGCCGTCTCCGGGAAAGAAGTCGGAGGGCAACCGCCACCGCGTAGGCAGGCGCCCGTCCGGGTCGCTCAGAACCAGGGGATCAGCGAGATGGGTAAATACGCCACTACCCGGAAACCGCTTGTTATGGTCCGCCAGGGAAAATCGGTCGGACGACACGTACAGCGTATTACCGGGATCGGGTTCGCCATGGAAGTGTGGATGATAGCCAGCCCAGGGCAAGGCGCCTGACATCAGGTCATCTATCCGGTGAACATCACCAATGTGCAACCAGCCCCAGATGGCATGAAACGACCGCGAGCCCGGCACAAACCGCCAGCGCCTCTGCCACAGCTCGGCGCGACGAAACACTCCGAAGAACAGGAACAGATCACCGGTGGTCACCCCCTGATTGCGCAAATGGCCCTGTGCGGAACCTGTCTGCCCCAGCACCGGGCGCCAGCCATCCGCCCGCGGAATAGCGTCAGCGATCAGGTCCGGATCCAGATGGGCGCCGTGGTTGCCACGGATTCTGCCCCGGGTCAGATCCCGGGCAATCTTTCCCAGCCGTCTTGTGCCGTGACTAACCTCATCGTAGCGAATGCGGGACTGGCTATCGGGAATGGGAAGCACGCACAGGGAACCGTCCGGCAACACCGAGCTTGGGCACCCACCGGCGGAAGAATCAAACCCTTTTCGGCTGAGGATCAGGCGCATGGACTCACTGCAAAAATCATGGACGACATATCGGGGGGCAATGCTATCTTAGATTCCGGGCGATTGCCCGCCACAACGTCAAATCGTCAAATCGTCAGCCGGATAGCGAACCATGAGACTTGTCTGCATTTCCGATACCCACAGTATGCACCGTCAGATTCAGGTGCCCGATGGCGACATCCTGATCCACTCCGGTGATTGTCTCGGTGTGGGCACGCTGGATGAGCTGGAAGACCTCGACAACTGGTTCGCTGACCAACCCCACAAACACAAGATTCTGATTGCCGGCAACCACGACTGGTGTTTTCAGGACGAGCCACAGGATGCTCAGGCGCTTATAAAACACGCCCATTACCTTCAGGACAGCGGCCTCGAACTGGAAGGCCTGAAATTCTGGGGCAGCCCATGGACGCCGGTGTTCTTTAACTGGGCCTTCAACCTCGAACGCGGCGCAGCCCTGGCCGAGCGCTGGGCCCGGATCCCCCGTGACACCGACATCCTGATTACCCACGGGCCGCCAGCGGGCATACTCGATGCAGTGCCAACCGGGACTGGTTCGCTGAACGTCGGCTGTGATGATCTTGCCAGCATGGTTGAAACCCTCAGCCTAAAGCTCCATATCTTTGGGCACATCCATGAGGGCTACGGCCAACAGCAAATTGGCCAGCGCCGGTATATCAACGCAAGCACCTGTACCGGCAGCTTCAAACCCCTGAATCCACCCATCGTGATCGATCTTTAGCCCAAAGGTTCGATTTATCCGGAGCACGATATGCCACAACGCCCGCCCTTTTCGCTGCTGGAACTGGCTTCCGTTCGCGAAGGCGACTCCGTCGGCGCCACGCTGGCCAACAGCGTGGCCTATGCCCAACATGCCGAAAAGCTGGGTTTCAAGCGATTCTGGCTGGCAGAGCACCACAACATGGAAGGCATCAGCAGTTCCGCCACCTCGGTGCTGATTGGTCACATTGCCGGTAAAACCGAATCCCTGCGCGTGGGCTCCGGGGGCGTGATGCTGCCCAATCATCCACCGCTGGTGATTGCCGAACAGTTCGGCACGCTCGCCAGCCTGTATCCGGACCGGATCGACCTGGGGCTCGGCCGCGCACCCGGAACCGACCCGATCACCAGCCGTGCCCTGAGACGTGACGGCCTGGGTGCCGAACAGTTTCCCGAAGACGTAGCCAGGCTGCAGAGCCTGCTCGGACCATTGCAGCCTGGCCAACCGGTCAAGGCGATTCCCGGCGCCGGCACCAACGTGCCGATCTGGCTGCTGGGGTCCAGTCTCTACAGCGCGCAACTCGCGGCCATGCGGGGGTTGCCCTATGCCTTCGCCGGGCATTTCGCCCCGCGACTGTACCGTGAAGCGCTCAAAGTCTATCGCGACCATTTCCAGCCCTCGGAACAGCTGCAAACGCCCTACGCCATGCTCGCGGTACCGGCGATTGCGGCAGACACCGACGACGAAGCCCAATGGCTGTCCACCACCAGCTACCAACGTATTCTGGCCCTGTTCCGCGGGCAGCCGCTGTGGATGAAACCGCCGGTGGACACCATGGACGGGCTGTGGAATGCCGGCGAAGAAGCCAGCGTACGAGATTTCCTGGGATTGCAGATACTCGGTGGTCCGGAGTCCGTCAGGGAACAGCTGGACCAACTACTGGACTCCGTGGACGTGGACGAACTGATGTTCACCGTCGATATCTACGACCCGGAAAAACGCCGGCATGCCCTGGATATCCTCAGCCAGGCCTGACAACACCCAAACACAACCAAAGGATGGGTTCCGGAAAATGACAGCAACGACTACCCACGTTTTTCTTTCCCACGGTCTCGAGAGCGGCCCGGGAAGCACCAAGATTCAGGCCATGAAAGAAGCGGCGGAATCCTTTCCGGGCGTCACCGCCGTGGCGGTTGATCATCGCAGCAGCAAGGATCCCGCAACCCGGCTGGAACAGATGAGGCACGCCATGGAGAAGGCGGGAGCCGATCCCAGGCGCACCATCCTCGCTGGCTCCAGCATGGGCGGCTGGGTGTGTGCGCAAACCAGCGCTGAACAACCGGTACTCGGTTGCTTTCTGCTGGCCCCGGCACTGGCGCTGCCCGACTATCCACAATCCAGCCCGACCATCCAGGCTGACTACGTGCAGATCATCCACGGCTGGAACGATGACGTGGTTCCGGCCATGCCGGTCATCGCACTCGCGGAGCAACAACGGTTGTCCATGCTGATGCTGGCGGATGGCCACCGACTGGAGAACAGCCTGGAACGGGTCGTGTCAGAGTTTCGCCAGTTCCTCGTCAGGGCTGGCTTATAGCTTCGAATTCCGCCAGTTCCTGGCCGTCGGTATCCAGTAACCGCAGACGGTGGTCATCCATCTGGACGCCGGCGGTGTTTTCCAGCGCCCTGAAAAAGGCCGGCTCCGGAATATCGATATTCTGGCATGCTCGGCGGGTACTGGCCATGCGACTGAACACCAGGTTGCGGTTGTTGATGACTTCATACTCCCCACGAAAGGCATTGCAGCCGCTGAAGCCATTCACGACACCATCGTCCCGGAGAATCAGATGCGCTTCACTGGCCGCACCGGCATCGGGCGTTGGCGTACCGTCCACCTCCTGAAGCTTCCAGTATGTATTGGTCAACGGCACCCCACCGCCTCCCATCATCGATTGAGACATGCACCCGGCCAAAACCAGCAGGCAGCTGGCCACAATCAGCCACCGCCCCACCATCCACGACTTGTCCATTCTGTTTCCTCCTTCGTACGAGAATCACTTCAATCATTTTTCATTTCACTTCAAGACGATACCTCGCAGCAATCTAAATTGGCCATTTTCTTGCGAAAACCACTTTGTTTTGCCAGTCTTTAATAATGCAGCAATAGTCTGGAGCAAAAAAACTAAATGGAGACAACACGATGAACAGCTTAAGCAAATTCAAGAAACTGGCCGGTATTTCAGCGATCGCATTCGCGACCATGACCGCCGCAAACTCGGTAAATGCTGCAAACTGGCGCTATGCCCATGAAGAATACGAAGGCGACGTCCAGGACGTATTTGCCTACAAGTTCAAGGAATACATTGAAGAGAATTCCGACCACACCCTTCAGGTTTATCGCTTCGGTGAACTGGGTGAGTCCGACGACATTATGGAACAAACCCAGGCCGGCATCCTCAACTTTGTAAACCAGTCTCCCGGCTTTACCGGTTCCCTGATCCCGGAAGCACAGATCTTCTTCATTCCCTACCTGATGCCGACCGACATGGAGACCGTTGTCGAGTTCTTCCGTGAAAGCGAAGCAATCAATGAGGACTTCCCGGAACTTTACGCTGAAAAAAATCTTGAGCTTCTGCAGATGTACCCGGAAGGTGAAATGGTCGTCACCGTCGATGAACCGGTCACCAAACCGGAAGACTTCAACAATAAGAAAATCCGGGTGATGACCAACCCGCTGTTGTCTGAAACCTATGACGCCTTCGGCGCAACTCCGACACCGCTGCCCTGGGGTGAAGTCTACGGTGCCCTGCAGACCAACATGATTCAGGGTCAGGAAAACCCGATTTTCTGGATTGAATCCGGCGGACTGTATGAAGTATCCCCGAACCTCGTCTTTACAGCACACGGCTGGTTCACCACTGCCATGATGGCCAACCAGGACTTCTATGAGGGTCTGTCCGACGAAGACAAGAAGCTGGTTCAGGACGCCGCGGATTTTGCCTTCGAGGAGATCCTCGTTCATATCGACGGCCTGGCCGATGAATCGCTGGCAAAAATTCAAGAGGCCAGCGACGAGGTCACAGTAACCCGCCTGACCGATGAACAGATCGAAGCCTTCAAGGCCCGTGCGCCCCAGGTGGAGAAAAAGTTCATCGAGATGACCGGCGAAAGTGGCAAAGAACTGCTGGAGCAGTTCAAGGAAGATCTGAAAGAAGTTCAGAACGACTGAACCGCAATATAAGGAAGCATTCCCGCCGGCCCGTCCGGCGGGAATCTGTATTAACCCCGCCCCGCCGGGGAGTCCCCAGACCGGTCGGGAGCGAGATGCTCTGGAGCAAACCCCATGTCAGAGAAACCCTCAGAGGTAGAAGACGACACCGGTACCTATGAGTCCGGCCTACCCGGTTTTTTGGGAACCATTGATGAAGTCATCGCCAAGGTAGAAGCCGTTATGCTGGCGGCCGGCGTGCTTCTCATGGCATTGAACACCTGCACGAATGTAATCGCGCGCTTTGTTTTTGGCCAGGGGCTGTTTTTTTCCGGTGAAATCAACCGAATCCTGATTATCCTGATTACCTTCGCAGGCATCGGTTACGCGGCCCGCCATGGCCGCCATATTCGTATGTCTGCGGTTTACGATGCGATTCCTCCAAAGGGACGCAAAGTGCTGATGATTTTCATTGCCCTGTTTACATCCCTGGTGATGTTCTTCCTTTGTTACTACTCCTACGGGTATGTAGAAACCCTCTACGGTCGTGGGCGGATTCTCCCTGCGCTGGGTTTTGAGATCTGGTGGATTTACATCTGGGCCCCTGTAGGCTTTGCGATCACTGGCATTCAGTATTTCCTCACGGCCATCAAGAACTTCACCAGTAAGGATATTTACCTTTCCACCGGTGTAATCGACGGCTACTCGGACACCGAATCGGAAGTCTGAACCCTGCAGCTGCTTTAACAAAGGATAGAAACTCATGGCGACTATAATGATGGTGATCATGATCGGGCTGCTGCTACTGGGCTTCCCGATGATGGTTCCGCTGATTGCCGGTGCGGTGGTCGGTTTTGTAATGATGTTTGATGGCTTCGGCCAGATGGGTACTTTCGTCCAGCAAATGATGGGGGGTATCCGTCCCGCCTCGCTCATTGCTGTGCCCATGTTTATTCTGGCGGCGGATATCATGACCCGCGGCCAGTCCGCTGACCGCCTGATCCATATGGTGATGGCGTTTATCGGACACATAAAAGGCGGGCTCGCCATCAGCACGGCGACTTCGTGCACCCTGTTCGGTGCGGTTTCCGGTTCCACCCAGGCCACTGTTGTGGCCGTGGGCTCTCCCCTGCGGCCGAAACTCCTCAAAGCGGGTTATTCAGACTCGTTTTCACTGGCGCTGATCATCAATTCCAGTGACATTGCTTTTCTGATTCCCCCCAGTATCGGCTTCATTATTTACGGGGTTATCTCCGGGACCTCCATTGCCGAGCTGTTCATTGCCGGTATTGGCCCCGGCATCATGATTCTGATCATGTTTTCAATTTATTGCTTGATCTATGCCTACGTTAAGAAGGTGCCCACCGAGAAAAAAGCCGGCTGGAGAGAACGAGGGGTCGCCGTCCGTGAAGCGCTGTGGCCGCTGTTCTTCCCGGTAATCATTGTGGGCGGTATCTATGGCGGCATTTTCAGCCCGACCGAAGCTGCAGCCGTCTGCGTGCTCTACGCCTTCTTGCTGGAATTCGCTGTTTTCCGCTCGCTGAAATTGCCGGACATCTATCGGATCGCCAAATCCACCGGCCTGATTACCGCCGTGGTTTTCATACTGGTGGCGGTCGGAAACGGCTTTTCGTGGATTATCTCCTTTGCACAGATTCCGCAAACCATACTGGAGGCTGTCGGCGTCAATGATGCAGGCCCGGTCGGCGTGCTGGTTGCAATCTGTATCGCTTTCTTCGTTGCCTGCATGTTTGTCGACCCGATTGTCGTCATCCTGGTGCTGACGCCAATCTTTGCCCCCGCGATTGAAGCCACCGGCCTTGACCCGGTGCTTGTCGGGGTTCTGATTACACTTCAGGTGGCCATAGGCTCGGCAACGCCACCCTTTGGTTGTGACATATTCACCGCCATAGCCATATTCAAGCGCCCGTACTGGGAAGTGATTCGCGGTACACCACCGTTTGTCTTCATGCTGGTGGCAGCAGCGGGGTTGATTATCGCCTTCCCGCAAATTGCACTGTTCCTGCGCGACGTGGCGTTCCGCTGAGGACAATAGAGACCAATTTCAGGGAGAAGAGCATGTTCAAAAGAATCCTGGTGGCTGTTGACGGTTCCTCGTCCTCCTTCAAGGCAATGGACAAGGCCATTGCGCTGCAGAAACTCACGGAAGCCGAGATCTATTTGCTCTGCGTTTACAAACACCACAGCCTGTTTGAAACATCGCTATCGATCGGACGTCCTGAAGGCATGGATATCCCTGACAAGGTGTTATCGGAGTACGCCAAGGGGGTGGTCAACCACGCCAAGGAACAGGCAAAGGAACAGGGTGCGACCAAAATACGGGGGTTCGTCAAAGCCGGGCGTCCCTCCAGTGTTATCGTCAAGTTTGCCCAGCAGAAAGAGGCCGACCTGATCGTGGTCGGCTCCCGGGGCACACACAGCGACAAGGACGGTTTGCTGCTGGGCAGCGTCTCCCACCGGGTTGCATCGAATGCGAAGTGCCCGGTTCTGGTCGTGTAACTTTCTGATTCTCCAAACACCCGTCATCCAAACGTCATCTGTTTGCGTTAAAAAAGATCCGACATTTTTTATGGAGCTGTATCAATGTCGGATCAATCCTCCCTTCTTGTTGAAAAACTCTGGCAACTCAAGCGCCTGATTGATAAGGGTGAATGCCCTGAAGTCACCTTCGTGCACCTGAATAACCTGCTGCGTGAACCAGGCTACCGCAGCGATGTATTACGCCGCGTTGAAGCATCCGGCACCGAGCGCCTGAAACACCTCGCCAAAGATATCCGCGCCCGTGACTCGGGCAAGCCTTTGATGGCAAAGCCCGCCACGAATACCGATAGCGCGGGCCAGGCTGACGCCGAGCAGCAACAATCTTGGTTACGCCGCAACCTGATATGGATAACCCCTGCCACGGTGGCGGCCGCCCTGGCCGCTGTCGGATTCACCGCGTTCGAGCCCCAGACTATCCGTGTTCACGAGGACATTGTCGCGGACACGGTCTGGGAATCCGGCAAGACGTACATTCTGGAAAAAGCCATTTTCGTCGAGGGTGCCAATCTCACCCTTGAAAGCGGTGTCACGGTAAAAGGCGACAATGGATCAGCGCTGATTATCACCACGGACAGCAAGCTGTTCTCCCGGGGTCGCCCCGACAGCCCGGTGGTATTCACCAGCAACCAGCCGGAAGGCCAGCGCGCCCGTGGCGACTGGGGCGGAGTGGTGGTGCTCGGCAAGGCACCGGTTAACCAGCCGGGCGCGACTATTGAGGGCGTCTCCGGCAACGATTCCAGAGGCAGTTTTGGCGGTACCGATCATCGTCACAGCTGTGGTGTCATCGAGTACACCCGCATTGAGTTCGCCGGCTTCGAGGTCTACAAGAACAACGAACTCAATGGCCTCACCCTCGGGGGGTGTGGGCGGGACACCATCGTCCGCAATGTGCAGGTGCATCGCGCCCTGGATGATGGCATCGAAATGTTTGGCGGTTCCGTGGATCTCAAGAACATTGTGGTGACCGGCGCTGCGGACGACAGCATTGACTGGGATTGGGGCTGGACCGGCCGGGTTCAGTTCCTTGTAGTACAGCAACACCCGGATGTGGGTGATAACGCCTTTGAAGGCGACAACAACGGCAATGACCACCAGGCCCAGCCGCGGTCGGAGCCATCATTCTATAACGTCACCCTGGTCGGCACTGGGCAGACCGCGAGGAAGCACCGGGGCATGGTCCTTCGGGAAGGCACTGGCGGCCATTTTCACAACATGATCATCGACAGCTATGGCATTGAAGCGGTCGACCTGCGGGACGAGGTCTCCTCACTGATCGCCAGGGGTTCCCTGACTTTCTCGAATAACCTGATCGCCAATACCGGAAAGCTCGGCAAAAGCGTGGATGAATCCGGCCAGGACGATGACGACTTCGGATTCAGCGAGGGCAACTGGTTGATGAGTCCGGATCAGAACAACCTTCAACGTCTCGACAGCGCTCTGCATATCACTGCCAGGGACCCGGTGGATCCGAACTTCCAGAGCCGCGTGCAGATGCGCCAGATGACAGCCATGGCACCGCCAAAATCCGAGTTCTTTGATGAATCGGCGAACTACGCCGGCGCCCTGAATCCACGCCTGCAGTCCAGCTGGCTGGACGACTGGACAGCCTACCCACAACGTTGAACAAGCATCTGCGGGTATCCACGTCAACTTCGGATATCCGCAACCCCCCATTGATTTCGCCGTGCTAGACTTCCGCGCCAACCCTTAAATACAAATTCCAAAGTCACAAGGCGTCATCATGACCGCAATTGTCGATTTTCTGAACTCTATACTGTGGGGCTATGTCCTCGTCTACGGTCTCTTGGGCGTGGGTGTATTCTTCACCATTCGTCTGGGTTTCCTCCAGTTCGTTAACTTCGGTGAGATGGTGCGCGCCATTCGCGGCTCCCGGGAGAGTGATGTCCATGGCATCTCGCCGTTCCAGGCATTGTGTACCAGCCTGGCGTCCCGGGTTGGTACCGGCAACCTCGCCGGTGTGGCCGTAGCGTTGTATCTGGGCGGTGCCGGCGCGATATTCTGGATGTGGATGGTCGCCCTGGTGGGTATGGCCACCGGGTATGCCGAAAGCACCCTGGCGCAGCTGTACAAAGTACGAGACGGCAAGGGGCAATATCGGGGCGGTCCCGCGGTGTATATTTCCAAAGGCCTGAAGGCGCCCTGGGCAGCCGCCATTTTTGCGGTTTGCCTCATTCTTTCCTTCGGACTGATTTTCAATGCGGTACAGGCCAATTCCATTGCCGATGCCATGCAAGGGGCGTTCGGCGCCCCCAAACTCGGTGTCGGGGTGGTCGTCGCGGCACTCGCCGGGGTTGTGATCTTCGGGGGCCTGCGCAAGATCGTCCGTTTCGCCGAATTCGTCGTGCCGTTCATGGCAGGCGCCTACGTATTACTGGCGCTCGTCATCATGGCGATGAACATCACGGAAGTGCCCGGGGTGCTGGCGATGATCGTGAAAAGCGCGTTCGGACTTGAGGAAGCTGCCGGCGGTGCCGCTGGCTCCATCACCGCAGCGATGCTCAACGGCATCAAGCGCGGTCTGTTCTCCAACGAGGCGGGTATGGGCTCCGCGCCAAACATTGCGGCAACCGCCACACCGGCGCCCCACCACCCGTCTTCCCAGGGGCTGGTCCAGGCCTTCGGGGTATTTGTGGATACCATTGTCATCTGTACGGCCACCGCCGTCATGATACTGCTGGCCGGCGTGCTTGAACCCGGCTCCGGAGTGACTGGCACCCAACTGACCCAACAGGCCATGGAAGTTCACCTGGGCGAGTTTGGCGGCTATTTCATTGCCGTTGCCATCCTGTTCTTCGCCTTTACGTCCATTGTGGCGAACTACACCTACGCTGAAAACGCGCTGATCTACCTCAAAGGGGGCAACACCCTCGGGCTGACCCTGCTGCGCCTGGCTGCCCTGGCCATGGTGGTCTGGGGTGGGTATGAGGCGGTTATCACGGTCTTCAATGCGGCGGATGCGTCCATGGGACTGATGGCCACCATCAACCTGACTGCGATCGTGTTGCTCTCCGGCACGGTCGTGAAACTGACCAAAGACTATCTGGCCCAGCGCAAGAAGGGTGAAGTCCCGCACTTCAAGTCCACGGATTATCCAGAGCTGCACGAAAAAATCGACAGTAATATCTGGCACTGATTGCTCTGCGCCTGCCCACGGTCGTCAGGACGGTGGGCAGGCGGGACACCCCTCTATCCGATCCCTGCCGCCCTCCTTCGCCCTGTATAGGGCACGGTCCGCCAACCCCAGCAGGGCCTCGGCGTCATCGGTGCATTCCGGCCAGCCCGCAACACCCACTGAAAAGGTAATCCCTCCCAAGTCCTGATTCTCATGAATAATGGGGGTCTCCCGCATGGCACGGCACAGGTTTTCTGCTTTTTCCCGGGCATTGGACAGACTCGCACCCGGCATGATGACAACAAACTCCTCGCCACCATAGCGGCACACCACGTCACTGCCCCGGAACTGCTGCGACAGTACTTGTGCCACAGTTTTCAGGGCGCTATCACCCGCTTCATGGCCATGGGTGTCGTTAAACTGCTTGAAGTGATCGATATCGACCACCAGCAAGGCCAGGGGCGTATGACTCCTGACCGCGCCGGCAGTCTCATGTGCCAGCAGCTGATTGAAGTAACGGCGGTTTTTCAGGCCAGTCAGCGCGTCTTCGTAGGAATATTTCTTCAGCTCTTCATGCAACCAGATGCCGGACAGGGTAATACCGATCCGCTGCAACCCCTGGTCCAGGGCGTGAAACAGCCGTGCCGCGCCGTATTCATTGCCCCGGGGCGCAAAGTTCTCCGGAATCTCAACCTTCAGCAATCCCATAACCAGCGCGCCCTCGCTGGCCGACTGCACCGTTATCCAGAAACACGCAGTGTCCGTCAGCACCCTTTGCTGTTCGTGGGTATGTTCCGGGGGTGCCGCCAGGTATCGGGGAGGCACCTGGGTGGGCGCGGGCAATCCCCCGGAGGTGTCCAGAATCAGTGCAAACTTCGGGAGTTGTCCGGCATAGCCCCAATGGTTGACGCGCTCGTATGCCCTGCCATCATCAATACGCTGGTAAAGTGCGCCCCGCAGCGGGCTGCAGAGATCCGGAAGAACCCGGGCAAGATAACTGAACGCCCGCGCCAGTCCCGGGCAATCCTGAAGTCCCGCGATAATGTCATTGAGCATCCGGCTCTTTTCATTTTCAAAGGTGAGCAGCCGAACTCTTCCCTGCTCCCGGCGTGCCAGCGCCTCGGCTTTTTCCGTGCGTTCAGCCACCTGTTGTTCCAGTGACAGGTTCAGTCGGTACAGCGCCTGCTGGGTGCGGGCGTAATGCCACAGCGAGATCACCACAACCGCCAGTGCGAAAATCAGGGCGCCCCAACTGACGGGAACCCGCCCCCAGGGCAACACACCGTGCGCCACCGCCATATCCACGATCAGAAACACGCAAAAAATGGCGTAGGTCAGCAGGATGATCCGCTGGTCCAGCAGCAAATTTTTAAACCGCTGGATTACGACTGCGGTCATGGTCAGCAGGGACATCAGGAACAGGGCGTCAAACGGCGGAAACGTTGACGATAAATCGATCACGCCAGCCACGGACAGCCCGAGAGCAACCACCACGTAGGCCAGGTGAACTTTCCAGATCAGATTGATGATCCCGGGCCGATAATCGGCCAGCCACTGCTCAAGCAGCAGCGCCATTGCCACCGGCAGCAGGTAATAGGAGCCAGCAGCCAGATAGTCCCAGACCAGCGGGGCATTCCACAGCAACTGGCTGGCCTGACTTTCCGCCAGCAACATGCTTCCCGATGAAAATGCAAACAGCGCCAGACTGCCAGAGCTTTTTCGCTCAGATTGAAGCATCGCGAAAATCAGCGCCAGTAAACCGATCAACGCCGAGAACCCCGCAATCACCAGTGCTTCCAGGGAGTTCCCGAGGATATAAAGAACCAGATCCGGTCGATCCATGATCGACACTTCACCCCAGAGACCGATATCGGTGTAATTGGAGAAAACCCGGAAATACAGCATCTTGCCCTCAAAATCCCTGGGCAGGCTGATGGCATGCCAGGGCCAGCCGGCAAAGCGTCCGCGCCCCTGGTCATCGAAGGCACCGTACTGATAGATCTTTTCGCCCTCGAAATACACCTGGACAATCAGGTCGACACTGAAAATGTACAGTACGGGTTCCTGCCATTCCCCCTCCGGCAGCATGACCCGGAACCACACATGCTGGCGACCATCACGATTGGGAGGATTGGACGGAAAACCGATCGCATGCCAGTCGCTATCTTTGGGTTCGCCCAGCGCCCAAACCGGGGTACCGTCACTGGCGGTAGGTGAATCGCCCCAACGGTATTGCCAGCCCTCGGAAAGCATCCGGGGCGCGGCTGTTGCGACACCACACATGATTAAGCAGACAGTCAGAACAACCAGTCTGGCGAGAGAACGTGGAACAGAACGCATCCTGGACATAACCTGATGGGTTGGCCTGCCCTGAGTATAAGACACGTCCGTGTTTCACACTGCATTCTTGCGGCGAATGACAATCTTTTACGGTCTGTTTACACAGACGGGCCGGAAACCGCCCCGGCCCGCCTGCCATGGAGCCGCCTCAGCGGCCGGATTTCAGTCGTTCCCAGTACCGGGTATACACCTGCATGGCGTCATCTCCTACATCCTCCTGGAACTCGGCGTTGGTCAGGTCTTCGGCGGTGGGATAGCTGGAACGGTCGTTCGCCACCTCATCCGGCAGCAGCTCACGGGCCGCGAGGTTGGGCGTAGCATAGCCAATGTCTTCACTGATCAGTGCGGATATTTCCGGCTGCATGACAAAACTGATGAACTGGTGAGCGGCATCCGCGTTACCGGCATTTTTCGGGATCACAAAACTGTCGAGCCAGACAATGGTGCCCTCTTCCGGATAGACATATTCCAGTGACGGCATGTCATCCTGTCCCATTACCGCTTCGCCATTCCAGATCATGCCGATGTCGGTCTCGCCTTCCAGGTACGGCATGCGCGGCGCGTCGGAATTGAAGGTACGCACCGCCGGCATCAGTTCCGACAGTTTTTCATAGGCCTGTTCGATTTCATCCGGGTTGGTGCTGTTACCTGAGTATCCCAGCACCCGCAGACCAATATGGAACACTTCGCGCATGTCATTGGTCAGCATGACCCTGCCCTGGTATTCATCGTTCCAGAGATCGGCCCAGGCGGTGACCTTGTCACCATCCAGATCTTCCGAATCGTAGGCCAGGCCGGTAGTACCCCACAGATAGGGAACGCTGTAGGCGTTGTTCTCGTCGAATGCCTGGTTCACCAGTTCCGGGTCCAGGTTATCGAAGCCTTCAATCTTGCTATGGTCGATTTTCTCCAGCAGTCCTTCCTTGCGCATCTTGTTGACGTAATAGGTGGACGGCACCGCAAGGTCATAGTCGCCGCTGCCTTCCAGCAGTTTGAGCCGTGCGTACATCGCTTCGTTGCTGTCGTAGGTGGTGTAAATCACCTGGATACCGGTTTCCTCTTCAAAGCGATCCAGTACTTCCCGAGGCATGTACTCAGACCAGTTGTAGAGGTTCAGAACCCTGGGTTCCTCCTGACTGCCGCACCCGGCCAGGGTTGCAGTCATCAGGCCTGCCAGCACCAGCTTTTTCATCGTTTGCTCCTTGTCAGTATCCATTGGGAAAGCATCAACATGACCAGTGAAAACACCAGCAAAAGGGTGCCCAGCGCGTTCACTTCCGGTTTCAGTCCGACACGCACCATAGAGTAGATGCGCAATGGCAAAATTTCATAACTGGGACCGCTGACAAACGTGCTGACTACGACATCATCAAGTGACAGGGTGAAACCCAGCAGCCAACCCGCCAGCAGGGCCGGCATGATCACCGGGATCAGTACGGTGCGGGTCATGGTGAAATCACTGGCGCCCAGATCCCGCGCCGCCTCCGGCAGGCTCTCATCGAAGCCGCTGAGGCGGGCCATCACGGTAATCACCACAAACGGCAGGCAGAAGGTCACGTGGGCCAGCAACAGCGAGACAAACCCGAGCTGTAGGCCAACGAGCAGGAACAGCGCCAGCAATGAGATCGCCAGCACGATCTCCGGCGACATCATCACCACAAACAGCATGCCCCTAAGCACCCGCTTGCCACGAAACCGGTACCGGTGAAGCGCCAGGGCGGTCAATGCGCCGATGACAGTGGACACGGTCGCCGCGGCCAGAGCCAGCCACAGGGAATTCCACATGGCCTGGACCATGGCGTGGTTGTCAAACAGCGACCGATACCATTCCAGACTCAGCCCACCCCAGCGATAACCAGTGCGCGAACTGTTAAACGAGAATACCACCAGCACCAGGATGGGCAGGTACAGCAGTGCATACACGGTGGTCAGGTAAGCCCGCGGCAGCCAACGCCTCATGGCGCCTGCTCCTGTTCACCAAGCCGGCTGCGGCTAAGCTTGTGGGCATACAGCAGCAACGCCATGGCCACGGTCAGCAGGATGCTGGCGGCAGCGCCAAACGGCCAGTCGCGGGCATCCAGGAACTGGTTCTTGATGACATTCCCCACCAGCAGGTTCCGTGAGCCACCGAGGATATCCGCCACGAAGAACAACCCCATCGCTGGCAACAATACCAGCATGACGCCCGCCAGCACGCCAGGCAGGGTCAGCGGCACAATGACATGAATGAATGTGGGCAATCTGCCCGCCCCCAGGTCATGGGAAGCCATCAACAGCTCGTGGCGGAGATCCTCAAACACTGAATACAGCGGCAGGATCATGAACGGCAGCAACAGATACACCAACCCCACGATGACCGCTCCCTCGGTATACAGCAGCCGTAGCGGCTCCTCGACCAGCCCCAGCCCCATCAAGGCGTTGTTGATCAGGCCATTGGTTGCCAATAGCAATTTGAGGGCATAGGTGCGAACCAGGGAGTTGGTCCAGAACGGTACGATCAACAGGAAAATCAGCAGTGTCTGCCGCTGCTTCGCCACCCGCGACAGGGCCCAGGCAAACGGATAACCTATCAGCAGGCATAACGCTGTGGTGACGCCCGCCATGTACAGCGAATGGAGAAACACCTCCAGATACAGGGGATCCAGCAGTCGCCGGTAGCTATCGAGATTCAGTGGCAACGACAGGAAGCTGGCGGCGTCCCGGCTCATCACACTGGCGCCGACCACCAGAAGGTTCGGCGTCAGCACCAGTAGCAATAACCAGCCCCACACCAGGACCAGAACAGCGGTTTTGAAGGGTTGCTGTAACACCCTATGCATCGATCAGGCGCTCCACAGCCGTCTCGTTCTGTTCGGCCGGGAGCAGCCATTCCCAGCCATCCACCCAGCTCACCCGGACCGGCTCGCCAAGGCGATAGTCAAAGGTGGGATCGTCCTCATCGAAGAACTCGCTGGCCAGCACTTCGGTGCCGTCGTCCAGGTGAATGACCGAATCCAGCGTGCTGCCCTTGTAGTTCCGCTCCATGACCTTGCCGGACAGCCCGTGGTCGGCATCTGGCTCCAGCACACGAATGTCTTCCGGACGCAGCAGGACGTGCACACTCTGGCCTTCGGCAACCGAGAAATCCGGCTTCCGCAGAGTCCGGTGTACACCAAAGACATCCACGGTAATCGCGGTTTCCATGACCTGCTTCAGGTGGCCCGGAAACAGGTTGGTCTCGCCAACAAAGCGGGCAGTAAACAGGTTGGCGGGGCGTTCGTATATTTCACGCGGCGTACCCAGCTGCTGTACAACGCCGTCTTTCAGCACCACCACCCGATCGGACATGGAGAGCGCCTCTTCCTGATCGTGGGTCACAAACACGAAGGTTATGCCCAGCTCCCGCTGCAGGCGTTTCAGTTCCACCTGCATGGTGCGACGCAACTTGTAGTCCAGCGCGGACAATGGCTCATCAAGCAGCAACAGGCGCGGGCGCTTGACCACGGCACGGGCTATCGCCACTCGCTGCTGTTGCCCGCCGGATAACTGGTGGGGCTTGCGACGGGCGAAATCACCCAGTTGCACCATCGCCAGGACGTCTTCGACCCGCTCGCGGATTTCTTCTTTCGGGCGCTTTTCCATTTTCAGTCCGTAGGCGACGTTGTCGAACACGGTCATATGGGGAAACAGCGCGTAATGCTGGAACACGGTATTGAGGGGGCGGTGTTCCGGAGGAGATTGGCTGATGTCATTCCCGGCCAGGGTAATAGAGCCGCCGTCGGCATGCTCAAATCCGGCCATCAGACGCAGCAGTGTGGTTTTGCCGCAACCGGATGGCCCGAGCAACGTGATGAATTCGCCATCGTAGATATCGAGATCCAGGGCATCGAGTACGGTTTTGTCACCAAATACCTTGCTGACGCCCTTCAGAGATAGCAGTGTCTGTTTCATCGGCCCTGCCCTATTGATGAGCGGCCTATTTTTCCAGAATCCACTGCAAACAAAAAGGGCACGCCGGTTTTTTGTACGCACCCGCCGTGCCCCTTTCGGTTTTCCCTGATCAGTCCGTGGCGACGCTGTTCAGGTAGGCCTTGTCAGAGATGTTGGTCCATTTGCGAACCTTCTGCAGGTAATCGCGCTGGGAGGTGATAATTTCCTTCGCCAGCGGGTCGTTTTCCGCTTCCTGCGCCAACAGCTTGTCGGTGGCCTCGCGCAGCGCGTCGATCACTTCCGGCGGGAACGTCTTGTGGGTGACGTTGGGATAATCTTCCTTCATGCGGTCCCAGGCCTCGCCGCTCATGTGAGTGCTCTGGATGTACATGTCATAGGCGGCGGTGCGCATGGCAACCCGCAGAATTTCCTGAAGATCTTCTGGCAGGCTGTCCCAGGTTTTCTGATTGATCAGGAATTGCACTTCCGCTCCGGGCTCCTGCCAGCCGGAGTAATAGTAGTCGGCTATCTGATGAAAGCCCATGGGCAGATCCAGCGCCGGCCCGACCCATTCGAGGGCGTCAATGGTGCCACGCTCCAGAGCGGTGTAAAGCTCACCCGGCGGAATGTTGGTCACTGCCACGCCGATTTCCGCCATCACCTCGCCGGCAAAGCCGGGCGTACGCATCTTCAGACCTTTCAGATCCTCAAGGGAGTTGATCTCCTTGCGGAACCAGCCCCCCATCTGGTTACCGGTATTGCCGCCGGGGAACGACAGCAAGCCATGGGGCTGGTAGACCTTTTCCATCAACTCCATGCCGCCGCCGTAATAGAACCAGGCGTACTGCTCAGCCGCCAGCATGCCGAATGGTACGGTGGTGAAATACATGGCATTGGGGATCGTGCCCTTGTAGTAATAGGACGCGGTATGCCCCATGTCGTACTGCCCCTGACGCACCATGTTGAAGATCCCGAAAGGCGCCTTATGCTTGTTGGACGAGTCAATGCGGAACTTCAGACGGCCCGAGGACATTTTCTCCGCCATCGCCGCCATACTGCGAGGCGTTTCACCAAGAATCGGCGAATTCGGCCCCCAGGTTTCAGCCAGTCGGATGGTGTAGGTTTTTTCGGCCATCAGCGAGGTGCTGACCAGCGACAGCATCAGCGCAAAAGCCGCAAGGAAGGGTTTGCGAATAGTCATTGTTGGCATCGTATTACCTATTATCGGTTGTTATCTGATTATCCCGACAATAGTAGCGTGCCAAATACCGCTTAGCCAATGCAGCAGGCGCTTGCCTCTGCGCCCGCTGAATTGGCTATTTCAGTCACTCCCGTTCCAGTTCCACCAGGCGATAGCGCACCAGCTCCGGATCAGATTCAATCTCTTCCTGCTGATACGGGAAGCGAATCCATTGCTTGCCGGAATAAGCCTCGGTCATATCACTGAACCAGGGCGATGCCGGGTCGGTCGACTGGGAATAGGTCACAAACCCCTCGGCCACCGGCTGCCCGTCTTCATCCCAGGTGACAGCCTGGATGTAGCTGTTGCCGTAGTTCACCTCGTAACGCCCATCACTGATATCGTTTGGCCGAGAAATGGCAATGGTAAAGGCGCCCTCAAACCCTTCCCCACCAAACAGCGGAATCACCGTGTCATGAACGCCGGACACCTGGACATCGCCCATGGCAGCGGTCATTGCCATTGGAGAGTTCTGTATGGCTTTTACGCCGTCCGCGAAGGCCGCCTGAATCAGCGGACTGGCCACGTTCAGCATCGCCGGCGTATTCACCGGATCCGCGGGATCGAAGGGCGTCAGCCATTTATCAGGCGATTCCACGGGAAGCGGGTCCACATTGCGCCAGAACTCGCGCCAGATATGCCCGCCGACAGAACCGAGGTTGTGGGTACCATCCCAGCGCTGCAGAACGGAACACGCTTCGGAAATATCCACCGGCTGACCATCGCTGCCCAACACAACACCAAGCGGGCAGTAGGCGCTCAGAACGTCTTGCCGCGCCAATTGCTCGGACATCAGGGAGCTGTCGAGAACGATGTCCTGTAGATTGGCCAGGTCGAACCCTGTACTGCCCGGGCGCCCATCGGAACCATCCAGACGCTGGACCACCTGCTCCATGCATTTACGGGTACGCAGTGAACGCGGGGTTTCCTCGTCACCAATGATGGCGGCAAAGCCGGTCAGCGGCTCCGCCGGGTTGGTGACCCAATAGCTGTCATTGCAATTATGGACCCAGTCGTTCCGCTGCAGCGACGGCAGGTTCGAGGGGCCGAATACTCCGTCTGCCGGAGCGTCCGCATCCGTGTCCCACTGGCAATCGGCACGGGCGCCGTCCAGCAGAGGCAGGCCCGGGGCCAACAGATCAAATACCGGTGACAACACCGTGGCACACGCCTGCACCTTGCTATCCGGAACATTGGGCACCACCGTCAGATCACCGTAATAGGCGGGTTTTCCTGGCCCTGTCGCGACGGTATTGACCCAGGGCACGCCAAGCACGCTGCCATGCAGTTCCACGAATTCCTCGAAACTGTCGGCCTGGTTCCAGCGGAAAAACTGGTTCAGCAAGCGGTCATTCTCGGCATTGGCGTCCCGCAGGGTGTATGCCTTGCCGTTTGACCAGTTCAGTATTGGCACACCTGCCGCCTCGAAAGTCAGCATGGGTCCATAACGGGAACTGTAAAGCGTGCGGGTGACGTCACTCACCTCACCGCTCTCATCCATTGCCTGTACCGTGATCTCGGTGGCATCCATATCCACAAACTCACCTTCATACAGGTACTGGGTCGGGTCTGCGGGGTTCAGGGTCAGTTCGTAGAAGCTGAAGCGATACGCTGTGGATACCGTATGGCTCCAGGCAAAATGTTCATTGAAACCGATCAGCACCGCCGGAAGGCCATAGAGTGCCGCGCCCATGATCTCGGCCTGATCCCCGACTTTAAGGTGGGCCAGGTAAAGCCGCTCGGTCTTCTCCCATGGAAAATGGGGGTTGCCGAATAATATGGACTCCCCTGTGCGACTGGCCTCGGCTGACAGCCCGTACATATTGCTGCCGATGGGGAGTTCGTCCGCGAAGGGGAATGGCAGGTCTCCGCCATCCTCAATGCCAGCATCGGCCAGCGCATCGAGAATCGCGTCGGCGGACAGCTCTGGCACGTCCGTTTCCGGCGGCTGGGCTGTCGCGACCCCATCCACAAACACAGAGGATGACGCCAATACCGCCAGGCGGAGATAACGGCGGTACATATCATCCTCTTCCATCGCCATCAGCCAGGGTTCGCTGCGGCAAGCTTCGTGCCGTCCGGGGTGCTCTCCATTGCGGAGCTCCCGCAGGTAGCGATTGAACCCGGCAACGTACCCACGGGAAGCCTCGCCAACCTCCGGATCGCTACCGGTTTTCAGGGGCTGTATGGCTTCATCCGTTGCCGTGGCTCGCCAGAAAAAGTCGGCGTTGAGGTTGGTGGTCGTCGCCCCATTGGACGGGATTTGATAGGTTCCATCGGCCCCGAGGAAGCGGGCACGCAACCCGCGAACGGTCAGGGTATCCTCCGCCAGGAGGCAGAGATTGTCCTCAGCCTGAACGTAACCGTAGGCATAACCCATACTGGCGAAGTCATCGGCTTCGATATGGGGAATACCGAAGGCCGTGCGCTTGAGGGTGGCCTTGAAGACTTGCTGATCACCCCCGACGACAGGTGCCGGGGCATTCGAATCGTCATCACCGCCGCTGCTGCTCAGGCAGCCGGAAAGCAGGATTGCTGACAGAGCAATCCCGCCCAGTTTTATTTTATGTACCATTGTCTCATCCGTCGTTGTTATTGTTGGTCACAAAGCTGACGCCCTGTCACCAACTAACGAACAACGGAGAGAAAGGGTTCCCTTTACCCGCGCAGTTTATACCTTGAATTGCCCCACCAACTCCCGCAGGTTCTCGCCCAGGCGCGCCAGTTCATGGCTGGCCTCATTGGTCTGGGTCACGCCGGTATCGCTACGCTGAGCGGCGTCCACGATGCGTACCACGTTCTGATTGATCTCCTCGGCCACCTGGCTTTGCTGTTCGGCTGCCGTTGCAATCTGCGTCACCTGGTCATGGATCTGACCCACGGATTTTTCGATGGTACCCAGGGCACTGGTGGCGTGATTGATACGCTCAACCGTTTCCGTGGAGTGATCACGGGATGCATTCATACGGTCAACGGCCGCCCGCGACTCGCTGACGAAGCCACCGATCATCTCGCGAATCTGGTCGGCCGACTCCGCACTGCGCTTGGCCAGCTGACGAACCTCATCGGCCACCACCGAGAAACCGCGACCGTGCTCACCGGCGCGGGCAGCCTCAATAGCGGCGTTCAGCGCCAGCAAGTTGGTCTGTTCGGTGACGGCATGAATCACATCCAGCACCTGTTGAATATCGTCCGACTTTTCAGCCAGGGAGTTGATGCTGCGGGCGGTTTCCTCAATTTCACCAGACAACTTGTTAACTGCGGCCTGAGCATTGGTGATGGTTTCACCACCATCCCGCGCCATGCGATCGGCATCCGAAGCGGCACTTTCCACTTCATTGGCATTGCCTGAAATCTGCTGGATTGTCGCCGCCATCTCATTGATGGCAGAAGCAATCTGGTCGGTCTCGGATCCCTGCTCCTGCACCGATGCGCGGGTTTCATTCGCCACCCGGCTCAGTTCTTCAGCAGCCGACGCCACCTGATCCGTGGTGGACCCCACTTCACGGATGGTGCCCTGGATCTTGATGACGAAGTTATTAAAGCGCCGCCCCAGCTCCGCCAGTTCATCCGTGCCCTCGTCCGGCAGGCGTTGACGCAGATCACCCTCGCCGTCAGCGATTTCCTGCATCATGTCACTGACGACTTTCAGCGGCTTGGTCACGGTACGGCCAACGAACAACCCAATGAACAGGGCCACCAGAACCACGATGACAGTCACCAGCAGAATAAAGCCAAGGGTGGCCTGAATGTTCTCTTCGACATCCTCGCGGGCGGCGTTTACCACGGCGTCAATATCCGTCACGTATACACCGGCGCCAACCAGCCAATCCCATTCAGGGATAATGGTCGAATAGGACACCTTGGATTCCTCATTGCCAGAGGCGGGATTCATCCAGTCGTATCCGTAAAAGCCACCGCTTTCAGCAGCATCAAACAGGTCTCTGATCAGTTTCCTGACAGTCGGGTTATCCGTGGGGCCTTCCTTCGAAGGATCGGGGGCATACGCCAGGTTGTTGACGTCCCGGGTGTAGGCAAATACATAATTGGTCTTATCGAATCGAATCGAACGCAAACGGGCTGCCGCTGCCTCCTTGGCTTCCGACTCTGACAGGTTCGGGTCGTTCTTCGCTTCCATGACCACTGCACGGGCTGCGTCCACCAGATTCCTCAGCCCGGTTTTGCGGGCATCCAGCAGGCTCTCTTCCAGACGCTCGAGCTCCGCCTCACCGTTTGCACTGATCTGACTTGCAGTAATCCAGGCAATGGTAGCGGCCGTAAGCAGAACCGGGACCATTACAGCCAGCAGCAGTCGGGAACGGATTTTCAATCGAGTCATCAGTGTCATAGGCGCATACCCCATTATAATCGGTGCTTGTGGTGCAATTATGCACAGGCCTGCAAACACATCTGTTCCAGTTTGTTAAGGCGGTGTTACCGGAATTCATTGTCGGGGGAGTCCGTGCATACGAACTCGTTTAACGACAGTTGATTACGATAAGAGGTGTATCGGCCATCCTGTTACGGACTTGAACCGAGTGTAGACTAAAGTATCTACCATCGGACGGCACCTATGAAGAATCTGCTCCTCATATGCCATGGGAGGGGATACTGCAGTGACTCAGGGGAGCAGAGATGACTGCGATGGGCGCTCATCCGCCGGAGCACCCTCATCGCACTTTTTACAATCCAATTCAAATCCGACCATCGAGGCCCGCCCTTCTTCGGACACAACCCATGGCCGGTTTACCCAGGGCGGCTCATGGCGCACATGCTGGTTATGACCACAAGCCAGTTGCGCAACCCAATGGTTTTCCTCGTCTTTGTGATAGCCGGTTATGGATTGTTTCATGGCTGGTTCAGGATATCAGAACCTGAATTCAGGCCCGGCGGAAATCACATGGATATCCGACTTGAAATTCTCAATATCGGCAACGTCTTCGCCAATGCTCTGGAGGTAATCATACTCCACCCGCAAGCCGAAGAACTCGGTGATATCCACGGTAGCGCCAACACCGGTACGCAGAGAGAAACCCTGTTCATCGTCACTGGCACTGCCCAGACCAGTCACTGAGGCGCTGATGTCCTGGCGCCAGAACTGGCCGCCGACTTTGGCAAACAGGCGGACCGGACCAAAATTGGGCGTGAACACCAGCAACGAGCCGTCGAACATGTGATAGCCCATATCCAGCCTCGCGCTCATACCCGGCACCGATGCCTCCATCGTGACATCGTCGACAAACCGATAGCCGCCTTCAAAAGCCAGGTACTTATCAATGAATCCGCCGGCATAGACGCGAACGGTGGTTGCCTCATCGTCGCAACCGGAATCAATGTCGTCGCAAAAATCCTTCACTTCTGCCACGCCGCCGGACAGACCGACGTAAACCAAGTCCTCTGCAGAAGCCGCTCCAGCGATACCGGCCATAAAACCGCCGGCTAACACGCAAGACAACGCCCTTGTCTTAAACATCCTGATTTTCCTTGTGTTGGTATAAGAATGCGGATTGAGACAGGGATAGTACATCGGGAAAATTCGCCAGAGGCATAACGCACCCAATGTTTTACATGGTTTGACATTGCCAGCGAGCCAGATAGTCAGAGGCAACACGCCTTGTATTTTTTACCGCTTCCACAGGGGCACGGTTCGTTGCGGCCGGGTTTCAGCTGGCCTTCCGTGGTGTCACCGGACACGTAATACCAACGGCCATCTTCCCTTGTGAAATTCGATGTTTCTTCCAGATACCCCCAGCCGTCACCCAAACGATAGACCGCACGGAAATGCACCATTCCGGCATCGCCCCGGGTGGACGTATCGAGAATACGAAGGGAGGCCCAGTCCGGCGACTGTTCCGTATCCAGGGACTGGGGGCGGGTACTCTCGTGCCAGGTTTCCAGCAGGTAGCCGGCAAGCCTGAAAACGAAAGCGCAATACCGCGAGCGCATCAACGTTTCCGGCGTGGGTGCCAGGCTGCCTTGATGAAATGGCTGGCAACAGGCATGGTAGGCTGCGCCGGAACCGCAGGGGCAGTGTTGCTGTTCAACGGAGGATTGGGCTGTCATCCGGATACTCTCATTCCACTATACTGTGATAAAGGCGCACAGTTTATCAGTTCCAACCGTTTCCCGGCTGTGCTATCACGATCCCTTACCCTCAATCGGTGACTTGTTTTGGACGAAGTAGCCCTGGTTCATATTCTGCTTGCCAACCTGACGTTACTTGCGGGTGCTTGCCTCCAGGGCGTTGCCGGCTACGGCATAGGCACCTTTTCGGCACCACTGCTGTTCCTGATCAGCCCTCTGTTCGTACCCGCGCCGCTGGTGTTGAATGCGGTTCTCCTGACGATCTTCATGCTGTTCCGGTACCGGGGAGCCCTGCAACTCCGCGAAGTACGTTTCGCGATTGGCGGAGGGGCACTGGGGACCATTTTCGCCGGTCTGACACTGTTGATCCTGTCGCCCCAGGGGTTCGAACTGATATTCGGGGTGCTGATACTGACCGGCGTGATGCTGAGCATTGGCGGCTTACGCCCGCGACTGAACGCCCGCAACAGCGTACTTGCCGGCGCTGCGTCTACCTATATGGGCACGATTACCGCGGTGGGCGGCCCTCCCATTGCCCTTATATACCAGAATGAAAAAGGGCCGCTGGTCCGTGCAAACATGTCCGCATTCTTTCTGGTCGCCAGTTTTTTCAGCGTAACGGCGCTGTTTGCGTCGGGGTATCTGGGCACCCGGGAGCTCACCCTGTTCGCCCTCACGTTTCCCGGTGTTCTGGGCGGCTTCTGGCTTTCGGGTAAACTGGTTCACCGCCTGCCGGTTGAGGGGCTTCGGCCAATCATCCTGGGCATCGCCGCCGTAGCGGGTACGGCGGCTCTGGCGCGTGGACTACTGTCGCTTTAGGGGAGCCCTGTCCTCACTCCGCCCAGAGCCGTGCCCGGAATCGGCTTCGCCGCCACAGCACAGCCAGCCATAGGGCGTGGAGATTGATCAGCAGCGCCAGCACCCATTCAAAGGCATTGTCCCTCTGGTCATGAAATTCCGGCACCACGCCATCGAGAATGACCGACAGGATGCCCACTGCGAGAGTGAGCTGGCACAGCTTCAGGAGCCGTGAGCCGGTTTCGTTCCAGGTCGGATGATGTCGCAGGGCGCCACTGATCAAAAGCTGGGCAATGAACGTGAGCGAGAAATACAGAACCACGCCGGTGCGCCGAACCAGGTTGAAGCCGTCACCGGCGTGACCGAGCGCCAGGGTATACGCGATCAAAGACAGGCAGGCGATAAGCCCAAGCCCGGGAATCCAGGCTACGCCCGAGGTGTGGATTCCCAGCTGGCGCAACCAGCGGCCATTCAGCCACCAGAACAGAATTCCAAGCAACCCGGCTGGCAACATCGCACCCTTGAAGATGAAATAGGCCATGCCGTTCCGCCCGGTACGGCTGATGCTGGTGCAGCTGTCCCAGTAGGGGATACACGCGGAAACATGGCCTTCCATCACCGAGACCACAAAGGTGGTGTGAATGGTCAGAAACGGAATAAGGCCAGCGGCAAGCGCCAGCCACCATAGTGATATACTCCTATGATCGGCCACGGCAACAACCCCTTTATCGGGAATCCTCAGACAATGAGGTTAGCACTTCGCCGATTTGACGGCTCGCCGCTCAAATGAACATTATCTGATCGGTTTTTGCAAGTGGACGTATTAAATGCCTTCAATGCCGCTTAACTGCTAGATTAGACAGACGCCCATTCATCATCCGACGCTGATTCCATTATAAAATGTCTCGAACGTGCCTGTTGTTTATCACTCTTCTTGCCAGCAGTTTTGGGTTCTCAGCCCCGTCCACCCCTCACAATGTCGCGTTCTACTATGGTGACGAAGCTCCCATAGGCAGCCTCTATGCCTATGACTGGGTGGTACTGCAGCAGGACCGGACATCCGATGCCCGTCTCGACCTGCTGGACAAGGGGGGAACCCGTCCACTGACCTATATCAGCATTGGCGAAATGGCGCGTTCACATCGGTATTACCGTCAGTTGAAGGATCACTGGAAACTGGGCAAAAACACCGCCTGGCAAAGCTCGGTACTGGATATCAACAACCCGGCAGTTCAGCAGTTCATTCTGGATAAGCTGGTTGCTCCCGCCATGGAGCGAGGGTTTCAGGGTGTATTCATGGACACACTGGACAGTCATCTTCTGACCGATCAGGGGAAGGAGGATCCTGCCAGTTTCGCCGAAAGTCAGGCTCGTCTGATCAGGGCAATCAAACAACGCTATCCATCCGCCAGACTGATCGCGAATCGCGGATTCCACCTTCCTGAAAGCGTTCACCCGCTGATCGATGCCCTGGCGTTCGAGTCCTGGCGGAATGGCTACGATGCCTCTCGCAACCAGTACACAATCGTATCGGACAACGACAGGGAATGGCTGGGGGGACAGTTAACGCATTGGCGTGAGGAACATCCGGCTGTCCCGCTCATTGCCATCGACTACGCCGGGCGTGGCGACAACGCCGATGACCAGGCAAGGCGCCTCCGGGAAGAAGGATTCATTCCCTACATCAGCAACGGAGCACTCAATCGGCTGGGCCCCACGCAGCCGGCAACCGTAAAGCGGCACGTGCTGGTCATCCATGATCTACCGACTGAACGCATGGACCAGAGCGCCGCCCACCGTCGTCTGGGTATTATCCTGGAGCGCCTGGGGCTGGTTCCGGTCTACCGATCCGCGCAGGAGCCACACCCCCAGGAGCCCCTGGAAGACCGTTATGCCGGAGTGGTCATCTGGTGGGAAACAGGCAACCGTAGCAGCGACCTTTGCCAATGGCTGGGTGGTCGGCAATCGCCAACCATGCCGGTCATCACCTTTGGCCAGGCTCCCGTGGAGACCGCCTGCAGGACCCTGTTAAAAACTACGCGCCTGGCGGTTCCCGAGGCGCCGCTGTCCTTCAACTCACTCCACCCCTCAGTTGGGCAATACGAAGGCGGTCGGTTGCCGACCGCACCCACATCTCCATTACCAGCCATGCAATCCAGCACTACCTGGATAACGGCAACCGGCCACGACGGCAGAAAATTTCACCCGGTCTACACCTTTGACAGCGGAGGGGCGGCACTGGACCCGTTTGTACTAGAGCATGGCCCCGACGATCAGGCGTTCTGGCTGTTCAACCCCTTTGAGTTCCTGCGCGAGGCCCTCCGGCTGGGCACATTCCCGGCCATCGACAGCACCACCGAAAGCGGTCGGCGAATCCTCACCGCACACATTGATGGCGACGGCCTGATATCCCGTGCCGAATTCCCCGGCAGTCCGCTCAGCGCGGAAGTGATCCGGAAACAGATACTGAAGCAGTTCCCTCTGCCCCATACCGTCTCCGTTATTGAGGCAGAAACATCCCCTCAGGGGCTCTACCCGGACGTCAGTGGGGAAGCAGAAGCACTGGCCCGGCAGATGTTTGAGATGGACAATGTCGAGGTGGCGTCCCACACCTACAGTCATCCGTTTTTCTGGCAGATTCTGGAGGGAGGCCCCGCCCCGGACCTTGAATTTACCCAGTATGGCTATTCGATGAACGTTCCTGACTACAACGCCAACCTGGACCGCGAAATCGACGGCTCGGTCAGCTACATCAACGACCGGCTGACACCGCCAGACAAACCCGTCTCGGTATTTCTGTGGACGGGAGATGCCAGACCGGGAAAACGCGCTCTGGCCAAAGTCCGCGAGCTGGGACTGATTAACATTAATGGGGGCGATACACACCCGATGCCCTATGATTCCGAGCTCGCGGGTGTGTGGCCAGACGCCAGACCCGTGGGTGACGAATTACAGGTCTATGCCCCGGTGATGAACGAAAACGTGTACACCAACCTCTGGACCGGACCTTTTTACGGCTTTCGCAACGTGATTGACTCGTTTGAAATACTTGAAGCGAAGGGGCGATTAAAG
Organism: Marinobacter alkalisoli; assembly: GCF_045449795.1. Lineage (NCBI taxonomy): Bacteria > Pseudomonadati > Pseudomonadota > Gammaproteobacteria > Pseudomonadales > Marinobacteraceae > Marinobacter > Marinobacter alkalisoli. The sequence continues at coordinate 91,115 of NZ_JBJJLB010000023.1, forward strand.
CCGGTTGGTATCTACTACCACTTTTATTCCGGTACCCGGTCCGAATCCCTGAACGCGCTAAAGGAAGTGTACCAGTACGCCCGCGGTCAGTCGGTCACTCCCCTGTTTCTGAGCGACTACGCCAAACGGGTGCAGTCTCAGTACTACTCAGCCATGACCGTTACCGGCGACGGCGGCTACCAGTGGCGCGGCATCGGCTCGCCATCAACGGTGAGAATCTCGCGGGATCGGTTCCCTGACCTGGCCCGCAGTAAGGGGGTGGCTGGCTATAACGATGTGGCGGAGCAACGCTTTGTCCATCTTGTAGGGGCAGAGCCAATGCTCCACCTTTCGCCGGCGCCGACCAAAGGACCGTACGTTGAGAGCGCCAACGCCGTGATCACCGAGTGGCAACGCAATCAGGCTTCCGGCAAGTGGTTGCTGAAGATTGCCCTGCAAGGCCACCAACCGGTCAGCCTCAGGCTGGCCGGCGCCGACCACTGCAAGATCACAAATAAAGCCCCAGTTCAGCAGTCCCGCGACGCGGACGCCAAGCGTCTGGTTTTCTCCAGCGCGGCTAACCACAGGATCCGCCTGGAACTGGAGTGCAGCTGATCCATGGCACGTAGAAAACCCTCATTTTTCAGCCTGCCAGCGCTACTCCTCATGGGATTTCTCTTTGCCCTGGTGCTGTATGTGTTGTTTCCCCGGCAGTCTGTTTTCGAGGACATGCAGCATCTTTCAGACCCCGACGCGGTCTCTATCGCCTATTTTGAGACATTGTTGAAGTCTGACCCTGACAACGTTCCCCTGCGCATCAATCTTGGCCGCATGCAACGTCAGGTGGGCCAGCTAGACAAAGCCCGGACAACGCTGGCCCCGCTACTGGAAAAGCAGCGAATTCCATCAAGAGCCCTGGAAAGCTACCTTGAGTTGCTGGTCAGTCAATATCAGGCGGCACCGGAAGGCGATCGTCGCGAACTGGTCAGGCGGGAACTGTCGTCGACCATCGACCGGCTCTTGGCACAATCCTACTCCGCCGAACGCAAACAGAACCTTGCCCTGCCCGTATTTCCGCTACTGTCGCCCGCGCGACAGCTGTCGATCCAGACTGAACTGTTCTCGCAATCCGACGGTCGGATGCACCTGTCCCTTGGCAAGAATCTGGCCCGCGAGTACGAAGCTCTTGGGCGACATGCAGAGGCCATCAGCACCCTTGAATCCGTGTCTGAGCTTGTGCCGCAAGAAGAGAAAACAGGATTCACATCCAACCTGATCCGCCTCGAACTGGCCGCGGGTCGCCCGGAACAGGCTCTGGCCAGGTTCCGCGCCAGCCAGCCGGCGACACTGGACGCGGACCAGTTACGTCAGGGTATTCGGCTGGCGGAACTCGCTGATGCTTCGGAACCAAGACAGCGATGGCTTGGCCAGCTGGCGGCCCTGGAACCCGATAACCTCGAGGTGCAGCGAGACTTCATAACCGCACAACTGGCCAGAGGGGATATCAACCGTGCATTGATAGCACTGAGACGCATCGAGCAACAGCCAGAGGCCATGACCCGGGAAGACCGGCGCCGCGCTGCCCGGATTCTCGAGTGGAACGGTTATCCGGAGCAAGCACTCTCCTACTGGCGACGCCTGTACCGGGAGTCCGGATCAGAGACGGCATTCGAACGCGCCACAGCGTTGGCTCGCGAACTTTTCCGCTGGGAAGCGCTGACAGCCCTCCTCAGCCAGGCGGCGGCCAATAATACGATTGACGCCCGTGGCTTCGAACTGCTTGCCGACAGCCTGGTGCGCAATGGCCGGCTGGATGAAGCAGGCGCCAGACTGGACGAGGGGATGAAGCGCTTCCCGAACAATGAGTCGCTGCGCGAACGAAAGATTACCCTGCTGATCAACCGTCGACGCTTTCCGGAAGCTATCCGGTTTCTGCAAGCTCAACCGTCCCTGACCGATGCCGAACGTATACGGCTGGCCAGGCTTTATTGGCGGATCCGTGACCCCGAGTCAGCTTTGGCGGCACTGGACTTCCAGCCCTCAGACCCGAAGCTGGCAGCGGAAGCCTCGGCGATACGACTGGAGCTTGGCGCGATGCTTGGTCAGGAAGATATTCTGCAAACAGAGTACGAAAGGCTGTCCGCCCTGCCTTTTGACGAGCTGGATGCCAGCATGCAGGAGCAAATGATCAACCTGGCCGTCAGGTTCAACGATTACACCAAAGCGGCCACACTGGCCGAAATCCGTTTTGAGGACACCGGTGATCCAAGGTATCTGGCGGCAACGGCTGAATACCAGCTTTCGATGAACAACTGGGACCAGCTGGAAAGCACCCTGGAACGATGGCGACAGCAATTCCCGGAAGCGCTGACCAACGCCCGGTTCTGGACACTCACGGCCCTGCTCCGCCAGCAACAGAATCGGAACGATGCGGCTCAACAGGCCTTCAGGGAGGCGGTCCGTCTGGCCCCGTACAACACGGAGGTGCTGATCAGCTGGAGCTGGTTCCTCATGGGGCATCCGGAACGCTTGCCTGGCCCACTGCCCGAGCTGCTCAAGCGGCTCTCGAACAATCCCCCCGCCGAAGCCTACTCAGCACTGGCCTACGGCTATCAGGCGCTGGGAGACTCAGAGCGAGCCCTGGCCTGGGCACGCCGGGGGCGATCGGTGCAACAGAACAATCCCGACTGGCTACTGGCCATGGCGCCCCTGGTAGAGCAAAACGATGCCAGGGCCGAAGGCTCGGCCTACCGCCGACAATCCATCGCGCTCGGCGGAACAAGCACGCAACAGAGCAAACAGAACCTACTCTATCCATCAGACAATCAGACCGGCGCAGTGAATGAGCCGCTTTACCGTTTTGACAACCGCGCCCTGCAAACCGGCCTGTCGATCATGGATCTCGGCGAATTTGGGGTACGTTCCACCAGCGTAAGCGGCGAATTCAGCCATGACCATTGGCGCTGGTATTTCAACGCATCGGATCGGCGGGCCGACGCCCGGGGACGATTGCGGGAACGCCCCGAACTCGAACGCGACTATCGGATCAGGCTGCAAAACAATAGCCGCAATACACTGCTGACGCTGGAACTGGGACAGCTGTCGCGGTTTGGGGGAACGGATACGGCCCTGGGCGCAGAGATAGACAGTCGGCCTGCGGACCGGATCAGCCTGAACGGTGGAATTGCACTGAAGGAGCGAACGCCTGACAGCGCCGAAGCCTGGTGGCTGACCGCCCGGGACCGGGTCTATGCATCAGCGCGGTATACGCCCGTCTCAAGGCTGGAGCTAGCCGCCGGGCTCGAGGGCATGTCCATTAATGACAGCTCCGGAGACTCCCTGGCAACAGGCTATGGCCTGGATGCCACGGGCACCTACACCCTGTTCAGAGAGGATCCGGGATGGGCAATTACCGCCAGCTACCGCCGCCAACAACTCGATCTGGCGGATCAGTTGGGCCCGAAGACCTCAGCGGCCCTGTCGCAACCCCTGCAGCCCGGAGACCTGGTAGCGGAAACCTACGAGCGGGTTGGCATCCGGTCACGCTGGTTTCACGGCGAACCCCATGCGCTCTATCGCACCACGCCTGAGCCACACTTTTTTGTGGGATTGGGCGCAGGTTATGTACTATCCACTTCAAGTCCGGATTTCGGAGTGGACCTGGGGCTTGGCTGGCGCGTCATCGGTGATGATTCGCTGTCGTTGTCAGCTGGCTACACCTCGGACGGCCTGGATGGCAGCTCCAGAACCAACCTAAACCTTACATACACTCTGTTTTTCGGTCGTTAAAGGAGACCCGTATGACGCTTCGTTCCATTGGATTGTGCTTAAGCTTAATATGGCTGGCCGGCTGCTCTGTCATGCAAAGTCAGGAGAACGCCGAGCCGGTCAGTCTGGACAGCCGGTTTGCAGTCATTCCCCTGAGCAACCTGTCGCAAACGCCCCAGGCAGGCGATCAGGCCGCGAGTATCCTGAGCGCATTGCTGAGGGCCAACGGTGCCACGGATGTCCGGTTATACCTGCCGGAGGATCGGGACCCACTGGTCTATGACAACCGGGCCCGGCAGCAGGAGGCCCTGTCCCAGGCACTGGAGAACGGAGCCGATCTTGTTATCTCCGGAACGGTGGATGAGTGGCGCTATAAAGATGGCCTGGACGGAGAACCGGCCATTGGCATCACCCTGGAAGTCCGTGACCCCACCTCTGATCAGATCGTCTGGTCAGGTACCGGCGCCAGAACCGGCTGGGGCCGCGAGGGTCTGAGCGTGGCCGGCCACAAAGTATTGCAGTCATTGCTGGAAGCCATGCCACTCACCTCCGGAGAGCGCAACTGACGCCATGAGCTATACCCAGGAAAACGCCGGGACTGAGCGCCTGCCAGAACGATTTTTGTTGAAATGGTTTGAAACCCTGGCGGTGACGGCCCTGTTCGTTTTCATCGGCGCATGGAATCGCCCCGACGACCCGTTCTTCCTGACGGGCAGTTTCTCCTGGCCAGCACTGGCGCCCCTGTTGGTGGCCTTGAGATACGGCTTCTTTATGGGACTGGTGTCATCCTTGCTGTTGCTGGGGACCGTGGGTATCGCCTTCCGCCTGACGCTGCTTCCGGGTGGAGAATTTCCCTATGTGTGGAGTACCGGGATTCTGGCCGTAAGCCTTCTTGCCGGTGAATTCCGGGATTACTGGGAACGCCAGGCGGACAAACTGAAGGCCAGTAATCGTTACCGCCAGGTGCGGCTGGAGGAGTTTACCCGCAACTTCTACCTGCTGAAGGTCTCCCATGATCGCCTGGAGCAACAGATCGCCGGCAGCTCAAGCAGTCTGCGCGAGGCGCTCAGGCGGCTTTATCATGAAATAGCCCACGCCAATGGCCGGGGCCTGAATTCGGAAACCGGCGACCTGATGCTGCAACTGCTGGTTCGCTACGGCCAGCTTCAGATTGCGGCCATTTACGGGGTGAACAACGACACCCTCGTGGAACAGCCTGTTGCCCGAATCGGAAATTTCAAGGACGTACACAAACAGGATCCGTTGCTACAGCACGCACTGCAGGAGCGTAAACTGGTGTCTCTCCAGAGTGAATACCGGCAGAAGCTGGAGGAGCTGGACACCAATCTGCTGCTGGCCATACCGTTGATTACTTCCCAGCAAACGGTGATAGGCATGGTGGTGGTCGAAGCCATGCCATTCTTCAACTTTCAGCCCAAGACCTTACGGCTTCTCGCCATTCTTACCGGGCACATGGCGGACATTGTTCGTCAACAAGCGCATATATCCCCCGAGGCTGATACCGAGTGGCAGCAGTTTCGTTTCCAGATGGATCGTGCCGATTGTGACGCGAGGGATCACAAACTTCCGGCTGCAGTGGTGCACTTCTCATTCGCCTCCGAACCCGATGCCGAAACAGTGACAGCGCGCATCCGCCAGTTACGCCGTGGTCTCGATGTCATTGCAGAACTCCCGGATAAAAACGGCCATCAATTGGCCATTCTGCTTCCGCTGACGGATGAACTCGGGCAAACCGCTTACCTGCAAAGACTGGAAGATGATATCCGGACCCACACCGGCAAGACCCTGTCAGAGCTTGCTCAGGTCCAGTCACTGATGATCACCGGCAAGACCAGCGCAAGCGAATGGTTGAGCGGCTTCCTGAAGGGGGAGGCTTCATCATGACCAACGCGTGGCTGGCTGCACTGGCGATATTGCTTGAAGGCGGCGGTATCTATGGCCTGATAGCAGGGCTGACGGATACCCTTGCCATCACCGGATACCTGACCGCCCATGCGTTTGCCTGCGGGTTCCTGACGCTTGTTCTGCTGCCGTTGCTGCCCCCCCGTTACCGGAGCCGCCTGCTCCTGCCGGGGCTGTTTCTGTTTACACTGCAGTTTGCCATCCCGTTTCTTGGCAGTCTTGGGGTATTCACCGGTGTACTGCTCGCACTGTACCTGCCCAGATTCGAACGCGATGTCGCCTGGCAGGAGCTGGAGATACCCGAACTGCCTTTTCAGCCGGTCGACATGGACCAGCAGGTCATCTACAGCGAGGGCGGGTTGCGTCAGATTCTGCGCGAAGCGGGGAGCACAGACAAGCGCCTCAAAGCCTTGCTCGCCACCCGACAGATGGCCGACCGTGATGCCATCGGACTGCTCCAGGAAGCCCTCAAAGATCCGGCGGATGATATCCGGCTACTGGCCTATTCCATGCTGGAGCAGAAGGAAAAAGTCCTTGCCAGCCAGGCACGCAACCTGCAAATGGCACTGGACGAGAAGCTGTCGGACAACCGCGAACGGCTGAAGCGACGACTGGCCCAGACCTGGTGGGAGATGGCCTACCTCGGACTGGCACAGGGCAGCCTGAGACTCTACTACCTGAATAGCGCCAAACGCATACTGCAGGAGCTGACCAGCGAACTGTCCCGACATAACGACTGGCGTTTACTCGGTCGTATCGAGCTCGCACTGGGCAATGTAATCGCGGCCCGTCATGCCTTTGACCGGTCCCTGGCGCTCGGAGCGCCGCCACAACTGCTCCTCCCCTACCAGGCTGAAGTGGCTTTTCTTGAACGGGATTTTCAGCGGGTCCGTTATTGCCTGGCCAGCCTTGCCAGGTTCAAGCCTCACCCATCGGTTCGCCTGGTGATGGAGGGATGGCTGTGACAACGCCCCGGCAATCCGGATCTCCGCAGGCAGACGTAACGCTGTTACTGGAAGGAACCTATCCGTTTATCCGCGGCGGGGTGTCCTCCTGGGTTCACCAGATCATCACTGGCTTGCCCGAATACACCTTTTCGCTGGTTTTTCTTGGCGGCGACCCTGCCCATTATGGCCAGCAGCAGTATGAACTGCCTGAAAATGTGGTCCATTTTGAGTGTCATTACATCATGGATGTCAGGAAGGAGCAGAAACCAACGCCAAGAAAAGGCAACAGGAAAGCGTTCCAGGACCAACGGGAACTGCACGACAGGTTTCGCAAGGGCGAGACTGTACCCGCCAACCTCCTTCACGATATTTTCCGGCAACTCGGGACCAAGCGTGGTATTACCCGCGACGATTTCCTCTACAGCGAGGAAAGCTGGTCGATGATTGACGACAGCTACCGCCAATTCTGCACCGAACCTTCGTTTGTCGACTACTTCTGGACCATCCGTATCATGCATGCCCCACTGTTCCAGTTGGCAGAGATCGCCCGGACCCTGCCAACAACCGGCATGGTTCATTCAATCTCGACTGGTTATGCCGGCCTGCTTGGCGCCATGGTGAGCGAACAGCGCAACGTGCCGTTTGCACTCAGCGAGCACGGCATCTATACCAAAGAACGCAAAATCGACCTGTCCCAGGCCGAGTGGATTCAGGACCCGAGTGACCTGGTCAGCGCCAACATCAACGATCAGCTGGGTTATATCCGGCAGCTCTGGATCCGCTTTTTCGAAGCGCTGGGGCGTCTCACCTACCAGCAGGCCGATCCCGTGGTATCGCTGTATCAGGGTAACCGCGCGCGGCAACTGGCTGACGGGGCGGATGAAAACAAGACCCGGATCATTCCCAACGGTATTGAACCAACCCGCTTCGAGGCCGCCAGAGCTGCGCGCCCGGAAAGGGTTCCCCCGGTGCTGGGGCTGGTCGGACGGGTTGTACCCATCAAGGACATCAAGACCTTTATCAGGGCGATGCGCTCGGTGTGCGAGGTCATCCCCGACGCCGAAGGCTGGATCGTCGGGCCGGAAGAAGAAGACCCGGTCTACGTGACAGAATGCAAGGAGCTGGTGCAGAGCCTTGAGCTGGAAGACAGGGTCCGGTTCCTTGGTTTCCAGAATGTAAACGACATTCTGCCGCAGCTGGGCCTGATGGTACTGACCTCCATTTCAGAAGCTCTGCCATTGGTCATCCTTGAAGCCAATGCAGCCGGCCTGCCGTGCCTGGCGACGGATGTCGGCGCCTGCCGGGAGCTGCTGGAAGGCATGTCCGAAGAGGACCGCGCCCTCGGGCGCAGCGGGTCGGTGGTGCCAATTGCCGATCCGGAAGCGACCGCCCGCGAAGCCATCCGGTTACTGCTGGATGAGGATCTCTGGCATCGGGCGCAGAAAGCCGGCCTCGAAAGAGTTCAACGCTACTACACCCTCGAGAGCATGTTCGACGCCTATCGCAACATCTACGTCGACGCGCTGGATTCGCGGCCGGGGGAATCCTGATGGCAGGTATCGGTTTCGAACTGCGGCGCATACTCAAGAACGACAGCCTGACCAGTCTGCTGGGCGCCTATGGCCTGGCCGGCGTCATCAGTTCAGGCCCATGGGTATTGTCTGTACTCGGGGTCATGCTGATTGGCATTATCAGCATCAATCTCTCAATACCGGGAACCGAGGTTGTGCAGTTCCTGGTGTCGGTCACCTATCTGATGGCGGTTTCCCTGATTCTCTCCGGGCTGTTCCAGCACGTGTTTACCCGTTGGGTGGCGGACCGGCTATACGAGAACCGCAACCCGGTCATCCTGCCCAACCTGATGGGGGTAATCTGGGTCTCCACCTTGCTGTCACTGGCGATCAGCCTTCTTGCGCTGGTGTGGTTATTCCCGGACACCTCAGTGATGTACAAGCTGTTGATGCTGGCCAACTTTGTGGTGTTGTGCAACCTTTGGCCGGTCACCATCTTTCTCTCCAGCATGAAGTCCTATCGCCGCATCGTTGTTGTCTTTGCCCTGGGCTACGCCACCGCCATCACTGCCTCCCTGCAGCTTGCCAGTTTCGGACTGGAGGGGTTACTGACAGGTCTGTTGATGGGGCACAGCCTGCTCTTTTTCAGTTTCTTCTATACCATTATCCGGCAATACCCGGGCGAAACCCTCATACGCTTCGATTTTGCCCGCCGTAAACAAATATTCCCGGCGCTGATCCTTACCGGTCTTCTATTCAACGCGGCTGTGTGGGCGGATAAAATCATCTTCTGGTTCCACCCCCACACCTCCCAATCCATCATCGGTGAATTACGGGCGTCCATCATTTACGATCTGCCGATCTTCCTGGCCTATCTTGCGATCATTCCAGGCATGGCCGTCTTTCTTGTGCGTATGGAGACCGATTTCTCCGAAGCCTACGAGCGTTTTTACGATGCGGTTCGAAACGGCGACACCATTGGTCGCATCAACGGGTTTCGCGATGACATGGTGCTGGTTGCCCGTAACGGGATCTACGAGATCTGCAAAGTCCAGGGCCTGACCGTCGTTCTCCTGTTCCTCTGGGGTAAAGAACTGCTCTCCGCCATTGGCATTTCCACCCTCTACCTGCCGCTGTTTTACGTCGATCTGGTCGCCGTCAGTATTCAGCTGATCCTGCTGGCGATCCAGAACGTGCTCTTCTATCTGGACGCACGCGGGATCAACCTCACACTTTGCTTTCTGTTTCTGACGTCAAACATCGTATTTACGCTGATCACGATCAATCTGGGAGCAGCATTTTACGGCTACGGCTACGCAGCAGCCACACTGGTGTCCGCGCTGGCCGGGCTGGCCCTGCTATCAAGGAAGTTTGACCGACTGGAATACGAAACCTTTATGTTACAAGGGCGCTGATACGCCCTTGGAATTCGCCAATGGCGGGCTTGTTACGGGCGCTTGGTCACGGCCATGGTCAGGCGGGAAATACAGGTGGTCTTGCCCTGTTCATTCTCAAGACGAATTTCCCACACCTGGGTCGCGCCACCGATATGCAGGGCCCTGGCTGTGCCGTAAACCCAGCCCCCGGTCACCGGACGAATATGATTGGCATTGATGTCCAACCCCACCGCAACCGTGTTCGGGTCTTTCAGGCAACAGTTCGCCGCCATGCTCCCGAGGGTTTCCGCCAGCAGAACGGAGGCACCGCCATGCAGGATGCCAAAAGGCTGAACGGTACGCTCATCAACCGGCATACGGCCTTTGACATAGTCATCCCCATACTCAAGGTATTCGATACCCATGTGGTTGACCGCCGTGTTCCTGCTGGCTTCCATCATCTGTTCAAGATTGGGGGTTTGGGTCCAGATTGCCATGGTGTTACTGCCTCCTGATGCGTGAAAAACAGGTTAATCAGGACTGAGTTTATACAGTTAGGTAGCGAACAACCATAGGACTTTTACATACCCCTCTTCTCAGTGGAGCACCCGGGCACGATGGGCCGTGCAAGGCGCAAAAGGGATCGTTGGCCAGTTGAGATAGTCCGCGAAAAAGTCGCAGTGCATGGATGTGTCCAGCAATACCTCCATGCATTCCCCAACGCCACAACAGCCCTCCGGATCGGACGCACAGGTCCCATCCGGCTGTAACTGCTCCAGAGCCCTTGCCAACACCTGCTCGGCACCGGAACGATCGCCCTGATCCGACAATGCGCGAAACACCAGTATCGCGGAAAGGGTCAACTCGATGTGCATGCACTCATCATGACTGCGGTGAGACAGGCAGGCCAGGTCAAACGCACTGCCAGACAGCGAGATGACATCACGCCGGTCACCGCACTCGTAGCGGGTGAAAGCGCCTTCCATCCAGAGCAGCCACAGCTCCTTTTGTTCATCCAACGGCAAGTCAGCAAACACCCGGCGGTGATTGGGACATAGAAATTCCATAACGGCTCCTTGTTTTGACCCATTAAATGATAATAATTATCATTTGCAGATTTTGCAAACAAGGAGGCAAGCTAGAGATACTAATGACAATCGTTTGCATTACAATTTTTAGCTGCTAACCTTTCAGAAGATGGGGTGAACAGGAGAGCGTGTGATGAGCAGAACAGCAACCCAATTAGCCGGTAACGCCAGCAGCATCTTTCAGGCGTGGCTGGACCTGAAACAGCAGGCTGGTTGCGAAACGCGGACCGGCGCCAATAGAAGTGCCACCCCGTCCGGCAATACTCAACGACGACGTGACACCTCAAGGTAATTGCAGCTCCGTACCACCCCCAGGCTGGAAAGGGATCGTTGAGGGTCTGCCAGAACGCTTTTCCGCCTGGTTCAGCTCCACTTCTTTCTGCACCTGAGCCGCATCAATGTTCACTTCGCTCATGTCATTGACGATGACCGCCACACGGCGGCCCTCACGGTTATTCAAAATGTGGCTCAGCACGGTGGTTTTTCCGGCTCCAAGAAAACCGGACAGTACAGTTACAGGTAATCGATTGGTTTTACTCATTATTCATAAACCTCTCTCAGAAATTCTCAGCAAGATAGTCAACGTCGGGGTTCACAAGTATTATGTTATAACATAACATTTACGCCGAAATCGATCAGCCGGCGTCTTGCCAAAGCCAACACGTTCAAACAGGACAGAACCATGACACTTCAACCCCCTGCACTGGAAACGCCGATGGCCATTGTGGGCGATCAGGCCGAATGCCTGACGGATATCTTTCGCAACGAAGTCAACCTGGCGGTATGGAATCGCAGCTTGCGCCCGGGAGTTACCCGATTTGCAAAGGCATTGACGGCTTCTTCCGGGCAACTGGATGGCTGCGGGAGGCACAGGTAACACGCCCCGACAGCTCCGGGCCCCTGCCCGATCAGTCAGTCGACACCAGCGATATTGAACGCCTGGCAACCGGTGCCATTGGACTACTCAAGGGTGAGGCCTGGGAAGGAAACGAAGGACGCGGCCTGGTTCACAGGTCTCCGGCACCCGGAGATCATCCACGATTGGTCCTGGCGCTGGACTGGCTTTGACTTCGCTCGAATATGCAATGTTATAACGTTTTTGAAGAATAACGATCAGAAAACAACCCTGTTCCTGACCATCCTCAGGTGCAAATTCACCAACCCTTCCAGAAATCAGAGGAATACTATGAAGCTGTTGAAGAACCATGCCAGTGCCGTTGCGCTGGCCATCCTGCCGTTCACCGCGATTCAGGCCAACGAACTCAACCCGGATGTCAGCGTCATCCTGGACGGCTATTACAAGCAGAACCACACCGCTCTGTCCCATCGTGATGAGGGCTTCGGGCTCGGCCACACCGAGTTGTCACTGTCCGCTCCCATCGACGACCTGTTTGAAGGCCGGCTGACCGCAGCGCTGGAAGACCACGAGGGTGAAACCGAGCTGGAACTGGAGGAAGCCTTCCTCCAGACCACCGGTATGCCTTACAACCTGAGCGTCCGCGGAGGCCGGTTCCTCTCCCAGGTGGGTTACCTGAACAGCCGCCACCTGCACGAAGACGATTTTGTGGAACGCCCGGCGGCCTATCGGGCGCTGCTCGGCAGTCACTACTTCGACAATGGTCTGCGCCTGAATCTGTTACTGCCGACACCGTTTTACTGGCAGATCGGCGCCGAAGCCTTTGACGGCGGCAAGCTGTCCGAAGGGGACGAGGATATCGGTGTGTATACCGTCAACACCCGCTTCGGCGGGGACATTTCCCGTTCGCAGAGCTGGCAGGCGGGCCTGTCCTACCTGAACAATCGTCAGATCCATGGAGATCATGGCGATGATCATGACGAAGGCCACGATGACCATGACCACGGCGGCCACAGCCACGGCGCCGGCTACACCGGCGAGAACCTCTACATCGCCGACCTGGTCTGGAAATGGGCGCCAGACGGCAACAACCGCCAGCAGCAGCTGACAATCAGTGGCGAGTACCTTTACGCCGACGACCTGAACGAACATGCCACATCGGATGATGTTCACAAAGGCTGGTACGCGTCAGCCGTTTACCAGTTTGCGCCCCAGTGGTCCGCCGGCGTTCGTTACGGCGAGGTGGAACTGAAAGAAGCCCACGGCGATCACTTCCACGACCAGGAACTGGAAGAGACGGACGTGATGCTGGCCTGGTCCCACTCACACTTTTCAACGGTACGGCTGCAATATACCCACCAGGAAGCGTACGGATTCGAGGAAGCCGACAATGCCGTGATGCTGCAATACGTGATGAGTTTCGGAGCGCACGGTTCCCATGGTTTCTAAGCGCTTACTTCTGACACTTCTGCTTGGGCTGGCGTCATTGCCTGCCCAGGCGTCGCTGACCATCTTCGCCTGCGAACCGGAATGGGCCGATCTCGCCGGCATACTGGTGCCGGAAGCCCGGATCACCGTGGCGACCTCGGCGTATCAGGACCCGCATTACATTGAAGCGCGCCCAAGCCTGATTGCCGCCATGCGCAACGCTGATATCGCGGTCTGTACCGGGGCATCGCTGGAAGCCGGTTGGCTGCCATCGCTGCTGCGCAAAGCGGCCAACCGCGACATACAGCCGGGGCGTTCCGGGCTCTTCTTTGCCGCTGACCAGGTCCCCCTGCATCAGCCACACGAGCACGTGGATCGCAGCATGGGTGACGTGCATCCGGAGGGGAATCCCCATATCCACCTTGATCCGGACGCGCTGCCACGGATAGCGGAAGCACTGGCGGAACGGCTGACGGCGATTGCTCCGGATCAGGCGGTGGATATTCAAAGACGGCTTCTGCAATGGAAGGTGCGCTGGAACCTGAGCAAGGCCGAATGGCGCGCCAAGGCCAGGGACCTGGAGGGCATATCAGTCGGTGTCCAGCACTCCGGGTTCGACTATTTGCTGCGCTGGCTTGGCGTTGAGGTTGCCTTGGATCTGGAGCCCAAACCGGGCCTGCCGCCCAGTGCGTCTCATCTTAACGCCGTGCTACAGGACCCGGACTTACCTGGCGCCTCCGCAATCGTGGTTGCCCTTTATCAGGATGAGCGTCCGGCGAACTGGCTTGCCGCACAAACCAACCTGCCTGTCCTGGTTCTACCCGGAACAGTAACCGGGAAAGATCCGGCCACCAGCCTGGAAAGGCTGTTGTCTCACCTGGTGAACGAACTTCATCAACTTGCTGCTGGCAAAACGGTGGAGAGAGATGGCTGACTGGCTTTGGTTGCTGTGGCCGATGACCGCAGGCCTGCTGATGGCAATAGCCCTGGTGCCTCTGGGCCAACGGGTGCTGGAAAGAAACGTGGTATTTGCGGATCTGGCCATCGCTCAGTGGGCTGCACTGGGGGCGATCAGCGGCGGGCAGTTATTGCCCGGCGACTGGTCACATTTCGCGCCGGCTTCCGCCCTGACGTTTGCACTGGTTGCCGTCCTTCTGGTACATGGCGTAATCCGCTTCGCACCGGATCACCGGGAAGCCATGATCGGCCTGCTCTACGTACTGGGCGCCTGCGCCGCAACGCTGATGGTCAGTGATGATCCTCACGGCGCCCAGCGTCTGAGCGAGGCTTTTAATGGTGACCTGTTGTGGGTAACAGGCACAAGCGTGATCCCCCTGGCTGTCATCGCCGGTCTTGTGCTTGTCTGGTGTGTGATGCTCCGGAGGCAGGTCCAGGAAAAGCTGTTTCTTCCCCTGTTCGCTCTGGCAGTCACCGTATGTGTCGATCAGGCCGGGATCTACGTGGTCTTCGCCTCTTTGATTGCCACACCGCTGCTGGTTGGCTGCATGCGCGCCCGCTCCACTGCAACTGCGGTCGCTGCCTGCTTTGCCGGATACACCATCAGCCTGCTGCTGTCCGCGGGTGGCGACTTGCCCGCCGGGCCGACCATCGTGGTTTCAATTGTTGCCTGCGGCCTGGTTGCTATAGCGGTTCTCAGAAAACCCGCACCAACTCATGCTTCTCCCAGCCCAGCCGACCGGTTTCAACCACCTGACGCCGAATGCCGGGTACCGGACGAATCATGAACAGATCGCCATTGCGGCCGACCAGGGATCTGGGTACGCCACAGGCTTTGGCGATACCGGCGTGAGCCTCCATGTGTTCGGCCTCACCGTGGACCGGTATGGCCACATCGGGTCGGACCCACTGGTACATGGCTTCGAGCTCTTCCCGGGCGGGGTGCCCGGAAGCGTGGATGGGGAGTGCTGCGTCTTCCGCCGTGATGACGGTCACGCCCATGACTTTAAGCCGATCGATCAGGGCGGCAATCGCCTCTTCGTTGCCGGGAATGGCCCGGGCGCTGAAGATCACCGTATCGCCGCTTTCCAGCTCGAAGTCCGGATGGTTACCATTGGCAAGTCGTCGCAGGGCCGTGCGGGGTTCGCCCTGACTGCCCGTGGCCACCGCCAGTACTTCGTGGCGGGGCAGATACCCCAGGTGGGAAGCGTTAATTAACTGATCCGCGGTGTCCCACACACCTGCGGCTTTGGCGGCACCACTCATATTGATCAGCGAACGTCCCAGCAAGCCCATATAGCGACCGGTTTCCCGGGCAATCATCGCCAGTGTGTGCAGGCGGGCAATGTTGCTGCCAAAACAGGTCACCACCACACGGCCTTCCGCACTTCCGACGGCCTGCAGCAAACCATTGTGCAACGCACTCTCCGAAACCGAGTGACCGGCAACCGTGGCATTGGTGGAATCACACACCATGGCGGCCACCCCCTCATCCGCCAGATCGGTAAAAGTCTTGCGGGAATAGCCGTGACCCACCAGCGGCTGGTCGTCCAGCTTCCAGTCCCCGCTGTGGAAAATATTACCCAGCGGGGTGCGAATCATCAGGGCGTTGGGATCGGGAATGGAGTGGGTCAGGGCCAGCCACTGAACGTTGAACGGGCCGATCTGTTTATGCTCTCCGGTGTCCACCACAATGATCGGTACCCGGTGCAGCAGATCGAACTCCGCCAGTTTGCGACGCAGTATTTCGGCGGTGAAACGGCTGGTGTAGATGGGGCACTGCAGCAGCGGCCACAGGTAGGGAACCGCCCCTACGTGGTCTTCATGGGCGTGGGTGATGATCAGCCCGGCGAGCTGATCGCGGCGATCGGCAATAAACCCGGGATCCGCCATTTGCACCGGCGGCTCGCCGCGATGGTGAACGGTGCCGTCCGCCGCGATTCGCCCGGGCCTGGGAAAGGTCACCCCGCAGTCCACCATCAGCCACTGTCCATCGTGACCATAGAGATTGAGGTTCATGCCAATCTCGCCAGTACCGCCGAGCGGTAAAAACCAGAGATCGTTGTGGTCAGGCGTCACGTATTCCCCTTCATGATCCGCACTCGATGGTTGAAATTGATGGCGCTGGCCACAAGGTTTTAACCCAGAGCAGTCAACTGATCCACGAAGCCCCATTCATCCATCAATTACAAGGATACATTCCATGAACGTTCTGATGGTTCTGACTTCCCACGACCAGATGGGCGATACCGGTCACAAAACCGGTTTCTGGCTGGAAGAGTTCACCGCTCCGTACTACGTCTTCAAGGACGCTGGCGCGCAGATTACCATAGCCACACCCAAAGGTGGCCAGCCCCCCGTCGACCCCAACAGCGAAGCGGAAGAGGCGCTGACCGAGACCACACGCCGATTCCAGGCAGACGCCCACGCCAAAGAGTCCCTCGCCAGCACCAAAAAACTGGCGGATGTGGACATGAATGAATTCGACGCGATTTTCTATCCCGGTGGCCATGGCCCGCTCTGGGATCTGGTGAACGATGAGAAAAGCGTCGCCCTGATCAAATCCGCCTACGAGCAGGACAAGGTCATTGGCGCCGTGTGCCACGCACCGGCGGTCTTTAAAAACGTGGAAGTGAAGCCCGGGCAGAACATCGTCGGCGGTCGCGAAGTCACCGGCTTCAGCAACAGTGAGGAGGAAGCGGTTGGCCTGACCAGCGTCGTGCCGTTCCTGCTGGAAGACATGCTCAGGGAAAATACCGCCACCTATTCCAAAGGCGATGACTGGGCGCCACACATTGTGGTGGACGGAAAACTGATCACCGGCCAGAACCCGGCCTCATCCGAAGGCGCGGCCAAAGCCGTGGTTCAGGCGCTTCAGGAAGGCTGACCCGCCTCCCGAAGTCTTCTATTCCCCGGCGTGACTGATCAATACGCCGGGGGCTCCCACCTCCAGCTTTTCCCGGATGTGCGCCGGTATTGGTGTCTTTGCCATCTCCGAGGGCTGAATCAACACGTAGGTAATGTCGGCCTCGGCAACCAGTTGCTCATCGCCATAGCGGACAAACTCCAGGTGTAGGGTAAACGAGGTGTTACCAAGACGACCGATCCTGATCCTGGCCTCCAGCACATCATCAAACCGCGCCGGAGCCCGGTAATTCATCGTCAGGCTCACCACCTGAATGTCGAGATCCTGGTCCAGCAGGTTCTGGTAATCCCCGAACAGGGTACGGATGTATTCGTTCACGGAAATATCCACAAAGTCCGCGTAACGGGCGTTGAAGACGACACTCTGAGCATCGCATTCACCGTAGCGGACGCGGAAACGGAAGCGGAATGGCTGGTCAGTCTGTTCAGTCATCGTTACTCAATCTGAAATATGGGTGGACCCACAGCCTACCCCATCAACCGATCATTTTCTGCCCGCCATGCCGAGCGACTCTGCGAAATAATCCAGCAACATTCGCACCTTTGGCGACAGGTGACGGTTGTGGGGATACACGGCCCAGATACCGTCATCATCCTCCCGATAATGGGTCAGCAGCGGTATCAGTGCACCGGAATCCAGTGCCGGCTGAACGTAGTAATCCGGCAGCTGGACGATGCCAATGCCCTTGAGCGCGGCATCCAGCAGGGCCCGCCCGCTGTCGCAGCGGACGTTGCCGCTTACCCGGATATTGCGGGGCTTGCCAGCTTCCTGAAAACGCCAGTAATCGAGATTGCCCTGAAGGCAGTTATGGTGCTCCAGTTCAGACAAGGAATGGGGGGTACCATGGACCGAGAGATAGGCAGGTGAGGCACACACATACAGGGTGCGGGAGGCCAGGCGTCGGGCCATCAGGCTGGAGTCCTCGAGCTTACCGAGCCGCACCGCAAGATCGTATCCTTCGGCCACCAGGTCCAGTGTCTGGTTGGTGAGGTTCATTTCAACGTCGAGTTCCGGGTAACGCAATACAAAGTCGTTGACCAGGGGCGCTATCGACTTCTCTCCGTAGGTCACCGGTGCCGTCAGCCTCAGTCTGCCCCGGGGTACCAGCTGCATGTTGGTGATAGAACGTTCCGCCTGCTCGAGGGCGTCGAGCACCTGCCGACAATGCTGGTAGTAGATCTGACCGGCTTCGGTCGCGGAGACTCTTCGGGTCGTTCTATAAAAGAGGCGGGTGGATAGACGCGCTTCAAGGGCAGCGACCTGCCGGCTGACCTGGGCGGTCGAGACACCCAGTCGTTTCGCGGCGCGGGTGAAACTTTCTGTTTCTGCCACCGCGACGAACTCGTTCACGCCTTCCCAATGATACATGTCCTGCCCTATGCCGTTTCTTTCGGCCTTAATTATTGCACACAGGTAAAAGTGATTTAACGGAATGCTCCATTATCAATCAAGTCGAGGTAAATACAATGGGCGGATGAGTCGGGCGGCTTCCCGCCTTCCACGTATGACCAACGGAGAGCGTTATGACTGAGATGATCAAATCGAAAGCGGCGATTGCCTGGGGACCGGGCCAGCCACTGTCCATTGAAGAAGTGGATGTCATGCCCCCGCAAGCGGGAGAGGTGCTGGTAAAAGTCATCGCCACTGGCGTGTGCCACACCGATGCGTTCACCCTCTCCGGTGAGGATCCGGAAGGCAACTTCCCGGCGATTCTTGGCCACGAAGGTGGCGGCATCGTGGAAGCGGTCGGTGAAGGCGTTACCAGTGTCGAGATCGGGGACCACGTCATCCCCCTGTATACGCCGGAGTGTGGCGAGTGCAAGTTCTGCCTGTCTGGCAAGACCAACCTGTGCGGTAAGATCCGTGAAACCCAGGGTAAGGGGCTGATGCCCGATGGCACCAGCCGTTTCTATAAGGACGGCCACCCCATCCATCACTACATGGGCTGCTCCACCTTCTCCGAATACACCGTGCTGCCAGAGATCTCCCTGGCCAGGGTCAACAAGGAAGCACCATTGGAAGAAGTCTGCCTGCTGGGCTGTGGCGTGACCACCGGTATGGGCGCGGTGATGAACACCGCCAAGGTGGAAGAAGGCGCAACCGTGGCGATCTTCGGGCTCGGCGGCATTGGCCTGTCCGCCATTATCGGCGCCACCATGGCGAAGGCCAGCCGCATCATCGGTATCGATATCAATGAGAGCAAGTTCGACCTGGCCCGCCAGCTGGGCGCAACCGATTGCATCAACCCGAAAGACTACGACAAGCCGATTCAGGAAGTGATCGTCGAGCTGACCGAGGGCGGCGTGGACTATTCCTTCGAATGCATCGGTAACGTCGATGTGATGCGCTCTGCCCTGGAGTGTTGCCACAAGGGCTGGGGCGAGTCTGTCATCATCGGTGTCGCCGGCGCCGGCCAGGAAATCTCCACCCGTCCGTTCCAACTTGTGACCGGCCGGGTCTGGAAAGGCTCCGCCTTCGGCGGCGTCAAGGGCCGGTCCGAGCTGCCGGGAATTGTCGAACGCTACCTGCAGGGTGAGTTCAAGCTCAATGATTTCATCACCCACACCATGGGGCTGGAAGACATCAATGAGGCCTTCGAGCTGATGCACGAAGGCAAGAGCATTCGCAGCGTTATCCATTTCGACCAGTGATTGTGATGGCCGCCTGCCCTGCCCGGCAGGCGGCCCGTCGACGGAGTGTCCAATGACCCTTGAAAACCTGAGCAGCAACAAAAGTTTTGGTGGCTGGCACAAGCAGTACAGTCACCCGTCCGACAGCCTTGGCTGCGCCATGCGCTTCGCGATTTACCTGCCACCCCAGGTCGCCAACGGGCAAAAGGTACCGGTGCTTTACTGGCTGTCCGGCCTGACCTGTACCGATGAGAACTTCATGCAGAAGGCCGGTGCCCAGCGCGTGGCAGCGGAGTTGGGCATGGCCATCGTGGCGCCGGACACCAGCCCGAGAGGCGAAGGTGTTGCCGACGATGAGAGTTACGATCTGGGCCAGGGCGCGGGTTTCTATGTCAACGCCACCGAAAGCCCCTGGAACCGGCATTACCAGATGTACGATTACGTGCTGAATGAATTGCCGGCATTGATTGAGTCCGTTTTCCCGGTCACTGACCAACGCTCAATCGCCGGCCATTCCATGGGCGGTCACGGAGCTCTGGTGCTGGCACTGCGCAACCCCGAACGATACCAGTCTGTCTCGGCGTTCAGCCCGATCTGCAATCCGGTCAACTGCCCCTGGGGCAAGAAAGCCTTTACCGCTTACCTGGGCAGGGACACCGCTCGCTGGGTGGATTACGACGCCAGTCTGCTAATGCGGGAGGCGCGGCAGTTTCTACCAGCTCTTGTCGACCAGGGGGACGCGGATAACTTCCTGGCGGAACAGCTACACCCGGAAACCCTCGAGTCAGCCGCGGCCAATAGCGGTTATCCGCTGGAGCTGAACCGGCGCGAAGGCTATGACCACAGCTATTACTTCATAGCCAGCTTTATCGAGGAACATCTCCGGTTCCATGGTCGTTACCTCGGGTAATTCGCTCGCATTATCAAATGACGGGTATCCGGATTTAATGGTTAATGGTGGCTCTAATGTCCTTCTCTTTCTCTTTACACGGCCACGAACGGGGCCTCGCGATGGCGGCCGTCGGTGTCACGATCCTGAGCTTTGACAGCTTGCTGGTCCGGCTGGCGGCGACGGATGGGTGGAACATCATTTTCTGGCGAAGTGCCCTGATGGGACTATCGCTCGGCTTGCTGTGCCTTGACGGGCGCCGGTTGGCGACGCTGCGCGGGAATCTTGGCGCCTCACTGTTCTCCGCGATACTGCTGGGCATCACCTCCAGCCTGTTTGTCCTGGCTGTCATGAACACCAAGGTAGCGAATGTGGTGGTCATCCTGAGTGCCGCCCCCCTGTTTGCTGCCATCTTCACCCATTGCTTTCTGCATGAGAAAGTCGCTATACGAACCTGGCTGGCAATCATCTCAGCCATGGCCGGCATGCTGATCGTCTTCTCGGGTTCGCTGTCCGGAGATGGCCTGGTCGGCGATGTCTATGCGGTGCTCGCAGCGGCCGCCGTCGGGGGTAACCTCACCCTCCTGCGCCGGCACCCCAACCTGGACAGGGTTCCCCTCATCGCCATAGGGGGCGGCTTATCAGCGCTGGTTGCCTGGCCGATGGCAACGCCACTGGCCCTCACGACACAAAGCTACTGCGTATTGGCCCTGATGGGGCTATTGCAGATGCCACTGGCCACCGCACTGATCAATAGTGCGACCCGTCATCTGCCGTCAGCGGAAGTTGCCCTGTTCTATTTGATTGAAGCCGTGCTTGGCACCCTGTGGGTTTGGTGGTGGCTGGATGAGCAACCACCACAGGCGACCCTGCTCGGCGGTTCTTTGATCCTGTTGACGCTCTTCGTCAATGCCTGGTTTGGCCTACGAACCTCCCGGATGCTGCAGCCTTCTGGCGAGTACCGCACCCCGTAGCGATCAACTCACTCGTCTGGAAGCAACTTCTACATACAACAATTTGTCCGCCCGTTGCACCTCACCCATCAACAACCACCAACCTGTGCTATGTTCATTGGTACCCTCCCAAACAGGCAGGCGGTGCACATGAGCAACCCCAAACACACGTTGTTCTGGATGACACTATTCCTTGCCGTTGTGGTGGCTGTGTGCGCGCTCATCCACGCGCCCCTGACCACAGCGTTTATGGCCAACTGGGTCTTCAACCTGCTGATCGTCTGCGTGCTGATCATCGGCATCGCGCTGACCTATCGGCAGGTTTTCATACTGTTCCCCGAGCTGCGCTGGATTGCCCAGTTCCGTACCGGCAACGCCGGGCTTTCGGTGCTGCAGGAGCCGCGCCTGCTCAAGCCGCTGGCGAAACAACTGGGAGACGAATACAAGCGTGATCGTTTCACCCTTTCCACGCTTTCCCTGCGCACGGTGCTTGATGGCATCCACTCGCGCATGGACGAGCAGCGGGAGATCACCCGCTACTTTATCAGCCTGCTGATTTTTCTCGGGCTGCTGGGCACATTCTGGGGGCTATTGGGCACGATCAACGCGGTAGGTGATGTCATTACCAACCTCAACATGGACCAGGACGATTTCGGGGTCGTGTTCGCCGATCTGCAGGCGGGCCTGCAAACACCGCTGCAGGGCATGGGCACTGCGTTCAGTTCTTCCCTGCTGGGGCTGGGTGGATCACTGATCCTGGGGTTTATGGACATCCAGGCGGGCCACGCCCAGAACCGTTTCTATGACGGACTGGAAGAATGGCTGACCAGCGTCACCAACCTCGTGGATACCGTGGAAGATCATGGCCAACAGATCGGGTAATGCCTCGTGATCGGTTCCAAGCGCCGCGCCCGCAGCACCATCAATGTCTGGCCGGGTTATGTGGATGCCCTGTCAGCACTGCTGATGCTCATCATTTTCATGCTGCTGATTTACGTCGTCAGCCAGCTGTACCTGTCTCAGACCCTGTCCGACCGCAACATGGAACTGGCGCGGCTGAACGATCGCCTGAATGATATTTCCCGCCTGCTGGGCCTGGAGAAAGACAAGAATACCGTGCTCCAGAGCCAGCTGGAGGCGAGCGTGACCCGCAACGAAGAACTCCAGATGCGTTTTGAAAGCGTGCGAAACCAGCTCATGCAACAGTCAGCCGAGGCACAGGCCCGGGAAGAACAGCTGAACGCCCTGAGCCAGGCGATAGAAGAGCGTGAACAGGCGTTGGACGAGAAAGACGAACTCTCCGCCAGCCAGCAGGACATGATCCTGCGTTTGTCCAACCAGATTGCAGCCCTCGAGTATCAACTCAGGCAGATTGCTTCCGCCCTGAAACTGCAGGAACAGCAAACGGCGGAAAAAGAAGCCGAACTTGAGGATGTAAGCCGGCGACTCAACACCCTGCTGGCGGAGCGGGTGAATGAACTGGAGCAATTCCAGTCGGAGTTTTTTGCCCGGTTACGGAGAATTCTGGAGGAAAACGAAAATATTCGTGTGGTCGGCGACCGCTTCCTGCTGCCATCGGAGCTGCTGTTTGCCTCCGGCTCGGCGCAACTGGGCGAGGATGGTCAGGGCGAGCTGGATAAACTGGCGGAGGTGTTACTGGATGTGGTCGAGCGGATACCGGAAGACATCGACTGGATTCTGCGGATCGACGGCCACACCGACGTGATCCCCATCAACACGCCGCAGTTTCCGTCCAACTGGGAACTGTCCACTGCCCGGGCGGTGGCGGTTGTTCGCTACCTGGCCGAACAGGGCATTCCCGAGCGGCGCATGGTCGCAGCCGGCTTCGGCGAATTTTTTCCTGTTACCGAAGGCACCTCACCGGAAGCACTTCAGCAGAACCGGCGAATTGAGCTCAAGTTGACCGACCGCTAACCTCAATCTTACCCACTTCCCTGATATCTCAAAAGGTTATATCTACCTGTCTGCCACTGCGGCCTTCTGAACGTTGGACGGATTCAATCCACCCAATTGTAAATCACTGTAAAATCCGGCAATTACGGCGCAAAAACTGGTCAATTTGCCGCCCCTACCCGACTTTTCGGCCAATGCCCGCGCACAAACCAATGCCGTATGTTCCGAACCATTAACAATAAGAAACATTCTGAAACATTTCGCCGAATGTATACCTATCTTACGCGCCGACGGATCACCGGGCGACAACAAAGAATCTAAAACGTGAAAAGGATCACACACATGACTCAACTCCATAAATTACTGCTGGCCGGGTGCATCGCATTGCCCGCCAGTTGGGCACACGCCGACTCTGAACATTTTCCGCTTTCCTACAGTTTCATCGGCGCCGAAGTGGGCTACGTCGATTCCGGTAACTCCAAAGACAAGTCTTCCAACATCGACAACCTCTCCAACTATCCGGAATACGGCCTGACACTGGGCCACCAATTCACGCCCAACTTCACCCTGATGGGAGCGTTCACCTACGGCGACGCCGAAACCCGCTCGACCAACATCGATACCGATATTCTGAGAGGCTCACTCGCGGGCCGGATTCATCCAGGCAAGTTCCGGCTCGCCGGCTGGCGGCCGTTTGCCGGTCTGGGATACAGCTATACCGACATTGACGTGGACGGCGCGCCCAGCTCCAAGACCGAGGACGCCATCTACCTTGAGGGCGGCTTCCAGCGCATGATGACGAAGCGTTTCGTTTTCGAAGCCGGCGTACGAGCCCGCACCGAAGTCGAAGACGGCTACGTGGATGGCCAGGCTTTTGCCGGCGTCCAGTTCCTCTTCAATCGCTCCTACCCCGAGCGTCCCAAAGACACATTAAGCAA
Organism: Marinobacter alkalisoli; assembly: GCF_045449795.1. Taxonomy (NCBI): domain Bacteria; kingdom Pseudomonadati; phylum Pseudomonadota; class Gammaproteobacteria; order Pseudomonadales; family Marinobacteraceae; genus Marinobacter; species Marinobacter alkalisoli. Next base: position 115,198 of record NZ_JBJJLB010000023.1, read on the forward strand.
ACGTCCGGAGCCCGTGGCGCCACCAGCAGATTCTGACGGCGATGGCGTTGTGGATCCCCGCGACCTGTGCCCGGGCACCCCTAGAGGTGCGCTGGTGGATGCCGACGGTTGCGCCAAAGAGCTCACCAAGGAAATCAAGGAAACCCTGTACGTCGAATTCGACCTCGATGGCACTGACGTGAAACCCGAGTATTTCGATGAGATCGGGCGCCTGGCGGATCTGATGACCCAGTATCCCACCAGCCGGATGCTTCTCGAAGGCCACACCGACAGCACAGGCAGCGCACGTTACAACCAGAACCTCTCCCAGAGCCGTGCCGACTCGGTGATGAAGGTATTGGTCAAGGAATTCGATATCAGCTCTGAACGCATCTCAACTACGGGCATGGGGGAGTCCCAGCCCATCGCGGACAACGCGACTGATGAGGGCCGCGCGCAGAACCGCCGGGTAGAGGCCATCCTCACCGGCAAACACACTGAAATAATGAAAAAATAAAGAGGCTCAACATGGCTAATATCCGATATCAACTGGGGGTGGGTGTCACGGCCCTTTCCCTGATGATCGCAGGCTGTGGCGGTAGCGGCGGCCCCAGCGATCCACGCATTCCCGCGGAAAACACGCCTTCCGGTAACAACGACTCAAATGTCGGCGGCGATTCAGAAACCTTTTGTACTTCCGAGAGCACGACTTTCGAAGTCGCCGAGTTCGTGCCCGAAAATGGCGAGCAGGGCGTAGAACTGAACCGCAGCCTTCGAGTGACCTTCAACGCCGATGTCGATGCGGCCACTGTCAGCCAGAACTCACTGCCGCTGACAATTAATGGCAACGCGACTGTGGTGTCCGCTACCTACAGCGTGATGGGCAAAGCGGTTGTGATTAACCCCAACCAGAATCTTCAGCCCAACACCGACTACATGGTGAGCGCAACGTCTGACCTGCGCGCCCTTTGTGATCAGGAAGGTGATCGGACCAAGAACCTGACCGAAAACGCCTCTGCCGCATTCAAGACAGGTAGCGAAGTGGATGGTCAGGGGCCGTCAGCCGTGGCTTCCTCGCCTGAGGAAGGCGAAACGCTGGCTCCGACGGACACCAACATCTTTGTCGAATTCGATGAAGAGATCGACCCCCAGTCCGTCAACGCAAACAACTTCACTGTCACGGAGATCGACGAGAACGGCAACCCGGTTGCTAACGTCGAGGGTGTGATTAACCCGGTTGGGAACTCCATCGAGTTTGACCCCGACGCCAACCTGGACTTCCAGACGTTCTACGAGATTGCCGTCGATACCACGATCACGGATCTTGCGGGCAACACCCTTGAATCGGAAGCGACCTATACCTTCCGCACGGGCGGCCTGGTTGTCATGCTCGATAACACCTTGCTGGCAGAGCCTCAGACAGCCCAATCCGGAGAGGGTTTTAACAGCGGGATACTGGTCGATGGCCTGCATACTCTTGGTGGAACCCTGTTGTCCGCCCTGGAATTCGGTGAATCCGAAGACGGCCTGAACAGCGTTGATAATGCGCTGATCCTGCAGATTCCGCTGGTGGAAGACCTGCTCACTGCCCTGACGGGTTTGCGTGCTGGTGAAACTCCTTCCCTGGAAGGCACCGATCCCACCGACTACTCATCCGCGCTTGTCGCTGTTTGTGATCCGAAATCAATCAGCACCACGGATCCAAAAGCAGATTGCGCCCTTGGCCTGGACCTCGGTCTGGATGCAACCCAGCTCCAGAGCCTGGCCGATGCCTTCACGGGCGGGAACCCTGAGCAGATTCCAGCTCTGATTCAGGCCATGGCAGAGACCTTTGCTTCTGGCGACTTCAACAACCTTCCGCCGGAACTGTCGGAGGCTCTTGGAGGTCAGCTTTTCCCGGCTAACGATGGGTTCGGTGTCGAGTTCCGACTGGTGGACGACAGCAGCCTTCCCCTGCCGGCCCAAGGCGAAGACGCCCTGCTGGAAGTGCTGAAAGCATTCAACGCGATTCCGGTGCTCGGTGAGCTGTTCAACTTGAATGATGACAAGGCATTGGTCGATCTGGGTCTGTTTGAGGGCTCCCTGCTGGGTGTGGATTTGGGTGGACTGGCTTCACTGGATGTCCTGAGTGGTACTGAGACATTCATCGGAGAGAAAGGTGTTCTCAACCTCGGCGGCTCCCTGTTCGATATGCTGCTGGAAATGGTTCCCGAGCCGGGCGGTACGCCAGGCGATATGCCGATCGACCCCGAGGATCTGCCTCTGATCGGCGATCTGCTGAACATGGAAGACAGCCCGCTGGATCCCGCCCGTCTGGGGGAGCTGGCTGAAATGCTGGAGCTGCCTGAGGGCTTCGAGTTTGATCCAGAGACCCTGCCACTGATCGGCGATATCCTCTCCGCGCTGCCCAGTGACTTCCCGGGCGAAGGCGGTGAAACGCCAGGGCTGGATGATCTGCCCGTGCTGGGCGACCTCGTCCAGTTGCTGGATCCATCCAGCCTTGAAGAGCTCGACGGCGACCAACTGACATCCATTCCGGTGTTGGGGGATCTTGCTGGGCAACTGCTGGAGTTGAGCGATGGCGGCGAGGTGGATTCACTGCCGCTGGTTGGTGAGCTGACCACGCTTCTGGACGGCGGCGATCTGGGCGGCGATAGCCCACTTGGCCCACTGACCGATCTGCTCAATCCGGATCAACTGAGCGATACGTCGCTACTGGATGATCTCCTGGGACTGCTTGGGCTTTAATTCCAGGCAGCTGACCTACAAAAAACCCGCCAACTGGCGGGTTTTTTGATGGCTGAACTAAAGGTGATGCAGGCTTACCGACTCAAAAGTGAATCACCGACCGAATACTCTTACCCTCATGCATCAGCTCAAACGCCTCGTTGATATCCTCAAGCGGCATATTGTGGGTAATAAACACATCCAGCGGAATTTCCCCTTTCTCGGCCTTTTCCACATAACCCGGCAATTCCGTCCGGCCTTTCACACCACCAAACGCAGAACCCTTCCAGACCCGACCGGTCACTAGTTGGAACGGACGTGTACTGATTTCCTCGCCGGCGCCGGCTACGCCGATGATGATGGATTCGCCCCAGCCTTTGTGGCAACACTCCAGGGCTGAGCGCATCACGTTTACGTTGCCGATGCACTCGAAGGAGTAATCCACACCGCCGTCCGTCATTTCAACGATGACTTCCTGGATTGGCTTGTCGTAGTCATTGGGGTTCACCACATCGGTGGCGCCCAGTTGCCTGGCAATATCGAACTTGCCCGGGTTGATGTCGATGGCGATGATACGGCTTGCCTTGGCCATGGTCGCGCCGATAATGGCGGCCAGGCCGATCCCGCCGAGGCCGAAGATGGCCACCGTCGCGCCCTCTTCCACCTTCGCCGTGTTCAGCACCGCACCAATACCGGTAGTGACGCCACAGCCCAGCAGGCAGACCTTATCCAGAGGTGCGTCTTTCGGGATCTTTGCCAGGGAGACTTCCGGCAACACGGTGTATTCAGAGAAGGTGGAGCAGCCCATATAGTGGTAGATCGGCTCGCCCTTGTAGGAGAAACGGGAGGTGCCGTCCGGCATCACGCCCTTGCCCTGGGTTTCACGCACGGAACCACACAGGTTGGTCTTGCCGGAAGTGCAAAATTTACACTTGCCGCATTCGGCAGTGTAAAGGGGAATCACATGGTCCCCCACTTCCACGGAGGTAACGCCTTCGCCGACGGCCTCAACGATGCCGCCGCCTTCATGCCCAAGGATGGCCGGAAAGTTGCCTTCGGAGTCGGCGCCGGACAGCGTGTAGGCATCGGTATGGCACACGCCGGTGGCGACAATGCGTACCAGCACCTCCCCTTTCTTGGGCGGTGCAACGTCCACTTCCACAATTTCCAGCGGTTTGTTGGGGGCAAACGCCACCGCAGCACGGGATTTAATCACTTTCAGGCTCCTTTCGGATACGTTGGCAGGTTCAGCGTTTTACGCTGTTACCTCATTGTAGATGACCGTATCCACTAAAAGGACTGTTTCACGCAATTCCGTCCGGATTCCTTCGCGCTGTACAACGCCGCGTCTGCACGCTGAATGAGTTCATGGGGCGTATCGCCAGGGCGAAACGCGGCAACGCCCACACTGATAGTGACGGGTTCCGGAATCGAAAAACGGTGGCTTTCAATGCTGCTCCTCAAGCGATCAGCGACCGGAACGGCGCTGTCCAGGGAAGTCTCCGGCAGGATGATCAGGAATTCCTCGCCACCCCAGCGACCGGCAATTTCCGACTCACGAATGCCGTTGCTGACCAGGGAAGATACGCTGGACAACACCGCGTCCCCCTCATTATGGCCGAAGCGATCGTTAATCGACTTGAAATGGTCCAGATCAAAAATGATGAGCGAAAAGGTGCTGCCGTACCGGGTGCAACGCGCCACTTCCTGATCCATGAAACTTTCAATCTTGTGGCGGTTGTAGAGACCGGTCAACTGGTCATGCACGGCCTGGTAAGTCAGTGAATGCAGCAGCTGATTACGGTTCAGCGCACTGCCAAACAGGTTGGCCATCAGCTCTGCGGTTTGCGACCTCTGGGGCGTCCACGGGTTAACCGGGGCGGTCATCTGAATGCCCAGGATACCCGACATCCTGTCACCCCGATGCACCATGGCCAGCAGAACCGATTGGTTGCTTCTCAACGCCAGCAAGTCCTGCAGGAACTCCAGTTGCGGGGGAATGTCACGTTCCGTCGAGAAAATCACGCTCGCCTTACCCGCAAAAACCTTGGCCAGGGCCGCGGTGATAACCGGATATTTTCTGGCAGTGTGCTGGCACAGTGCATCAAAACCCTCACCAGCCCACTCATGACTGATCCACACCTGCTGACTGGCTTCCTCCAGCTGACACAGGAACACCCGATCCGCGCGGTAGAAACCACCCAGGGCCCGGCAGGTGCTGGTGAGTCCCTCGTCGGTCTCCTCGGGATCGAGAGTTAACAAATCCGTGCTGATACGACGGACCATCTGCTCTGAAAGCACCATTTGTTCCAGCTGACCCTTCGCCTGATGGCGCTCGATGGCCAGACTGGCAATGGCGATGGGGTCGGTCAGGGCATCAATGTCATCATCTCCTGGCGTCCAGGGCTCATCGTGATACACATCAAAGGTGCCCAGTAACTCCCCGCTGCTACCGAGGACCGGTTCGGACCAGCAAGCCCGCAACCCTGCCAGCTCGGCATCGTCACGATAACGATCCCAGCGGTCATCGGAGCGCACATCCCGCGTTACCACCCGCCCGCGGATAAACACGGCTGTCCCGCAGCTGGCCGCGCCAAAGGCCACGGGCACGCCATCCAGTGTTTCACGAAACGCTTCCGGAATAGACCGCCCGCCGACCCATCGCAGGCGGGCGCCTTCTACATTGTGCACCATGACGCCACAGCGCGCGCCGGCCATCCGGGATTCCGCCATTGCAGCAAGGTGATCGAGTGTCGCGTGCAAGCCATTATCGTTAGCCATGGATGTCATGGCCTTGTGGCGATAGCGATCGGCTTTTTCGGCGTGTTTGCGGTCGGTAATGTTCACGCCAGTAAACATCAGCGCCTGCCCGCCCTTGTAGGAAATGATGGAAAGTGAGCTATCGAGCCAGACCGGACGGCGGCCGACGGGCTCAAAATACCACTCGAATTTCTGTAAACCGGAGCGCCCGGTCTTGTAGATGATTTCTTCAAAGTCCAGCAAACTGAACGGAGCGGCTGACCATGCGTCCGGCTTTTGCATCACGCTGGCGGTTAGCTGTTCTTCGGTCCTCGCGCCAAAGGCCGTCATGGCGGTTTCATTGGCGTACAGTACCGACTTGTTCGAACGGTCCAGCAGCATCACCGCGATGGCGGACTGGTCGAACAGCGTGCGGAGATCCCGGTCTGCATTGCGCAGGGACCGGCTGGCAGAGCCCATTTCAAGACTGAGTCCCTGCACCCGGCGATTCAGGCGTTGATATCTCAAAATAGAGAGCACCAACAACGCCGCCAATACGGCCGTCAAAAATGGAAGAGCAACGGCCAGAGCGTTCTCTGAAAATAATGCCCAGTAATCCGATACTGCTGAGTCCACGTAGTCGCCGTCCATGCCTGAAACTGGATTCACTAATTCACTATAGACACATTTTCAATGAGTTGTGTTGTGTTTTGGTTAGCATTCACGACAGTGACCGACATATTGCCCGGATTCACGCCGAGTGCTGCCAGCAGGGGAGCCACCACGCCTTGAACCACGTCACTGGCAACGTCTTCCAGCAGGATAGTAATCGGTGTTACCAACGCGTTGGCCACACTCAAAATACCCGCACCCAAGCCGCTTGTCCCGCACGTAAGATCCAGCGACGTAATATCCACATTCGCATCAAAATCATCTGCCGAATTTCCCGAAGCCAGGCTCTTTCTGGCGCAATCACCATCCGCGCACTCAAGTGGGTAGTTGTGAATGACCGATGGCAGGGTCGTCTCACCGTACAGGTCAACGGCCAGACCGGCATCTACACACAGTTGCTCGGTATAGGTTCCCAATAGAATGGTATTTATCGTGAGCTCCAGGATCTCAGCGTGAACATCCCCCGGAATCACCGTGCCAGTGCCGGGATCAATCCGGCCTGTCTCTATTTCAACAGCGGTATCCACCAGATCAAAGCCCAGGGAAACGTCATTATCATTGCCGCCACGGGCGCAATCGCCGGACACAAAGCTGCCACGACCGCCGCCAGCCTGAACAGCCAGTGGGATGTCGATATCCTCAAGGAGATTGAGATCTATCAAACCAAGAGACAGGGTTGATATCAGGCTGTTAATGGTGCTGTCGCTCAGCCCGGCCGAGATAACGGCTTCAAGCCTTATATCCGCGGATTGGAACTGAGTTACCCATTCTCCATCGGAATCCTGCCGCGCCGGGCCATACACGATCTTCGGTGGTTCCGCTACGTGCAACCCCAGCGCGACATCCAGGTCAGCCAGTTCACCGATAGAGCTGGTCAGACTCTGCAAAAGTGTGGACTCCGACGTCTGCAGATTCAGAGTCAGAAGCGACCCGGAATCACTCAAAACCCGGGCGCTGTTCATGACCGTACTGATCACCAGGTCGTACACCGGAAAACTGGCATTCGCCGGTACATTCGCACCCTCGACCACCTCAAGCACATCACTCACATAGAGGCCGCTGATACCGGTCGCACCGGTCAGATCATCCACCAGGCCGCCAATGGGTTGCGCAGACCCACCCACAAGCCCCGTCACTTCCGTCAGCAGATCAACGAGAGGTTCGTCGACCAGATCCGCCACACTGGCAACCCCCATCCGCTCCAGCAGGTCGCCAACATTAACCAGGGTATTCTCAAGACTGTCCAGCTGGGTAGGACTGAGGCTGAAGGAAGGATCGCCCAGAACAGCACCCACCAGATCGCCTAACAGACCACCCTCGACATCAGCAGCGGAGCCGGCCGCGCTGATTGTGGCGTTCACTTCCTTGCGCACGGCGGCGGAGGTCTCAAGGGTAATGGAGCCTACAGGAATAAGCCTTGAAATAGGCTCTTCACGGGTCATCGATACCCGAACACCGTTACTGCGATTAAGGGCGGACTCCGGAACACTGCGAAACACCAAATCGGTATTTTCTTCCGAGGATTCCAACAGACCGGGCAATACCTCCAGGGCCCCGCCATCCCCGTCGTAACCGGCAGCCTGGGCCGCGGCCAGAGCCCTGGCCGTCATAGTAGACATCGCTATATCCGCACCGCCACAAGCCTGGGCGCCGTCGGCAGCGGCGCTGGCGGCGGCGTTTACCTGATTCTGCATTTCCGAGTTCAGGGCCAGAAGGCGGGCACTATCAACCGCCAGCACCATAATCAGAACGATGGCGGAAACAGCCAACGGCGCGAGAAAAATCAACGCTCCGCGCTGGCTACGGAGGTTTTTATTCCTCCCCACGGGATGCCTCCGCCATTTTGTCGGGAATAGCTCGCCGGAAAGTCTCTGCGATCCTCTCCTGACTGTCCACATAAGCCTGGACGGAAAGTTCACTTTCTTCCGGTGCGCCCGATTTTGCCTGCCGGTCCAGTTTCTCGCGCACTTCCGGTGTTTTCTCCGCCACAATCACGGAATTGGACAGCCCATACTCCGGTCGTTCCTGAGCAATCGCGGATACGGACAACAACATGAGACACATCAACAGGACTCTACTCATCTTAACCTCTGTAACCTGGCAGCCAGTTTTTCGGCATGGGCGATTTCATCCATGGACAAATCGTACTGATTCCGCAGCATGGCGAGGCCGGAACTGTCATCGGTAATAACGTAACTCGCCGCGAGATTCTGGCGCACAGCACCCTCGCCATCGGCAAGCTCAAAGGCCGTCCGCAATTCGAACACAGCTTCCTGGTAGCCACCTGTCAGTAGCAGGCCGTAACCATAATCATTGCGCACATCGGATGATGACGGCGCCAACTCCCTGGCCTTTCTGAGTTCACCGACGCCCTGGCTCAGTTTTCCCTGTTTCAGGTACACCAACCCCAATCCGTGATGCCCCATGGCGGAATCGCAGTCGGTCGCCAGCGCCTGAAAAATGTCCTCTGCCTGGGCAACCTGTTCGGTTGAAGCCAGCAGCTGTCCCCGCCTTACCCAGTGCTGTTCAGTTTCAAGCCCCTCACTTTCCAGCTTGGCCAGGGCCGCATAGGGCTGTGACCGGGACATCAGGGAATCCACCGCGTCCAACTGCAACTGATGCTCAGGCTGCAACGTGGTGGTGCAGCTCACCTGAGGTAGTGAGTCCACACCCTGACTGCTGCCGGTTCCCATCGTTGCGCAACCGGTGACGCCCAGTGTCATAGCCAGCAGCATCGCTCCCCGACTGCTGGTGTTTTTAAGTGTTCCCATAATGTCTCCTGACAGGGTTTTTTATTCGTTTGTCGATCCGGAAAGCTTTCAACGGCTTAACGTATCGACTATCGACATCACAGCCGGGCCGCCAATCAAAAGGAATAAGCCGGGCAACATGAATGCCATCATCACTATGGTCATCTTTGCACCAACCTTATTGGTTTCCTCGCTTATGCGGTTACGTTCCGTTTGCTGGGCCTCTTTAATGATACGTTCAAGGCTCGACGTGACACCCGCTCCCAATGTACCACTCTGCTTCATCAGGTTTACGTAACTCCGAAGCACCAGTATTCGACGGTTTCTACCCAATTCATCCAGCGCGGCAGTTCTGTCAGCGCCGCTTTCCATCACCCTGTTGAACCGATCAAGGCGACTCGCCAGATGAGGCATAATCGGCCTTGCCTGAACCGCAATGAGCCTCAGTGCACGCTCAATGGAAAGCCCGGCTTCCATCAGCATTCGCGTCATATGACACAGCTCGATGGCCTCAAGGTTCTGTTTTTTCTCTGCGTTGGCCCCCATCGTCCGAATAATGCGGCGGGGCAGGAGAAACCCCACAGCGGCGACGACCACACCGGCAATAGGTCCCGCGACAATAATGCCGAGCACGATGACTACCAGAGGGAAAAGCCAGCATAATGTCAGGTAAGTGGCCTGGCTCTGCTGACGGCTGCGCCCTGTAGTCTCAAGAGCAGCTTCCATATCCTCGTAATCGCCCTGTATTGCCGACAGACTGGTGAAGCTTTCACCGAACTCCGCGAGAAAGCCGGAGATATCGTCATCAGCGTTAACGCCGACACCTCTGTTTCTGAGACGCTCATGAATTCTAGACCTGACGGCCCAGCGCGGAGCCATATAGCCAGCCATCCACAGTGCAAAAAGTGCTGCAGCAGCTGCCAGGAGAAACCAGGTATCAACCACGACCAACCCCCTGAATCATTCGCCACATGACCAGCATGCCGATCACCTGGAGAATCCCGGCTGTTAACAGCAACGAATGACCGGTCGAGGTATGCAGCAACGCGTCCGAGTATTCCTGGTTAATCAACACCATGAAGACCGCAAGCGCCGGGGGGATGATGGCAAATGAAATCGCGGTAAAGCGTGTTTCCGCTGTAGCTGCCATGAACTCCTGCCGCAACGCCTGTTGTGACCTTAACGACGCGGATACTTGCTCCAGCACAGGCCTAATCGACGAGCCGAAGCGTGATGTCGTACGCAGGGCAATCGCCACCAGAACCATGGAGGGCACCTTGTAGAGCTCCGCGAAATCTTCAAACAGGCGGGTATATTCGCGGCCCGCCTCCACAGCGTTACGTAGCCGGAAAACCAGGGGGGTAAAGACGGGTGACGACTCGTCAAACGCCGAAATCAGGGAGTGCTCAAGGGAACGGCCGGCGTCAATGTTTCTCAATACGGCTTCCACAACGCCCGGAAGCTGTTCATGAATGATCTGGCGCTGTTTCTGGAAACGCATTCGCCACCAGACACCAAGCGCGGTAACAACAAAGAACAGCACAACCAGTAGAACCACCACACCCCGGGACACGGCAATAAAAGCCAGCGCAAGCAGCAACACTGCCGTTATCGTCACCAGACGCCGCATACTCCAGCCGATATCCGCCTGCACCAGCAATTTTTCCAGCGGTCCGAGATCTACCCTGGCGCCGCCCAGTCCGGAACTTTCACTCGCAGCGGTCAACCGGGTTCTGATCGCCTGAGTGATCTGGTGATGGTTCCGCAGATATCCCCAGACCAACTGCACTATCACCAGCACCGTGGCCAGCAAGCCTACAAGCAGGGCGCCGACAAACCAGATCTGGCTACTCACCTCGGTGCCTCCCCGGTCATTGGCGCCATCTGATCACCGCCCTCCCGCTCTGCGCGGTACAGGGTTTCCATTTTGTAGGGATCATCCGGCGTGGCTTTCATTGCAACCACTTCGCTGACAAACCGGCGGCCGTTGGGTAGCCGGGAAAGCTGGACGATGACATCCAGTGACGAGCCGATCAAACGGCCAATGGCCCGCTCACCGGCGTCGTACCCGTTCACCGCCAACAGGGTTTCAATTCGCACCAGCGCATCCCTGGCAGTGTTGGAATGAATGGTACTCATGGAGCCTTCATGGCCCGTATTCATGGCCTGTAACAACTCGATGATTTCACCGGACCGGACCTCGCCGAGAATAATCCGGTCCGGCCGCATCCGTAGTGCGTTGATGACCAGGTCCCGCGCCGTAATCTTGCCTGACCCCTCGGTATTGGCCGGGCGGGTTTCCAGACGAACTATGTGGGGGTGATTAAGCTGCAGTTCCGCCGAGTCCTCAATGGTGACCACCCTTTCATCCCTGGGGATATACTGGCTCAGCAGGTTGAGAATGGTCGTTTTGCCGGTACCTGTACCGCCGCTGATCAGGATATTGCGTCGGGTTTCCACCAGCGACATCAGGATTTCCAGGCTCTCGGAAGTCATCGACCCGCTGTTTACCAGGTCCTGGGCCGTCAGATGCTTCTGGGTGAACTTCCGGATGCTGATGGACGGACCGTCCAGCGCAATCGGGGGGATGATGGCATTAACCCGGGAACCGTCCGGCAGGCGGGCATCCACCATTGGGCTGGACTCGTCCAGGCGACGCCCCAGGGGAGCCAGGATACGGCGGATGACACGGGTTACATGGTCGTCATCGATAAAGCGGGTCTGTGCCCGTTGCAGTACACCTGACACTTCAATAAACACGTCTTCCGGCCCGTTCACCAGTATGTCGTTCACGCTTTCATCCGCGAGCAACGGCTCCAGGGGACCAAAACCGGCCACTTCATCGAAAGTTTCCCGGGCCAGCAGCGACAGATCCTGCGCGGACAATGGCATCCGATGCTGGGACACGAAGCTTTGCACGTTGTCCTGAACAAAGGCATAGAGGGTTTCACGTCCGGACTTACCAACCTCCACGCCTTCTTCGTCCAGTCGCTCCACGAGAAAATAGTGAACGCGCTTCTTCAGGTCCTGGTATTCCTGATCAATTCGGGTAGCCACTCGACTTTCTCCTTAACCAACCCGTAACAGCTTGCGTCTCACATCATGCTGGCCTTCCCTGTTCTCTCCAGCCGCGTATCGCTTCAGGATGCTTTCCAACTGCTTCTGATACGAGCTTCTCTGCGGCAGTTTATGCAGCGGTAGGCCAGCATTGATGGACATCAACCTGCTGGTCCAGTCCAGCGGCAGGTTGCCCATGTATTCAATGCCAACCGCCCGTTCAAGCTCGCCCAGCGCAGGGGAACCTTTCTTTTCATAACAATCCAGCACCAGGGATTTGCGACAGTCCCGAGTCAGATGTTCACGCCAGCTATCCAGTTGCCGACGCGCCTCATGGGCCTGCTCGACAATCGGCTGAATCACCATCACCAGGTCCTTGGCATGGAGGCCCACCGCACTCACCCAGAAATCAGCAACCACGGGATCCACATTGACGACGATGTAGTCGAACATGCTCATCAACTGGCTGACTGCGATAAACAGATCCGCGTTGCGATCATCACTGAGGGCTTCGGGCGACAGCTTACCCGCCAGCAACCGCAGGTTCGGAGCGTATTCCTCCAGGGCGGTTTCGATCATTGCCTGATCGAGCGATTCCGGGTTCTGTAACAGGCTTTCCAGGGTGACCCGGTTATTGCTGTCCAGGTAGAAGGCATGCCGATCCGTTGCCGACGTATCAAGTGCCAGGATACGCGCCTCCGGAAACAGCTTATTGGTGGTGAAGGCCAGGTTCTGCGCAAAAAAACGCGTATCCACCACCGGACTGGAACTGGTCACCAGGGTAATCTTGTGCCGGCCACCGGCGGCAGGCCGGGAACCGGCCGTCGCCGGCCCGGGCGTGGCCTTCAGAAACTGCTGGATCCGGGTACGGATTTCCTCGCCATCGCTACTGGCGATAAAGCAGTCCCTGGCGCCGGCACGCATGCTCCGCAGCAGGAAATCCTGGCTCACCCGACGGGTCAGTGATACCACCGCCAGATCCTCGCGGGATTTGGTGAGGGCACTGATGATCCTCAGCGCTTTTTCCGCGTCGTTTTCATCCGCCGCCACCATAACGAAGCGACTGCCGGTGGCCTCAACCAGCCGGCTGACGCGGGAAAGGTCTGATGATGCAACGAACTCCACCGGCCACATGCCATCCAGCGTTCGCTCCAGCCAGGTCCGTATGCCAATGTCATCCGCCACGCAAACCAGAATGTCGTCTCTGTTCATAGGATCACCAGCTCAGTCCGTGTTTGATGGGGCGTTCGCCGGGGCTGGAATCGGTCGCCATGTCCAGCCAGCCTGTGCTGCTGCGGTGGTAATCCCGGGCGATGGTTTCCAGCTTGCCGTTACCCTGTTTACCGGGGCTGACCAGGTGAGGTGTAACCACCATGATCAGTTCGCGATCTTCCCGTGAGACACGGTCGGAACGGAACAGCGCGCCCAAAACCGGCAAATTACCAAGCCCCGGAATTCGATCGCTGTTGTTGAAGGTGTTGCGACTGACCAGACCACTGATGATGAAGGTTTCGCCAGACCCCATGGCGACGGTGGTTTCCGTACGGCGAACCCGCAAACCGGGAATGGTAATGCCACCGGTGGTCACACCCGCGGTTTCATCCAGATCACTTACCTCAGGCGCGACCTTTAAAATGATCTGGTTTTCGCCCACCACCGTCGGTGTCAGGCTCAGGCTGACACCGAACTGTTTGAACTCCACCTGTATGCCATCATCGTCACTGCGTACCGGAATCGGGAATTCACCGCCAGAAAGAAAGGTGGCGCTCTGGCCACTCAATGTAACCAGCGAAGGTTCCGCCAGCGTGTAGGCAAAACCGCCAGATTCGAGGGCGTTCAGAATACTCAGGGAGCTGTTGCCAAACCGGAAAAAGTTGAAGCCATTGGTGGCAATACCATTAGCGCCGGCAAATCCCGGCACTGTTGAGTCGGGCGCCGCAAAGGACGCCCCCAGACGCCCGCCATCAAACAGCTTGGAATAGTACATTCCCAGTTCATTCAGTTCGTTGCGGTTCACTTCAACGATGCGGATATCGGTCTGCACCTGAGTCCCGAAAGGCAGCTTTTCACCCAGGGTAGAGGCGACAACGACCGGGGATCGCAAAGGCTCGGACCGACCATTGAGCCAGACGGTCAAAATCGCGACACCTTGTGACTTGGCGGTCAGCAGCAATTCCCTGTCATCTGACACCGAGACACTGGCCACCTCAGGGTCAGACGTTGCCACCTTGGCTAGCGTATCCGGGAATGTCAGCACCTTCTGCTCGCCTTTACCCAGCTTGACCGGTGCACCATCCACCATCTCATCACCCTGGGCCGCCGCGGGCATGACCACAGCAAGGCTACCCAGCAGCAGGGCCGCTATCCAGAAGGCGATCGGCTTACCGTACATAAACACTCCTCGATTCGGATCCTTCGAAAACCTGTACTCGGGTGGAAGGTGGTGCGGTACGCCGGGTAGGCGCAGGCTTGGGTGGTGAGGGGAATAGATCTTCCAGGTAGACCGCCTTGACGGTTCGTTCTTCCTCCCCTGAACCTGCCTCTGCTTCCGACGCTACCTCCCGCTTCGGAGAAACCGCTACAAGCCGGAGGCTGCCTTCACTGGAAGCAAGCAACAGGCGTGACACTTTGTCTTCGGGAACCGACAACACGACCGTGTTGTTACGGCGGGAATCGTTGTCCTCCCCTGCCTCCCCGTTGTAGGGAACCCCCTTGACCGCCAGAACCAGTACATTGCCCAGCAGTTTCAGGGCAGCGGGCTTGTCATTATCCGAGCGGCGGAATGAGGCAATCACGTCCACCCGGTCGCCGGGCCGCAGCAAACCGCCGACACCAGACACCTCATCCACGCCAATGGCCATGGCCTGATGGTCTTGCGGCACCAGGGTTTCCAGCACACTGTCGGTTCGCAGGTTCGCCGCCGTCAGCATCTGGCCGGCCGCCAGCGACGTCTTTATGGGTTGGCCAAAGGGAGCGTCATCAGCGCGAAGGGCATCAGGCACAGGGTCGGAGGACGAAACCGGCATAAAACCGTCTTCTTTCATCACATCGCCGGGAGACAGGGCCTGGCTGGCCACCAGGTATCGATACTCCGGCGCCGCCGGCACAGTTTCAGGCTCGGATACCTGACTTTGCGAAGAGGGAGTAGCAGGTTGACTCTTGACGGACAGAAGGCCAGCAATGGCCAGGCCCAGAGCCACCAACGCCAATACCGTTGCCGGCAGTGCATAGATCAGTCTTTTATTCATTATTGTGCCTTAGTCATCCAAAACTAGAAGGCCATGGTCGCTTCCGCACGCATAGAATCAGGCATCGGGGGAAACTTTCCCAGAAAACCGAACGTCAATTGGGGAACCATGGGCGCGTCCAGATTGTTGCGGGAAATGACACAGCTCAGGAAGTTGATCCCGGCCGTCGCTGACACGTCACAATCGATGGATTCCGTTCCAGCCCTCAGACGCTGGGATCTCGATGCCCAGCTTTGTTCCAGGGTCGCATTGGCTGTGGCCACAATCTGGCCAGAGAGATCATCGGCGGAGAAACGGGTCCGATCCACCCGCAATGCTGACGAGGCGGCCTGGTCCACGGCACTCTGCATTTCATATTTTCCGAAGAACAGAATGCCGTAGGTGATCGCCCCGTACAGCATAGCTATAACGAGCGGGAAGAGGAGCAGAAATTCGAGGGCGACAGCCCCTTTTTCTGGTCTCATCAAATTGCCCCGAATCAGATAGCCCTATGCCGCTCCGCCAGTGAGATCAACGCCGTCAAAGAGTGCGGTAATTTCAGGCCCGAAAGCAAAGACTGCAGCGCCCAGAACAACGACGATCGCAGCAACCAGAACGGCATATTCCAGCCCTGATGCGCCTTTCTGCTTAGACTTAAGAGACAACTTCCTGGACTTCAGGTTGACGGCAATACGGGTAGACAAGTTGTTGATGCTGTCGATGCTCATGGCAAACTCCATCGCATGTGTTGTTGTATGGTTTTAACGTAGTTTAAATGTCGCTTCTAACGCGACAGTTTTTGTTTTGTTTTTTGTTACTGACAGTCATGTTTCATTGCGTGCGTCAATTGATTCAGTTCAAGAAAATGCCACTGAAACCTGGTTCAATTGTCGAACACGTCACAGAACAATAACACCACTTCAACCCTCAAAATATTGCCCGTAATGACAAGTAAGTCAGCCATGTCAGCCAATAACCCAAGGGCGAAATCATCCCGAAACCCTCTCCCAAGCCCGGATTCCCGCGCTGTTGCCCGCCAACAGGGGCAAATGGGATACTGACCCACGAATTCAGGTACGGAACGTCTTATGTCTACGCCCCATAAGGCCATTGCACGAATCATTGACACGACCCAACCACGTAATTTGCTGGTTTGCGGTGCATTGGCGGAAAAGGCGGGCAGGCACTGGCAGTTACACAATGAGGGTGTTCGTATAACAACCTTGACAGAAACCGCCCCCAACGAAGCATTCCCATTGCCCGAGGTTCAGGACCTGGCGCTGAT
This sequence comes from Marinobacter alkalisoli, assembly GCF_045449795.1. Classification (NCBI taxonomy): domain Bacteria; kingdom Pseudomonadati; phylum Pseudomonadota; class Gammaproteobacteria; order Pseudomonadales; family Marinobacteraceae; genus Marinobacter; species Marinobacter alkalisoli. Next base: position 131,634 of record NZ_JBJJLB010000023.1, read on the forward strand.
TACCGGCGTTCTTGAACACCTCCCGAGGGATCAGGGGGAAGTCCTGTTGGGCCAACTGAGAAACTACGGCACACATCAGATCGCTGTGGTGGTGGCTCCGGATTGGGGCTGGAGCTTTACCGACTTTATCGCCCTGGGGTTTCGGCGCCAGGCCGAACTGACCGATAATGATCACGCGTCGACGCTCTACACCTACAATATCGACACCTACAACCACAAACGGGCCTGGAACAATCCGGACAACTGGGCCAACCCCGAAATGTGGGGGAAAGCCTGGTGGTAATGGACCAACATTCAAATTGACAGGATCAAGCAGCATGCCCGTCTTCAGCCAGAAAAACGCAGAAAAGCAGTTGAACGCAGAAGCAGACAAAGTCCGGCGTGAGGATCTGGATTCCCTGCTGGCCAGGCAGCGCACCATTGAGGACAAGGTCAAAGGCAGCGGCAAGCTCAGCCGCTTCAGGGAGGACATCAAACTGATGTTCGCCATGATCCGGGATTACTGGAATGGCAGCTACCGTGATGTGCCCTGGAAAAGTATCGCCGCCATTGCCGGCGCTCTGTTGTATGTGCTGAACCCGCTGGATGTCATTCCGGATCTGCTGATCGGCATTGGCTTCCTGGATGATGCCGGCGTGGTGGCCCTGTGTCTGAAGCTCGTGGAATCAGACCTGCATCGTTATGCGGCCTGGAGAGAACAACAGGAAGAAGCGTGAAGCACACCTTTTGCGAATTGATTAAATTCTGACCTGAAGGTAACCTCGCCGCCATTATTGTCTTGCTACCTCATTCAAATCTGGAGTAACCGTGGATTTCGCCACTCTTATCGGTCTTGTTGGCGCCATATTGCTTATCGCTTCCGCAGTGATTCTCGGCGTTTCCCCATCGGTATTCATAAATCCGGCCTCCCTTCTGATCGTTGTTGGCGGCACTTTTCTGGTGGTGCTTGCCAAATTCAGCTTTGCCCAGTTTTTTGGCGCCTTCAAGGCCGCTGCGAGAGCGTTCAAGTTCAAGTTACCTGAGACCCAGGCCAGCATCGAGGAACTGGTGGATATCGGCAATGTTGCCCGGAAAGAGGGCGTCCTCGGCCTGGAAGGCCGTGAGATCAGCAGCCCCTTCCTCAGCCAGGGTATCCAGATGCTGGTTGATGGTCGGGACGGCAACACCATCAAGCAACTTCTGAGCAAGGAACGCCTGATGACGCTCGACCATAACCGCTCCGGGGCCAAGGTTTTTACCGCCATGGCAGACGTTGCTCCGGCAATGGGCATGATCGGTACCCTCATTGGTCTGGTGCAGATGCTTTCCAACATGGAAGACCCGAAATCCATCGGTCCGGCTATGGCGGTTGCGCTTCTGACGACGCTGTATGGTGCGATGATCGCCACCATGATTGCCTCGCCCATCGCAGACAAGCTGTCCCTGCGGATGACGGAAGAGGCGCGAATGCAGTCCCTGTACATCGACGCTCTCGTTGCCATTCAGGAAGGTACCAACCCGCGCATCATTGAACAGATGCTCTCCAGCTACCTCCCGCCCAAGGAGCGTGAAAAACTGGCTGAGGCCGAGGGTACCTAGCCGTGGATGATCTGCCGGAAGAGGAAAAACCGGGAATTCCCGCATGGGTCGTCACCTTTGCGGACCTCATGTCCCTGTTGATGTGTTTCTTTGTTCTGTTGCTCTCTTTCTCGGAGATCGACGCACAGAAATTCAAGCAGATTGCCGGTGAACTCTCCAAAGCCTTCGGTGTCCAGCGGGAAGTCCCGGCCCTTGAAATTCCCGAAGGAACCAGCCCGATCTTCGACAAGTTTTCTCCTGCTCCGCCTGAACCGACGGTAGTCAGTGAGGTGAAGCAGACGACTACCGACGAGAAGCCGGAGCTTCAAACCCTCAAAAGCCCCACAGACGTGGCTGTGGAATCGGCCATTCAGGATCAGATGCAGGAATCCGTGGACCAGATCCTCCAGGTTCTCAAGCCTGCCATCGCCGACGGGCGCATCAACGTCAGCCAGGACCAGCGGCGCATTGTGATCCGGGTAGAGGAAAAGGGCTCTTTCCCGTCAGGGGCTGCCCGGCTGACCTACGAATTCGAAGGGCTGTTGCTGGAAATGGCAAGAGTTCTGGCCGATATTCCGGGCAACCTGACCATTGAAGGCCACACCGACAACGTTCCTATCCGCACAGACCGTTTTTACAGCAACTGGGACCTGTCCGCCGCCAGGGCAGCGGCGGTCGCGAACGTGCTACTGGCCCGTGATCACGTGCAACCTGCCAGGCTGGCCGTAACCGGCCTGGCGGATACCGAGCCGAGAGTGCCGAATAACTCGCCAGAGAACCGCGCCAAAAACCGCCGGGTAGAAATCATCATTGATCTCTCCGAGCCCATGCAGGAACAGGAAATTCGCCTGCGGGCACTTATTGAATCCGAATCCACAAATCAGGAAGCCATAATCGATATCGAGTCTGGAAAATCGCTATCAGACGAAATCAGCTGGTAAAGCACTCCAGATTGGTGCGCCACCCCTGAAAACGCACAACAATAGTGCGCAAATGCCCTTCCATACCCCAGAGCGAGCTTCCAACAATCCCGCAACCCCCTTACCGCCCTTGAATTGCATTATTTTGGAACACCTCTTGCTACTAACGCACTCCATCAATGCACGCACTGCCCGGCAAGAGGCAGCAATCCAATCTATCAGGAGAGAAAACCCGTGGACATCACGAGTGCAGTACATACCCTGACCGAAAGCGCCAACACGCTGTTCATACTCATCGGCGCCATTATGGTACTGGCCATGCACGCCGGCTTTGCCTTTCTGGAAGTGGGCACCGTACGCCACAAAAACCAGGTCAACGCCCTGGTCAAGATCATGACTGACTTCGGCGTCTCTGCCGTTGCCTACTTTTTCGTGGGCTACTACATCGCCTATGGCAACCACTTCATGGCCGGCGCCACGGAGCTGACCGCCGCCAATGGCTACGATCTGGTCAAGTTCTTCTTCCTGATGACCTTTGCCGCTGCGATTCCCGCCATCGTCTCCGGCGGCATTGCCGAAAGGGCGAAGTTCTACCCCATGCTGATTGCCTCCGGTCTGATCGTGGCTTTTGTCTATCCGTTTTTTGAAGGTCTGATCTGGAATGGTAATTATGGCTTCCAGGCCTGGCTGGAGACCCAGTTTGGTGCAGGTTTCCATGACTTCGCCGGCTCTGTTGTGGTGCACGCCGTGGGTGGCTGGATCGCCCTGGCTGCGGTCCTGCTGCTTGGCGCCCGGAACGGGCGTTACCGCAATGGGCGCGTGGTCGCTTTTGCACCGTCAAACATCCCGTTCCTGGCCCTCGGCGCCTGGATTCTGACCGTGGGCTGGTTCGGCTTTAACGTGATGTCCGCACAAACCCTGGACGGCATTAGCGGCCTGGTGGCGGTCAACAGTCTGATGGCCATGGTTGGTGGCGTACTGGTCGCCATGCTGGTCGGTAAAAAGGACCCGGGGTTTATCCATAACGGCCCGCTGGCCGGCCTGGTCGCCGTATGTGCCGGCTCGGATCTGATGCACCCCGTCGGTGCGCTGGTGACCGGCGGTATTGCCGGCGCCGTCTTCGTGTACCTGTTCGAATGGGCCCAGGCCAAAATCGAGCGCCTGGACGATGTATTGGGTGTCTGGCCGCTGCACGGCGTGTGTGGTGTCTGGGGCGCCATTGCCGCAGGCATCTTTGGCCAGGAAGCCCTGGGGGGACTGGGCGGCGTCAGCCTCATGTCACAGATTGTTGGCTCCATCGCCGGCGTTCTGATTGCTTTTGTTGGCGGCCTGATCGTATACGGCGTGATTAACGTCATTGCCGGGCTCCGCCTGACCCAGGAAGAAGAGTTCAACGGCGCGGACGTGAGCATCCACAAGATCGGCGCCACATCAATGGACTGAGGCCTGACGATTAATACCCGGTCAGCTCCATGTAGCCCTCACCCCGATGGCTGCCGGTGACGCTGACCGGGCTTTCCCAATAAGGGAAACGACCCAGGTTCCAGTATTCTCCAGCCGGGGCTTCCACGTTCATTTCCACATCCTTCGCAAGCCCTCCCCCCTTTGATAGCACCCGGATGCGCCATCGCACCGGCACCTCGCCGCGCTCTGTATCCCGGCGCTGCTCCGCCGTCACCTCCAGTTGATCTGGCCCCAGGGCTATCGGGTTCCGCTCCGGAGTAATCCAGGTACCGGACAGATAATCCCCGGCTTCCTGGCGCAAGCGAAACACCATGACCTTGTCACCGGAGTCCAGGTGCAACGCAAACCAGTCCCAGCCCTGCTGCCCCGCCTTCAGAAACTGGCTGCTCCACTCCCTGTCGAACCAGCCCTGTCCGGACACCTGATAGCTCTTCCCTTCGATCGTCACGGTTCCACGAATGGCGATGTCCACCAGGCTGAAGTACATCGAACCCTCACCACCTTCGGATTTGGCGCTGAACCCCTGGTTGCCGTGGGCGACAGGCTCCCCCTGATTCGCCAGGGTCAGATCGTATGCCCAATTGTCACCACTGGCCTGCAATCGCCAATGACCACTGTCCGACTGCAAGCGCCAGTCATCCAGCCAGACTTTAAAGGGCGCTGCAGTCGCACCTGCCTGCCCGATGTCTCCCCGCGCCAGTTTTTCGGCAAACCGGTGGTCACCACGGAATGACACGGCGGCATGGGCCATCCAGCCAGCTTCCAGCGGCCAGCTTTCGGGTTCCGGCACCGGTTCGTCGGGCGACCGCGCCGTAAGGGCCTGACGAAACTGGGTCCACTGCAGGCCCATGGACTCCCCCTGTTCCGTGGTCAGGTTAGCCGTGAGGTACCACCACTCAATCCGGTGGCGGGGATGGGGGCCCATATCGTCCGGAAATGCCAGGCGATCCCCCGGACCCGGCTGTGCAAATTTCCCCTGCTCGTCCCCCAGACCGGCAAAGCCGGTTTCTTCCGCTGAGTCAGTACACCCCGAAAGAATCAGTGCCAAAACCACCAGCCATACCGCAACAACGGGTACACTGTTCATCGTTCACCTCCGCGGGCACCGATGGCAAATTCGGGCGGGGGCACCTGCCCCGTCAATTGTCGGCGCATCAGCAAGGCGATGCATCCGCCGATGGCCAGACACAGCACAGCCATTTCCAGCCAGAACCCCGGGTATACCGTCATCGGCAACGACCAGCCAAACGCCAGCGGATTAATGCGGCTGACCAGCACCCAGGTCAGCCAGATCCCCAGCGGCAACGCCATTAGGGCCAACGCGCCCGTCAGCACCATGGCCAGCCGGTACAACTGGCCGGCCACTTCGGCCCGCGACATTCCCCACACCGATAACAGCCGGAAATACCACGCCCGGGTTGTAAAAAACACCCAGCCCATCATCAACAGGGAACCCGCAGCCAGCGCCAGGGTCAGCAGGGTGATTGCCCGGGTCAGCAGGAACGTCTGGTCAAATACGGCAGAAGCCAGGGAGCGAATGCTTTCGTTGTCTCTGATCACCGGTTTCTCGGTGTCCCAGGCGCTGGTCAGCGCCTGTTCAATCTGCGCCACCGGCAGGGATCCGGTATTAATGGAAAAGCTCTCGAAAGCCGGACTGTAAGCACCCGGCAGATGATCCCCAGCCAACAGGACCTCCCCCGCCGGGCGGCCGTAATCGGCATAGACCCCAACGACAGGCAGGCGCAGGGAGTTACCACCAACCGAGATAAACATCTCGTCACCGGGCTGGAAGCCTTGCCGACGCGCCAACTGCTCGTTGACCATGACACCGTTTCCCTTCGCCAGTTGCGACCAGGCCCCCGGTGCTGCAGACAGAAGCTCCCAGCCGTCGACCAGCGGGCCAATGGGCGATATGGCGAAGAGGTCCGTCGCAACTGGCTCACTATCGCGCCCGGCGCCTTCCACACCCCCAACCCGCACCTTTCCCCGCTGCACAAGGTGCCAGTCACCGAGACCTTCCAACGCTGACAGCGCAGCCACGGCGGCCCGCGATGACTCGCCCTCCGGCACCTCCACATAGAGTTCCGCCGCCAAACGCTGGCCCAGCCAGGCCTCGAAGGTATCTTCGAAGGTGGTAACCAGGGCCTGAATGGCCAACACCATGGCTACCGCGAATTGCAGTGCCACCACCGGTAAGGCAAGACGGCGAAACAGTACCGACAACTCCCGCAACCGCCATTGCCTGACCACATCCCCGCTACGCCTGGCCTGCCTGCCAGCAAGCCCGGAAAGCACCAGGGGCGTCAACAGCCCCAGGGCAACAAACACCACGGTTATTCCGGTGAACAGCCAGATCAGCGTGGTGGTCAGGGTGACTGTTGTCAGCCCGGCCAGCAGCAACACCACCAGCAAATGGCGATAGTTCCGGCTACCAGGCGCTATCCGCCAGCGCGGCTTCAGGGTATCGGCGAAACAGGCGGCCAGCACCACCAGCGCCATAACCAGTGCCGGCCACAGCAGATCGTCGGTTTGCACGGCATACAGGGGCGCGTCGAACAGCCTCTCCATGGCTTCCCCGAATCCGCTGCCGAGCGCGCTGGCAAGCCAACGTCCAAGCCAGATGCCTGGAACCACACACAAGGTTGTCAGAACCGTCAGTTCAATCAGCAACCACCATCGGACGCTGGCCGCCGGAACCCCGAAGCGTTCAAGCAGGGCAAAACTTTCCCGACGCTGCGCCAGTCCCAGCAGGTAGACACTCCGCACCAGCAACGCGGTGATAAGCAACACCAACAACCCCAGGGCATCCAGGTTCAACAGGAAGCTTTCTCCCAACTCACCGGTATCCGGGCCCATTGAAAAGCTACGAATCCGGTAACCGGCTGGCAGGTCCCCAGCGGGCATATCTTCCGCCACCAACAGTGTCAGCCTGGCGGGGTACCCCTGCCTGACAAGCTCCGACGCTTCACTGATATCCAGAAAAGGGTGTCCCTTGAGCAGATCGTCCCGGGCCTGCCCGGGGACGTCATCGCCAAAGCACGCCCCGGCAAACGGGTCGACTCCGATAACCCGGCCGTCGGGGGCCGGCCGCTGCACTTCCAGCCAGGGCATGACGCACAGTCCCTGGCGGCGCAAGCGGACAAAGTCGCTGACCGTAACCGCCTTCTGATCCTCGCGAACCACCTGCTGACGACCGGCCACTGCCTGCTCACTTTGCGCCAGGCTGGCGCGGGCAAGATCCGTCAGATGGCTCACACCGGTCCAAAGGGTGGTTGCCAGTACAATCATCAGCGCCAGTGCCGCCAACTGCATGGGGTGGCACCGATAATGGCTGAACAGCGCGGTAAACAGGGTCATGACGGCGACGATGTCACAACGGGCTGCTCAACGCCCAGGTCAAGGCGCGACTGGCAGCGGGCCGCCAGAGCCAGGTCATGGGTGGCGAGGATCAGCGAACAGCCGGTTTCCTGCTGCATACTGAACAGACAGTCTGCCACGTCATCCGCCGTGTGGTGATCCAGGCTTCCCGTCGGCTCATCCGCCAGAATCAGGCCGGGGCTCATGGCAAATGCCATGGCCAGGGCAGCGCGCTGACGCTGACCACCGGACACCTGATCCGGATACCGCCCCGCCAGCTCTCCGATTCCCAGGCGCTCCAGCCAGCCCTTTGCAGACTGCTCCGGCTGCCCCGCCAGTCGCGCCCGGAAACGGACGTTCTCAAGCAGGGTCAATGCCGGCATGAGGTTGGCATCCTGGAACACCACACCGATTGCGCGTCGTCTCAGGGCGGCCCAACGCCTTTCTTCATCCCGGGAATAGCCGCCAGCATTCCCCTGGAAAACGTCTCCCAGCACTCCAATACGTCCACGATCCGATGCTTCAAGACCACACAACAGATTCAGCACCGTGCTTTTTCCGGACCCCGAACGACCGGTGAGCGCCAGCGAGTCTCCTTCGCCAAGCTCCATGTCGAGGTCAGAGAGCACCTCTACGGCTTCACCTGCCCCGATATAGCGTTTAACCAATCCGGTGACCTGTACGACTGCCATTGATGGCTCCCCCGGTAAAATACATCCCGCCCACTGTAAGATAGCCACTATCCGCCCCTGCTCCGACAAATCAGTACAACTCGCTACAAACATCTTATTGACATTCTTTGACAAATTTTTTGGAACCATTGTTCAGTCTTTGTCGTTTGGTCTGGCAAGGGCCGTTTCCGCCCGCATGACAATAACAATCGGAAAGGTACAGACATGGTCAACATCAGAAAAACATCGCTCCTGGCGCTTGTGGCAGGCAGTACCGCGCTGTCGGGTTGTCTCGACAGTGGCGGCCAGACTGGTAAAAATGCCAACCCGGTCTACGAGATCGACAACCCTAATCACCCTGCGGACGGCACCAAACCCATTTTTCGGCCACTGGACACCGCGTTTCCGCTGCCCAGTGATCCATTATTTTTCCTGAACCCTGAAAACGACGGTACCATGCTGAACGGTACCGACCCCGCCAACCCGGTCACTACCGGCCTTGGCTTTGTCGATGGTAACTCCATCCTGGCGCCGTTTGACGTCAAAATCAGTGACAGCCTGGACCCAAACCAGACACTGGACGCCCGTGCCTTTGTTGAAATAGATGGAGAAGTGATCCCTAACCCGGATCAGAACGTTTTCGTGTTGGAAATCGAATTCCCCTCTGGCGATAGCGTCTTCCAGCAACAGCGAGAAGTGGGCGGCGTTGTCGACGCCGAGAAGTATCGCCACGCCAGGCGCCTGGAGGAACAGGGCGATACAGCAGCTGCCGATGCGCTCTACCAGGAACTGCTGGACCAACGCTTCCGCATCGAGATTATCACCGTTGACGCAGACGGTCCTGCCGAAGCCGCCGGGGGTTCAGCCAACAACGCTATTCGAGTCCTGCCGGTCAAACCGCTGAAACCGAAAACCAAGTACGCGGTGGTCCTGAGCAATGACATCGTGGATAAGGATGGCGAGCCGCTGGTTCAGGAGCTGCGCTTCGAGACCGCCTCCAACCCCGAGTTTGTGCTTAGCAACCCGGCACTGCAGCCATTCCGGGACTCCATGCTGCCGGCGCGCGCCTTTGGCTCGGACTTCTTTGATTTCAAACGCGAGACGCTCGGCGACCTGGGCCGGAGTGCCACTGGCATTCCCACGTTCGATGATGTCACTTTCGCCATCAGCTTCACCACCACGGCGGTGGAAGACGTGCTGCTGGCCAATGCCGCACCAGCGGCCTGGTTCCGCAACCACCTGCTCACAGATCGCAAGCAATCGGTCCTGAACGCGCTGATCGCAGGAGATTTCAACCTCTCCGACCAGCCGCTCAGCGGTGCCTCTGACGAAGAGCAGCAGGTCAACTCCCGCATTTTCGAGCTGCTTACGGACGAAACCTATCGCTTATTCGACGCTGAACTCGCCAGCATCCTGACTGAAGCCAATGAGAACGGCATGACCGTGCTTTATGGCGATCTCGTGGCCTCCGAGGACGACGACCGCAGGCTGGCGTTTATCCTCCAGGACACAGCAACCCAGGCCGTGGCGGAAGTGGTTGATGTCTCCGCCCGGGCGGATCAGCTAGCCGCCGATGCCTCGAGTACCCTGGACATTCCTGCGGCTTATGACCCGGAATCCGGCGCCCCCTCTCCGGTACGCTTCTTCAGCCAGAAAACCGGAGGCGAGGTCAACCCCGCACTGCAACAGACTGCAGTTGATCTCGGGCTGACAGAGATCAATGTCAACGTACAAGTATACGAGGGCGAAATTACCCTGCCGTATTACCAGCAATTGCCGGACGGTACCGATGGCAGCCCGTTACAGACCGGATCCTGGCTCCCCGCTGATTTCAGCGCAAACCCTGATCTGCCGCAGGCGAAATCCGACAGGGTGACCTACCGGTTCCCGTTCATCCAGAAACAGGCCGATACCAAGATTCCCATTATCGTTGGTACGCCGGACACAAACGATCTCTTCGGAGGCCCTCCTGCCGAGGGCTATCCGGTGATTATCTATCAGCACGCCGCTACTCAGGATCGGTCCGCGATCCTGCCAATGGCAACGGCCGCAGCATTGCTTTGCCTTGCGGAGGGAGATACGCCCCAGAACAGTGCCGATTGTTTCATCACCGTCGGTATCGATATGCCCCTGAACGGCGTATTCGGCGAAGCTGCCACCAGCGCCCGCGATGAAAATGATCCTGAAACCACCCCTGGCATGGTGGAAATTTCCCAGCAGCCAGGCGCCTCTGAGGACGCCACGGAAAGGCACTTTGGTTTCACCGCCAACGATGCAATGCAGGCGGTGACCCGGGATCAGGTCGACAACCCTGAATCCGGCAGCCTGTTCCTGAACTTCACCAACTACGCCAACACCCGGGACAACATGCGCCAGGGCGCACTGGACCTGCTAAATGTGAACGCCCTGTTGCCGGCCATCGAGGACGCCATCAATCAGTGCGCAACTGACGGTGACTGTGCTGACGGCACCAGCATGAACACCGACCGGGTGTACTTCATCAGCCACTCCCTGAGCGGCATGGGTGGCGTGCCCTATCCGGTGATCAACAACCTAGCGTCGCAGGACAACCCGGACCTGAATCCGATCCTCGCTTCCGTCATGTTCAACACTGGCGGGCAGTTCTCGCGCCTGGCGGAAAACTCCCGCGAGACCATTGCCCCGGTGCTGCTGCCAGGACTTGAAGCGGCGTCCGGCGGACTGCTCGCCCAGGGCAGAACCGAACTGAACATCTACTTCAACGTGTTCCAGGCCCTGCTGGATTCCACAGATCCGGTGGCCTTCGCACCGCTGTTCCAGGAAAGCGGCAATGAAGCCACTCTACTGACTTCAATCGTGGGCATTGATGGCGATGCCGATCGCCCATCTGACGGCACCATTCCCAACGCAGCCGATGACCAGATCTACGATCTGGGACCGCTGCAACTGGTGACCGATACCGGTTTCGAGATTAACAGCCAGCCCGCGCCTCTGGCCGGCACCGATCCCATGGCCCGCTTCATGGGCGCCGTCAGCATTGATAACGGAGACGGCACCGATGACGGTAGCCGCCCCGTGATCACTCGCTATCTCGAAGGCTCTCACGGTAACCCGATATCCGCTGGCCAGAAGGGTGTTGATCCGTTCAGCTCCAGCGCGGTGTTTGACGAAATGGCCGCTCAACTGGTCGCTCTGTTCCGCAGCCGTGTGGATGCAAACACAGCATTCACGGTGGATGTGAACAACGACTGCGTCGTCAAAGACGTGGGCAACAACCCCGGCGACCCGGAGTGTGACGGGTCCACCGACGGTGGCGCTGAGCCTGATGATGGCGATGGATCCGGTGGCGACGACGGCGGTGACGGTGGCCTCCTTGATGATGGACTCCTCGGAGGACTGCTGTAACCGACAACACCGAAACGTCTACCCCGGGACCCGCAACGTGTTTGCTGCGGGTCCCCAAGATAAAAAGAATTGGAGCAGTAGAAATGACAACAACAAATACTTCCCGGTTTTCGCGAACAAGGTTGTCGCTGGCGACAGCTGCCCTGTCGGCAATGGTATCCGCGCCTGCCGCAGCCATTAACTTTGACGTCTACGGTATCGATGCCTCCTTCAGCACAAAGCTGACCGCTGGCATTGGTATCCGTCTGGAGGATCAGGATCCGGATCTGATCTCCCAGGGTAATCTGGGATCGGAATTCGCCTACAGCGACACCGGCGCCTCGTCCAACAACTTTGATGACGGTAACCTGAACTTCGAAAAAGGCGATCCGTACTCCCAGATCCTGCGTGGCCGCTCCGAGCTGTTCCTCGACTACGCCCCCGACAGCGACTACCTGACACGTATCGGCGCCCTGGTTCGCGGCAGCTATTACTACGATTTCGAGCTCAAGGATAACGAGCGCGCGGTGGACCCCGTGGGGCAACAGCGCACGCTCAATCCCGAAGCCAAAGACAATGCTTCCGGCGTAGACCTGCTGGACGCCTACATTTTCACCGACTGGTACGCCGGCAACACGCCAGTGTCAGTCCGCTATGGCCGACAGGTACTGAGCTGGGGTGAAAGCACCTTCATCCTTGGCGGCATCAACGCCACCAACCCCATTGACGTGCCGGCCTTCCGGGCCCCGGGCGCGGAACTGAAAGACGTTCTGTTGCCGGTCAACATGCTGTACACCTCGGTCGGGATCACCCCCGAAATCAACGTAGAAGCCTACGTTCAGACCGAGTGGGAACCGTTCAAGATCGATGATTGCGGCACCTTCTTCTCCTCGGCGGATGTCGCAGCCGACGGCTGTGGCCCGGTACTCCTCGCAGGCCAGGTACCCGATTCACAAGCATTCGAGGAAGGCTTCGTCTCGCCCCGCCGGGGTGACGTCGAGCCCGGTGACAAAGACCAGTTCGGCGCCGCCGTTCGCTGGTTTGTACCGGCGCTCGATTCGGAGCTGGGGTTCTACTACATCCGCTACCACAGCCGTTTGCCGTACATCAGCGGCGTGGTGAACAACCCGGAAAACCCGGAAGCAAACCAGATCAATGATCCAAACGAGCCGTTCACCCGGTTCCCGAGCTACTTCATTGATTACCCCAAGGGCATCGACCTGTACGGCATCAGTATCAACACCACCTTGCCAACCGGGACATCCCTAGGGGCCGAGTACAGCTTCCGCCCCAACATGCCCATCCAGTGGAACACCTTTGAACTGATCTACGGCGGCCTGCAACAACGCGGCCCGGATGATCAGGTGGTGAGTAAACTGGAGCAACGTGTGCGGGACGACGACCCCAACTTCAATTACGCCGGCAAGCCTGTTGACGGTTATGACCGCTACGACGTGTCCCAGGTCCAGGCCACACTGATCCACTTCATCGACCGCGTACTGGGTGCGGGGCGGTTTATCATCGTAGCCGAGGTTGGCGCCACTTACGTCCATGACCTGCCGGACAAAAGCGAAGCCCGCTATGGCCGATCCGGCATCTACGGCGTAGGACCGGTTCCGCTCGATGGCGAGTCTTTCTCCGGTGACTTCTGTAGCGAAGGCCCGGGGGACGAGACAACCAGGCTGAACATCAACCCCACCAACTGCGGCTCGGACGGCTTCACCACGTCGTTCTCCTGGGGCTATCGCGCCCTGTTCGCATTGGACTACTCCAATGCCATTGCCGGTATCAACCTGATGCCCAAATTGTTCCTCACCCATGATGTCGAAGGCTATGCCCCGGACCCCGGCGGCAACTTCAACGAGGGCAACAAGTCGGTCAGTCTTGGTCTGGATGCCAACTACCAGAACAAATACTCCGGCTCGATCAGTTACACGAACTATTTCGGTGGTGACTACAACGTCATTTCAGACCGGGATTTCATCTCCGCCAGTGTTTCCTATTCATTCTGATTCACTAACGACAATCACAAAGGAGTTTCTTGTGAATACATACAGAAAACACCTCATCGGTAGCGCTATCGCCGTCTCCCTGTTTTCTTCCGGGGCAGCCCTTGCGGCTGTTTCCGCCGAGGAAGCAGCAAAACTTGGCAACGAACTGACGCCCATTGGCGCTGAACAAGCGGGGAATGGCGACGAGATCCCGGCCTGGGACGGTGGCCTGACATCCCCGCCCGTGGATCAGCCTCAGGAAGGGATCTACCCGGACCCGTTCCCGAACGACGAGCGCCTGTTCGTCATCGACCAGAGCAACGTGGAGGAGTACAAGGACCGGCTCTCTCCGGGCCAGGTTGCCACCATCAAGGCCTACGACGACTATTTCATTCCGGTCTACCAGACCCGGCGCACTGCGGCTTACCCCGACTTCATGATGGAGAAGGCTGTCGAGAACGCTACCAAGGTGTCTCTGACTGCCGACGGCAACGGCCTCCAGAACTATGAAACGGGCGTACCCTTCCCGATTCCCAAGAGTGGTGTCGAAGTCATTTTCAACCACATTACCCGTTATCGCGGCGGTTCCATTATCCGGAACGTTGCCCAGGTAACCCCACAGGCAAACGGTGATTACAGCCCGGTCAAATTCACCGAGCATCTGACCGACCGTGTCGCACTGGCAGACTATGAGCCGGGCCAGGATGACAATGTGATGTTCTACTTCAAGCAGGTCATCACCGCGCCCTCCCGTCTGGCGGGTAACGTGCTGCTGGTTCACGAAACCCTGAACCAGGTCAAGGAAGCACGCCGGGCCTGGCTGTACAACTCGGGCCAGCGTCGTGTCCGCCGTGCCCCGCAGGTAGCCTATGATGGTCCGGGCACCGCCGCCGATGGTCAGCGCACCTCCGACAACCTCGACCTGTACAATGGTGCGCCGGATCGCTATGACTGGGAACTGATCGGCAAGAAGGAAATGTACATCCCGTACAATTCCTACCGGCTGGGCGACCAGGATCTGAGCTACGATGACATCATCCAGCCCGGCCACATCAACCCGGAGCTGACCCGCTACGAGCTGCACCGCGTCTGGCATGTGCGCGCCACCCTGAAGGACGGCGAGCGTCATATCTATGCCCAGCGTGATTTCTATGTCGACGAGGATTCCTGGCAGATCGCCGTGGTCGACCACTACGACGGACGCAGTCAGCTCTGGCGCGTAGCCGAGGCCCACATGGTTCAGGGTTATGATGTCGTCGTGCCCAGCTATGCCGCTGAAACCTTGTACGACCTGCTGTCCGGCCGCTACCTGGTGATGGGTCTGACCAACGAGGAAGACGACCCGTACACCTTTGGCGTGAAAGCCCGCTCCAACGAGTTCACGCCCGCAGCCCTGCGCCGCGCCGGCGTGCGTTAACAGCGCCGTCAGGCACCCCATGGGGATAAACAAAAAGCCCGCTTCAGTGCTGAAGCGGGCTTTTTGTATTCAGCGATAACGCCGCTGGTCCAGCGTGGTCAACCGGTCCGGGTGGAACACCATCAGCCCGGTCACGAACGTGCCGTTCACGAAGCCCTCAGGCAACATAATCAGCGGCAGGTACCGGAGGTACTCATGGACCAGTTCTCTGAACTCATACACCCCGGCGGTCCATAGCATCAAACACATCACCACCCCGGCACACGCCACCGCAATACCGGCGCCGAAAAAGCCGCAGAAAAAGATATACGCAAAGAAATTACGAAAATTCCTGCCTCGCTCCCAGAGCATGATGCCGTGGCTGACCAGCGCCGGTACCATCACTGTGACCAGCCCGTTGGCGGCAAACATGACCAACGGTTCCCGCCCGGTGATGACGGTAATCACCAGCGCCAGCAGGCCTGCCAGCACCGCCAGCCCCCACCCCAGCATCAGGGTAATGACTGTCATGCCGAAAATATGAATGGACAGGCCCGGCGAGATTCCGGCTCTCAGTTGCCAGAGGAACCCGAGGACTACGGCGGCGCCGAAGAAGGAATGCTGCAGGGCGTTGTCCCTCCGCAGGGCCTGCCAGTCCACCTGACGGACAGCAGTGACCAGTATCCCGAGGAACAGGAATGCCGTGATGATCAACTGAGTGGTGGACAGCAGGTTGTCCGTCATGCCCATGGAAGTTCACCCTTTCAAACCGGGCAGCCAGTGTATCAGGGCACGCTCGTTACCGGCATCTCTGAAGGTGACACCAGTGTTTGCCAGGCCTCAAATGTACTGAGGAAAACCGTTCCTTCCAGACGACTGAGCAACTGAGTATTCTTCAGCCGGTCCATCACCGGCCCCTTCACTTCAGACAGATTCAGACGCACGCCGGCATCACTCAGCCTTTCGTTGATGGTCTCCAGGCTCTCCAAGGCGGAGGCATCAATCAGGTTCACTGCCGGGCACACCAACACCAGATCCTTCAGGTCCGGCTGGCAGGTGACCAGGTCCATCACCGCTTCTTCCAGGAAGCGGGCATTAGCGAAGTAGAGGCTCTCGTCCACCCGCAGGAAGGTCACGTGACGGCTGGTTTCCACCCGATGACGCTGGATATTACGGAAATGCTCGGTGCCGGGCACCCGGCCGACCACCGCACTGTGGGGGCGACTGGTTCGAAACAGAAACAAACCGATCGACAACCCCACCCCGGCGATGATGCCCGCTTCAACGCTATAAACCAGAGTGAGCGTAATAGTCGCCAGCATGGCGCCAAAGTCGGCACGGGAATAACGCCAGGTACGCACCAGCGCCGGGAAATCAATCAGCGTGGCCACCGCCACTATGATCGTTGCTGCCAGCGTTGCCGTCGGCAGATAAGCGATCGCGGGTGTCAGCAACAACGTCGCCAGAGCGATACCCACGGCGGTATACGCACCTGCCGCCGGGGTTTGCGCACCGGCGTCAAAATTCACTACCGAGCGGGAAAAACCGCCAGTTACCGGCATCCCCCCGGAAAAGCCCGCCCCGAGATTCGCTGCACCCAGGCCAATCAGCTCCTGATCCGGATCAATGCGCTGCCGGCGCTTCGCCGCCAGCGTCTGCCCTACCGACACCGACTCCACAAACCCCACCACGCTGATTAGCAACGCGCCAACCGCAAGCTGCTTCCAGACAGACACTTCCATGGAAGGCATCGTCAGCTCCGGCAAACCGGAGGGCACCTCACCCACCAACTGGACACCCAGCGCATCCAGCTCCAATACCCACGCAACCAGAGAGGTGACCAACACCGCCAGAACGGGCGCTGTTCTGGTGAGGATGTCCGCCATTCGGATTCCACATCCGAAGTGGATCAACAGGGGTTTCAGACGTGATCGGGCGAACATCAGGAACACCAGGGCCCCCGCACCGATCAGCAGGGTCGGCAAACTGACGTTCCCCAGGTTCCCGGCCAGTGAGCCGGCAATCTCAATCAGATTATGACCAGAGGCATCAATCCCCAATATGTGCTTGAGCTGGCTGAACGCGATCACGATGCCCGACGCGGTGATAAATCCGGAAATCACCGGATGGCTAAGAAAATTCGCCAGAAATCCCAGTCTCAGCCCCCCCATTGCCGTCAGCATCAGACCTGACATGACGGCCAGCAGCACCGCTCCGGCCAGGTACTCCGGGCTGCCAGGCGCAGCGATCGGCGCCAAAGCTGCTGCGGTCATTAACGCGACCACGGCCACGGGCCCCACCGACAGGGTCCGGCTGGTGCCAAACACCGCGTACAGCACCAGTGGCAGGATGCTCGCGTAAAGCCCAACCTGCGCAGGTAGTCCCGCCAGCAGTGCATAAGCCAGTGACTGGGGAATCAGCATAATGGTCACAATCACCGCAGCAATCAGATCACTGGCGGCCTGTTCCCGGCGATACTCCGGTAGCCATTGCAATACCGGAAGGTAGCGTTTGAGGCTCATCGGCGGTTCAGAACAGGTTGACCGGCACTTTGAGATAGACCTGCCCATTACCTTCCGCCGGAGGCAGTTGGCCAGCCCGCATGTTGACCTGTACCGAAGGCAGAATCAGCCGGGGCATTTCCAGGGTGGCATCGCGTTCGGTGCGCATCTTCACGAACCGTTCCTCGGAGATCCCTTCATGAACGTGCACGTTCGCACGGCGTTGCTCTGCCACGGTGGTCATATGCTGATAGGTTTCACGCCCCGGCGCCTTGTAGTCGTGACACAGGAATATGCGGGTCTCCGGCGGCAGGGCCAGGACCTTCTGGATCGACCGGAAAAGGGTTCGCGCGTCTCCTCCGGGAAAATCGCAGCGGGCGGTGCCGTAATCCGGCATGAACAGAGTATCGCCGACGAATGCGGCGTCTCCAATCACATAGGTCAGGCAGGCAGGAGTGTGGCCCGGCGTGTGCAGCACACAGACCTCCAGATTGCCGATGTCCACGCGGTCACCTTCCTCGAAGAGCCGGTCGAACTGGCTGCCGTCACGGGCGAACTCAGTGCCGGCATTGAAGGCCTTACCGAAAATGTTCTGCACTTCGACGATGCGGGCTCCGATACCGGTTCTCCCGCCGAGATGCTCCTGCAGATACGGCGCGGCGGACAAATGGTCTGCATGAACGTGGGTTTCCAGAATCCACTCGACAGCCAGGCCTTCGCGAAGAATATAAGTAATGATGTTATCGGCGGAACGAACCTCCGTGCGCCCGGACGCGTAGTCAAAGTCCAGTACCGAGTCAATAATGACGCAGGCCGTACTGTCCGGGTCACGGACAACGTAGCTGAAGGTATTCGTTGGCTCGTCAAAAAAATGCTGCACGACTGGGCTCGTCATGGCTTCACCTCCAGGGGAGACTTAAATTTATAGGCATAAGGATATACCCATTATGAATAAGAGGTGAAATGATCTTTTTTTATGGGCGAAATACCCCCGATGCATCAACGAAACAATTCCTGCCCGCCTCCTTTGCCAGATAGAGGTGGTGATCCGCTTTGCCGATCACCGGGTCCGGACTGGAAGGTATCGTCGGCAGGTCCGTCACCGCGGCAATGCCCGCACTGACGGTGACCTCAATGGGCAAGTCTTCGAAAACAAACTCATGCCCACGCACCGCCAGCAGGATCCTGGCAACCATACCGCCCACATCGTCCGTGTCGTCCAGCGCAAACGCGACCATGAACTCTTCCCCGCCAAAGCGAGCCACCACATCCATGCCGCGGGTATTTTCCACCAGGATCCCGGCGAACTCGGTCAGCACATAATCGCCGGCGAGATGCCCCAGCGAATCATTGATCTGCTTGAAATGGTCGATATCAAACATCGCCACGGCAAACGGTTCGTGCTTCCGGGCCGCCCGTCCCAGCATTTCCTCCAGGCGCGGCATCAGGTAGCGACGGTTGTGAAGTTCGGTCAAGGGATCCCGAATGGACTGGCTGAGTAGCTTCTGCTCCAGGTTATGGCGCTCCAGTGCGCCGGACAGCAAGCCGGAAACAATGATCAGGAGATCGCCCTGGTCCTCACGCCAATTTCGCTTTTGCAGTGAATCCACGCCAAAAAAACCGGTAACGCGCCCGCGGATCTTGACCGGCACAGCAAACATGGAGCTTACGCCACGGCGTTCCAGTATCTCTTTCTCCCCGCCAGCAATATCAGGCAATCCAGACGCGTCAGGTATAAAGACAACCTTATCAGTGCTCACCATTCCGCTAATCTGCTGCTGCCACCACTGCAAATTTCCAATATAGACGCTCTGCTGTCTGTCAATCAGGGCGGGAACACCAGGGCCTACCCACTCATGGGTGTTGGCCATGGACTGGTAATCGTCTGAAAAACTGAACAGGTAGGCGCGATCGACTTCAAAGAACTGCCCCATGGTTTTCAGCAGTTCGCGTATACACTCATCAATGGTTCCGAACTGCAGGTTGATGAATTCCTTCGACAGGTCGGCGATCAGCTTCTGGAAACCCGCCTGATACGAATGCTCCGTTTCACTCTCACGCAGAACCTGCTCCAATTCCTTGTATTGCTGGATATTGTGAAACTGACCGTACCACAGGGTACTGCCATCGCTCAGTCGCTCCGGTTCGGAGTGGCCTTCAAACCACTGGTACTCTCCGGTCGTGAGCTTCAGCCTGGCGCAGTGCTCCCACGTCGTCAGATTACGAGCGGAAGCCTGGATACTCTCGCCAACACCGGCCAGGTCATCCGGATGAACAATCCCAAAAATGGCATCCGCACTTTTCTGCAATGCCTCAGGTTCCAGCCCGAACCAATCAGCCACCCGCCTGCTAACATAAGGATACCGATGCTCACCCCCGTCAGCACTCAACCAGTAGGTATAGAGAATAACGGGTACGCTGGCTGTCAGCTTGTTATAAAATTCTGGCGAGTTCTGGCCTGAGCCATCGCTATCCTTTTGATCATGCATAAAACTGCGTGACTCCTCTCAAGGGAGCCGTTTTTCCGGCGGCCTACAAAAAAAGTGTAGAGTATGGCAACAAATCCCGCGAGCATGCCCCCGGAGCAGCATTTGAGCACCCATACAAACCCCGCATCCCGTGAATGGCAGGCCTTCTGGCTCGCGATTGGTTTCCTCACCCGGATACCAATGCTGACCCAGATCGATTACTCACAACGCCTGATGAACCAGAGCAGCCTTTATTTCCCGGTCGTCGGCCTGCTCCTGGGCGCATGTTATGTCGGCGCCTACACCTTATTGACCCTTGCCTTCAGTCCGCTGATCTCGATTGTATTGGTGGTCATCCTGCACCTGTGGCTGACAGGGGCCTTCCACGAGGATGGTCTGGCCGACAGCGTGGACGCACTGGGTGGTGGATATACGCTCGAAAAGCGTCTGGAGATCATGAAGGACAGCCGAATTGGCACCTACGGCACAGCGGCACTGGTGATGGCCCTGGTGCTGAAAGTCGCCCTGCTGGCCGAGGCAAGCCCCGTCTGGCTGGCACTTTTGGCCGCACCCATGGTGGCACGTCTCACACCACTTTTGATCATGGGCTACCTCCCATACGTGACCGATCCGGACAAGAGCAAGAGCAAACCGGTTGCCGATGGCTTTTCGCGAACCCGGCTGGCGATTGCCGCGACCTTCACTGTTTTTGCGTCCCTGGTACTGGTTCTGTACGAACCCTGGCTATTGTTGTGGGGGCTGTGTGCAACCCTGGGAGTTGCCCTGGTTTGGGGAAGCTACCTGCGCAGCCAATTGGGCGGCTACACCGGCGATACCCTGGGCGCCAGCGTGGTGTTCTCCGAACTTGTCCTGTTGCTGGGCCTGACCATCTGACCGCGACACGCTCAGTTCCGAATCCGGCGAGTTTTCCCGGCCAGCACTGGTACACTTTCAGACATGGACACATTGACTGATGATCTCTGCTACCAGGCGCTGCAAACCCGGGATGCCCGTTTTGACGGTCGCTTCTACACCGCCGTACTGACCACCGGGATCTTCTGCCGCCCCATCTGCCCCGCGGTAACGCCCAAGCGGGGCAATGTGCGCTTTTACCCGTCGGCGGAAGCGGCCATGGCCAATGGTTTCAGGCCGTGCCTGCGATGCCGCCCGGAAGCCGCTCCTGGCAGCCCGGCCGCCGCCGGCGTGCATACCACGCTGGCACGAGCGGTGAGGCTGGTGGAGGAAGGCGCCCTGGACACCCGTTCAGTACCGGAACTGGCTGAACGCCTGGGCATTACCGATCGCTACCTGCGCCAGCTCTATAAGCGCCACACCGGCGTAACGCCCCAGCAACATGCCCAGGCCCGACGCCTGTTACGGGCAAGGCAGCTGATCGTGGACAGCAACCTGAGCATGACCGAGATTGCCGAGATCGCCGGTTTCCGCAGCCTTCGACGCTTCAACCATACCCTGAAAGAAACCTATGGCGATGCTCCCACAGCCTATCGCCGTGGCCCTGGACGGCCGGCCAGCAACAGCCGCCGCAGCCCCGACGATCCCTTCAAGCCGGCTCGCGATGATCTCGTCCTGTTCCTGCAGGCGCGACCGCCCTTTGACAGCGATGCCCTGCTGGCGTTCTTCCGCGCCCGTGCCATTCCCGGGTTGGAAGCAGTGGGCGATCAGTATTATGCCCGTGCGATACAGTTCACTGGTCAGCCGGGGCTGGTGATCTGCCGGCCGCGCGCTGACCAGCCAGGTATGCAGGTGATTCTCAGGGGGCCGGCACGGCAGGCCATCCTCGAGGTGAGCGAGCGGATACGTTGGCTGTTCGATCTGGACGCAGACCTGTCCACCATCACCAGCCTCCTGTCCCGGGATCCACTGTTGCGCCCCATCGTTACACAGCATCCCGGCCTTCGCGTACCCGGATGCTGGGACCGGTTCGAGTTCGCCGTGCGGGCTATCCTGGGCCAGCAGATATCCATAGCCGCCGCCCGCACAATTGCCGGTCGGCTGGTCGCCCGCCATGGAACTCCCCTTCCGGAAGACCTGGCGGCTGGCACCGGCATCACTCATCGATTCCCGGAGCCAGCGGACCTGGCAGCGCAACCACTGGATAAACTGGGACTGCCCCGCAGCCGGGCAGAAACCCTCGCCCGGGTCGCTGCAAGGTTTGCCGAACCCGGTTTTGCCGAGCTGGATGGCAGTACCCTGCTGGAGCAGCTAGCCCCCCTTCGCGGTATCGGTCCCTGGACACTCAACTACCTGGCCCTGCGCGGCCTGTCCGACCCCGACGCTTTTCCGGCCAGCGACCTGGGCATCCTCAAGGCCTCAGCCAGCCTTGGCGGACCAGCCAACGCCAAAGCCCTTACCCGTCACGCTGAACGCTGGCGCCCGTGGCGGGCTTATGCCGCCCAGTATTTGTGGGCCACGCTGGCCGACCATCCACCCCGGCAGGAGACCACGCCATGAATACAGTCATCACTATCAGCCGCTTTCCCAGCCCCGTTGGCCCCCTGAGTCTGGCCACGGTGGATGACAAACTGGTCCACCTGGACTTCGACGGCAACGAAGACCGTATGCACGCCCTGCAGGCCCGGCGATTCCATCATCCTCAGTGGCGGGAGCAGCCGCACTCCGCGCCCAGCGCCATCACCGAGTGGCTGGAGGCCTATTTCGCCGGCGAGCTTCGGCCCCTGCCAAGGGAGCAGATCCAGCTGACCGGCACCGACTTCCAGCAACGCGTCTGGCAGGGGCTCATCGACATCCCGACGGGTGAACATCGCTCCTACAGCGCCCTGGCCGAAACCCTGGGCAACCCCAAAGCGGTGCGCGCCGTGGCCCGGGCCAATGCCCTCAACCCGGTGGCGATCCTGATTCCCTGCCACCGGGTCATTGGTGCCAACGGTACCCTCACCGGGTACGCCGGCGGTCTGGAACGCAAGGCCTGGCTGCTCGACCACGAGGCAAAGTACCTGAAGGCCGTTTAATCCAACGGGGCTGGGCATTTGCGTCGATAACGGCCACAATCACGGCACGGATGTCCCTTGTCAGGATAAGGAGCCCAGCCGAACATGCCACCACACTCGCCCCACGCCCAGCCCCCGGGCGCGCAGGAAGACAAACGCGCGCTCTGGTCCTGGGCGCTGTACGACTGGGCCAACAGCGCCTTCTTTACCATCATTCTCACCTTTGTCTTTGCCCAGTACTTCAGCGTATCGGTGATGCAGGACGAGGTGGCGGGCACCAATGCCTGGGGCAACATCGTGGGCATTTCCGGTATCTTTATCGCCATCCTGGCGCCGATACTGGGCGCCATTGCCGACCAGTCCGGGCGGCGCAAACCCTGGTTCATCACCTTCACCCTGCTGTGCGTGCTGTCTTCCGCCATGTTGTGGACCGTCACTCCGGAGCAGGACCAGTTCTGGAACGCCGCGCTATGGGTCGGTCTGGGCACGCTCGGCGCTGAATTCGCGTTTATCTTTTACAACTCCATGCTGCCGGACCTGGCCAGCCGGGAACGCACCGGCCGCTGGTCCGGCTGGGCCTGGGCACTGGGTTACGTGGGCGGTGTTACAAGCCTGGTCGTCGCGCTGTACGGCTTTATCGAGACCGACGCCAACCTTTTCAACCTGGACCGGGACCAGGCCGAACACGTGCGCGCCACCTTCGTACTTGTGGCTGTCTGGTACCTGGTGTTCGCCCTGCCGGCGTTTATCTTCATCCCGGACCGGCCATCCACCGGTCTGAGTCTGGCAGCATCCACACGCGCCGGGTTCGCGCAGTTAAAGGAGTCCATCGCCCACGTCCGCCAGTACAAGGATATTGTGCGCTTCCTGATTGCCCGCATGCTGTACACCGACGGACTGGCCACCATCTTTACGTTCGGGGGCGTGTACGCCGCCGGCACCTTCAACATGAACCCTACTGAAGTGCTGCAATTCGCCATTGCCCTGAACGTGACGGCAGGGCTGGGCGCCCTGGGGTTTGCGTGGATCGACGACGCCCTGGGTGGCCGCAACACCATCCTGTTGTCGCTAATCGGGCTGGGCAGCAGTGCGCTGGCCATCCTGGTTGTGGATGGCGCGACTGCATTCTGGGTATGGGGCATGATCCTGGGCATTTTCGTGGGGCCGCTGCAATCCGCCAGCCGTTCACACCTGGCCCGCGTTGCCCCACCCCACCTTCAGACCCAGATGTTCGGTCTGTTTGCCTTCTCCGGCAAGGCCACCGCGTTCGCCGGCCCCCTGCTGGTGGGCTGGGTCACAGCCGTCACCGACAGCCAGCGCTGGGGCATGAGCACTATCCTGGCATTCCTGCTGATTGGTTTCCTGTTGATGCTGACGGTACCCGCAACCGAAACCAAGGAGGTCGAAGAAACCGCCTAACGCCCGCCGCTTTCCGGCGGAGCCCACAGCGGCACTTCCTCCCGGCTGGGAGGTTGCCAGTCCTGCTTCATCACGTGGCTGAGGGTGTCTTCCAGCTTCATGAACAATTCGCCGTAACGGGGGCTAAAGCTGATTCCGGATTCGATATCCTTCCAGGCTTCGTGCAGTTCAGCCTCATGGGCTTTCTCGTTGTTCACAAAGGCCCAGGTCATCTGACGAGCGCGCAAGGGGTGTACGCCAAATGCCGTCAGTGCCTGACCGCCCAGCTCCAGGGCGGAATGATAGGTTTCGCTGACCACGTCATCGGCACCCGCGTCCCTCAGGTCGTACCCATGACCCCGGTCGAAAGCCCGGGCCAGAATCCACACGCCCGGGAAGTGTTGCTTGACGTGATGCACCAGAGCCACCGCACGCTCCCGATCATCAATGGCCACCACCAGCAGGCGGGCGTCGGCGATACCGGCGGTTTCCAGCAAGTCCATCCGGCTGGCATCGCCAAAGTAGCTCTTGATGTTGATGCGCCGCAGGTTCTCAATCTGGTCCAGCGCCAGATCCAGGGCCACAATCGGAATGTTGTTGGCTCGCAGCAAGCGGCAGACGATTTGGCCGAACCGTCCCACCCCGGCCACAATCACCGGCGCCTGTTCCTCGATGGTGTCCGCGTCCCGTTGCTCGTTACGGGCTTCGCGGTATCGCGGCAGGATCAGGCGGTCATAGGCGATGAACAGTAACGGCGTGAGGAACATGGACAGCGCCACCACCAGGGCCAGCACCTGGGCAATATCCATGGGTATCACCCGGTTCTGCATACTGTAGGTCAGCAGAACAAACCCGAATTCACCGGCCTGGGCCAGTCCCAGGGTAAACAACCAGCCGTCCCGGCCACGGAGGCCAAACAGCAGCGCCAGCAACAGCAGAACTCCGGCCTTGACCACAATCACCAGCAGCCCCAGCGTCAGCACCGTGCCCCACTGCGCCGACAACACATCGAAATTGATGCCGGCGCCCACGGTGATGAAGAACAGGCCGAGCAGCAGCCCCTTGAACGGCTCAATGTTGGCCTCGAGCTCATGACGAAATTCGCTGTTGGCCAGCACCACGCCGGCCAGAAAAGCACCAAGGGCGGGTGACAGGTTCACCACACTCATCAGCGCGGCAATGCCGATCACCAGCATAAGCGCCATGGCGGTAAACACCTCCCGCATGCCGGACTGCACCACATAACGGAACAGCGGTCGGCTCAGGTAGTGACCACCCACGATCACCGTCGCCACCGCGCCAATCACGACCAGCGCGTGGGCCCAACCGGGCAGATCCGCCACCAGGCTGAAACTGCCGTGCTGATCCGCTTCTGCCGAACCAACCGCCGCCAGCCCCGACACCGCCAGCAGCGGAATGACGGCCAGCATGGGAATCACGGCAATGTCCTGGAACAGCAACACCGAGAAGGCCCCGCGACCACCCTCGGTCTTACTCAGCCCCTTCTCGTTCAGGGTTTGCAGGACAATAGCGGTGGAGGACAGGGAAAAGATCAGGCCCACTGCGATGGTGGTTTGCCAGGGCAGGCCCAACCACCAGGCGATCGCCATGCCCGCAACGGAGGTCAGCACTACCTGTAGACCACCCAGCCCCAGTAAACGGACCCGCATGGCCCACAGGGATTTCGGATCCAGCTCCATGCCCACCAGGAACAGCATCATCACCACGCCAAATTCGGCGAAATGCTGGATTGTGGCGGTTTCCTGGCCCACCAGACCGGTCACCGGCCCGATCACCACCCCGGCCACCAGATAGCCGAGCACCGACCCCAGCCCCAGGCGCTTGGCCAACGGTACCGCGACAACCGCCGCCAACAGATAAATAAACGCCTGGATAAAGTATTCCGTCATCGATGCTATTCCGTTTCCGATTGATCGTTCGGGTCACGCCCCGCCTTCGCACTCTTCTGCTGCACCCTGTCAGGTTAGCGAAGGATCAAATTTTCGGAAACCGTTCTTTCCGGACTTCTTGACTGCATACATGGCCTTGTCAGCCTGGGACATCAACGAACAGAAATCGTCAGCGGTGCCAGGAAACGCTGAAATGCCGATGCTGCAACCTACGGTGACCGTTCCCCTGTTCAACTCCACCGGCTCGCTGACCTGGGCGATAATGCGTTCCGCAAGGGGCTCAAATGGATAACTTTCGGAATCGTCCGCGGTGCCTTCCACCAGAAAGGCGAACTCATCGCCCCCCACTCTCGCCACCATTTCACCCGCGCGCTGGATCTTCCGAAACCGTTCCGAGATTACCTGCAGCAGGTGGTCACCAGCCATGTGCCCATACTGGTCATTGACTTCTTTGAAGCCGTCAATATCGACCAGGTAAAGCACCACCTCGCCTGCCTGGTTCCGTCGTTGCAGGGCAATGGCGGACTCGAGGCTTTCTTCAAATGCCGCCCGATTGTGCAAGTCGGTGAGTGAATCGTGGGAAGCCTTGTAGAGTATTTCCGCCTCCTTGCGGCGGTCTTCGGTGATATCGCGGGCAATGGCAAACAGTTTGGTCGTGACACTGGAAATGGCGGGACAGTACCAGGCAATCCATCGCCAGCTCCCATCCTTGGCGCGATAGCGATTTTCAAAGCTGACGCTGTCATGCCCTTCTCCCAAGCCCTCCAGCTCTCTGGTCGTTCTGGCGACATCCTCCGGATGCACGAAGTCCAGAAACGGACGCGAGATCAACTCCTCTTTCGAATAACCCAACGTATTGGCAAACGCCGAATTCACCCGTTTGAAGTAACCGTCCAATCCGGCAATGCATAGCATCTGAACGGAATGTTCAAAGAACCACTCCCACTCCTTCAGGCTGCGGTCGTATTCCTCCAGTTCGCTGGACATTTGCAGCTTGGTATCCAACAAGTCTTCACGTTCCCGCTCCAACACCCTGAGCCGGCTCTCAAGATTCTCCAACCGCTCGGCCTTTTCACGCAGCCTGGCGATAACCTTGTTATCCGGATCATCCGCCTTACCCATAGGCGCCAGCCTCCAAACTGCGATTTTCGCCTGTCGGGGAATATCGCCAGGTGCAAAAACGTAAGAGCCCACACTTTCAACATAGCACTCGCAATTGGAACTGTGAACAAATGTTCAATTATAAGGATGGGCAACCTGTGTACGGATTCGAGCCTCAACCTTTGGGCACGTACGACCGGACATCCCAGCAGAAATAGCGTTTCAGGACACTGTTGGCTTCATGCTCTTTCTGGCGCCAACCGTAGACCTTGGGCTTGCTGGTCTCAATGGCGAGGGTACCAAACACCAGCCAGTCGTATATCGCCAGCGTGGAGGTCACATTCTTCGCTGAGTTGGGGCCACGGGCATGGTGATGATGGTGCTGGGTCGGGAACACCAGTACATGAGCCAGCGCCCACATGGTCTTGCGCACCCAGGCCCAGCGATGGTTATGGAAATACAGATCGTAATTCCAGTTGACGTGGGTATGGGCCGCCCACAAACCCTTGAATGCCGTGGCAATCAGAAAGACATCCACCAGCCCCAGGTAAAGACACAGCAACTGGAAGGTATAATTGGGCATGATCAGCCACCAGGCCCAGCCGTTGACGAATGTCTGGGTCACCGACAGCTGCCCTTTGCTATCCGTACCGCCAGACATGTGGTGTGGCCGGTGACTCATCTTGTAGAACGCCTGGACCCACTGAAGGATTCGGTTGTTGGGGCGACGCCGGTGAGCGAACAGGTGGAAGCTGCCGTGAATGAACTCCTCCACGCAGAAAAACACGATCAGCGTCGGCCAGAAGTAAGCCTGTTCAAGCCAGGCCAGTGATCCGGCACTGCCGGGAATCAGCGTTGACAGGCCAAGGGTCAGCACCAGCAATACCAGCGGACGCTGAACCGCCACCATCATGAAGGTCGCGAGAAAAGCCATCCGCCAGTCTTGTTTACTCTTCCGACCCTCGCGGGTGCGGCCACTGACCACCTCCCAGACAGCGGTCACCACAATGAAAGACGTTACCAGCATCGTCAGTTTTTGATCATCCATTTTTGTTCTCCCAGACATTGGCTGCAGGCATGTCTTCTGACGTTAATGGCACCCTGTATATTTTTCTATTCAATGTTTGGTATAAGTATTATCCATGAAGCTGAATTTACGCAGTGTCGACCTCAACCTGCTGCCCGTGTTTGATGCCATCATGGAAGCCGGTCAACTCTCCCGCGCCGCAGAGACTCTGGGTATGAGCCAGCCGGCCATCAGTGCCGCCCTGCAGCGTCTGCGCCACACCCTGGGCGACCCTCTGTTCGTGCGCACACGTCAGGGCATGCTACCTACGCCTCGGGCACGGGAGCTTCATGACAGCCTCAGCCAGCAACTGGCCGCACTGCGTGACACCCTGGACCCGGCCAACCGTTTCGTGCCCGCCACCAGCCAGCGTCGCTTTCGCGTGCTCAGCAATGACTATTTCGAAATGGTGGTGTTGCCTCCGCTTCTGGCACGTCTGCAAACGGAAGCGCCGGGGGTAGTGGTGGAAGTGGCATTGGCCGGTGACGACGTGCCGCAGACCCTCTGCACGGCACAGGCCGATCTTGCCATGGACGCCTTTGGCACCGAGAACGACCAACTGCACCGGCAGGTGCTGATGACGGAGAGACTGGCGGTCGTGGCGCGGCAGGGGCACCCGACACTGCGTGGCAGCTGCACCAAGCAGCAGTTTCTGGAGGCTGAGCACGTCGTACTGCCGGACCGGAACCGACGCCTGCCGCTGGATCAGATCCTCAACGAACCCGGCTGGCAGCGCCGCACCGGCGCACGGGTCACCCAGTTCGCCAGTATGCTGGCCACTTGTAGCCGGTCCGACATGATCGCCACCGTCCCGGAGCGCATGGCACAGCAATACGCCGAGGCCCTGGGACTACAGACCCTGCCTTTTCCGATCGACATTCCTCCACTACCGGTCTACCTGATGTGGGCCCCGGTGCTCGATAACGACCCCGCCCATCAATGGTTTCGGCAGCGCTTGCTTGAAAGTGTCGTGGACTGATTGAATGGGTATATCTGGCGGCGGTCTTTCAAGACTTATGGCCCCGAAATCGGGATAATACCAGCCAGTACCCAATAGCCCGCTCAATTCTGTAAACCCGGTATCCTGTTCATGGAAATCAAAGTTAACTTCCTCGAAAACCTCAGGCTTGAAGCCAAGTTTGATGATTTCACCGTCACCACTGACCAGCCCATTCGCTACAAGGGTGATGGCTCCGCCCCGAGCCCGTTCGATTATTTCCTGGCCTCGTCGGCCCTCTGTGCGGCCTACTTTGTCCGGGTTTACTGCAAGGCACGGGACATTCCCACGGAAAACATCCGCCTGTCGCAAAACAACATTGTCGACCCGGAGAACCGCTACAACCAGATTTTCAGAATTGAGGTGGAGCTGCCGGAAGATATTTCCGATAAGGACCGCCAGGGCATCCTGCGCTCAATCGACCGCTGTACCGTGAAGAAAGTGGTGCAGACCGGCCCTGAATTCCAGATTGAAACCGTCGAAAACCTCGACGAAGACGCCCAGGCCCTGCTGATGGCCGCGCCGGAAGGCGACTCCAGCACCTACATCGTTGGCAAGGACCTGCCGCTGGAGCAGACCATCGCCAACATGTCCGGCATTCTGGCGGACCTTGGCATGAAAATCGAAATCGCCTCCTGGCGCAATATCGTGCCCCATGTGTGGTCGCTGCACATCCGCGATGCCGCCTCGCCCATGTGTTTCACCAACGGCAAGGGCGCTACCAAGGAAAGCGCCCTGTGCTCTGCGCTTGGCGAATTCATCGAACGCCTGAACTGCAACTTCTTCTACAACGACCAGTTCTTCGGCGAGGAGATCGCCAATAGCGATTTCGTGCACTATCCCAACGAGCAGTGGTTCAAGCCCGGGCCTGAAGACGAACTGCCCGAAGGCATCCTCGATGACCACTGCCGCGCCATCTACGACCCCGAAGGCGATCTGCGCGGCTCTCACCTGATCGACACCAATTCCGGCCGGCGCGACCGTGGCATCTGTTCCCTGCCCTTTGTGCGCCAGTCCGACGGCGAGGTGGTCTACTTCCCCTCCAACCTGATCGAAAACCTGTACCTCAGCAACGGCATGAGTGCCGGCAACACCCTGCAGGAGGCACAGGTACAGTGCCTGTCGGAGATCTTCGAGCGGGCGGTGAAAAAGCAGATCATCGAAGGAGAAATTGCCCTGCCGGACGTGCCCCGGGACGTGCTTGAGAAATACCCGGACATTCTCGAGGGCATCGAGGCCCTAGAAGCCCAGGGCTTCCCGACACTGGTGAAGGATGCCTCCCTGGGCGGTCAGTTCCCGGTGATGTGTGTCACCCTGATGAACCCCAGAACCGGCGGCGTGTTTGCCTCCTTCGGCGCCCACCCAAGCTTTGAAGTGGCACTTGAACGCAGCCTGACGGAATTGCTCCAGGGCCGCAGCTTCGAGGGCCTGAACGACGTACCAGCTCCCACGTTCAACAGCCTGGCCGTCACCGAGCCCAACAACTTCGTCGAACACTTTATCGATTCCACCGGCGTGGTGTCCTGGCGCTTCTTCAGCGCCCGCTCCGATTACGAGTTCCGGGAGTGGGATTTCTCCGGCACCAACGCCGAAGAGGCCGACGGTCTGTTCAGCATCCTCGCGGACCTGGGCAAGGAAGTCTATGTCGCGGTTTACGAGGAGTTGGGCGCGCCCGTCTGCCGCATCCTGGTGCCGGATTATTCCGAGGTGTATCCGGTCGAGGACCTGATCATGGACAACACCAACATGGCCCTGGATTACCGGGAGGACATCCTCAACCTGCACCGCCTGAGCGACGAGCAGCTGGCCGATCTGGTGGAGCGCCTGGAAGCCAGCCAGCTCGACAACTACATGACCATCATCACCCTGATCGGCGTGGAGTTCGACGAAAACACCGTCTGGGGACAGCTCACCATCCTGGAGCTGAAAATCCTGATCTGCCTCGCCCTGCAATGGCACGAGGAAGCACTCGAGTTTGTCGACATGTTCCTGCAGTTCAACGACAACACCGTTGAACGCGGCCTGTTTTATCAGGCGGTGCAGGCGGTACTGGAAGTCACCCTCGACGACGAGATGACGCTGGACGACTACCTGACCAACTTCCGGCGCATGTTCGGGGACGACACCATGAACGCCGTGGTCGGGTCAGTGAGTGGCGAGGTGCGCTTCCACGGCCTGACCCCGACCAGCATGCAGCTGGAAGGGCTGGACAAACACCTGCGGCTGATTGAAAGCTACAAGAAGCTGCACGCAGCCCGGGCGGCCAAAGCGGGGTTGTAGCGCTTAAGGCATCAACTCCCCTGACACCCGGAGAAGCACGTGCTTTTCCGGGTGTCAGGCCAAAAAGATCACCCGGCGGGGCCGGAAACTTCCTGGCTCAGCCATTCCCGCAGACTGCCTCCCAGGTGGGACTGGGGATGGGACCAGTTTTCCTCCTCCATACCGATCTCTTCTTCCCAGGTTCTGATTTGCGTGTTGATCTGCTCGAACATGGCCTCGGGATCAGTCAGTGACAGGCCCACGCTCTGATACACGGCCTTGGTGAACCAGGTCATTTCCGAGTCGTCGCCGCAGCCGAAGGACGTGCGGTCTTCCCGGGCGGAGGTCATGATCAGTGTATCGCTGTCTTTGAGTTGGTTGAGCCAGTGGCCGGAGTAGCACGCGGAGACCACCAGCAATTTCCGGCGGGCGTTCAGTGGCTCCAACATCTCCGCAAAGGCCTGGGGCGACAGGTCCGGCAGTTCGATACCGGGTTGCTGCAACAGCAGTTGCCCATCTTTCCGGCCATGGCTGACCAGGTGAATGACAAGCAGGTCTTCTTCCGGGTTCATTTGCTCATCCAACGCCTTCAGGGCCGTTGCGATGGATGGCCGGGAAGCGAGGGGAAAGGTTTCGTAATCCCGGTGATTGAGCAGCATGATGGCGCGCTTCTCCACATCAAACTGCGCCTGCAGGCCTATTCTGGCCACCTCGATATCGCGCATGAAAACCGACTCGGTGCCATCTCCGCCCACGGCAAGGAAATAGGCGTCAGTCACACCAGGCCGTTCGGGTGCCAGGCTTTCTATCTGGTTATTCAGGCGCTGGCGATCCTCGGCAAGGATCTTTTCGGTGAGGGGCGCTGGCGATTCTTCCGGGGTGTATTCCTCCCTATCCAGGAACTCACCGTATTCCCAGGTGCCCGATAGGCTGTCCATACCCTCCGATTCGTCAGGAAAGGAGTAGGTGCCTTCCCCGTGGTAATACCAGTCGCGGAACTCCCCCTCATAGCTGCCATAGTCAGTCATGTGCTTCCCCCTTTACCGGGGTGCCATCTTCGAACTCGGCGATATAGACGCTGCCACTGGCTTCGTAACGGCCTTCACCATGGAACTCATTGTTCCGGAATGCTCCCTCATAACGACTGTCGCCATCTTCAAGCACCCCCTGCCCCGACATCAGGCCTTTCTCGAACTCGCCTTCGTAACGCCAACCCGCCGGGGATTCGAGTGTACCCTGACCATGCCAGTACCCCTCCCGGAACTGACCGCTGTAGACCGTGCCACTGGCAAACTCCTGAACGCCCTCACCATGAAAGAGACCGTCCCGGATATCGCCGGAATAGGTACTGCCATCCGGAAGGCGAGCATCGGGCGACAGCAGTTCTGGCGCGTCGCAGGCTGCAAGTACAAGAACGGCGATCAGTGGCAGGGTCATTCGCAAGGGGCGCTGTAAAACAGTCATCATCTTGTTTTCTTGGTCCTGGGAGGTGTATGGAAGTTTGCAGTCGCATCCTATCAACATTGGAGACAGGAAATCGCGGAGTGGTTCACTGCACACCGATAGCAGATGTGAGGCCGTTATAGTAACCTTGCCATCACATTCGTGTAACGAATAAACCATTGCTCCAGGGATAGGATGTCATGGAAAGGAAATCCGGGAAATTGCTGGCTGCCGGCCTGGCCTTCGTGCTTTGGGGTGGCTGGGCACTGGTGGTCAACTGGCAGGCCGGCGCGCAGGCGGCGACCATTGCCGCTCTGATACAGGGCTCTACCAGCTTTGTGGTTACCCTGCTTATGGCCGCTGCGGTCACCTGGCAGGTTCGACGTTTCAGGCATCCGGTCTGCCGGGTGCTGGCACCTCCCCTTATTACTGTGTCGGTGACAGGCTCCTTTCTCTTTCTCGTGCATTCGCTGGGGCAGACCCCCGGCTTGTGGCAGACCATTCTTCCGCCCACCACGATCGCTTTTTGCTACTGCCTGTTGCTGAGTGTGCAACTTCAGCGCGAGGCTTCCCTCTCATCAACCCGGTTACCGGTTTCGGATCTCAATAATGATGGATGACGTACAGGGCCAGAGAAGGCCGCTCAAGGTTCGACAGAAACAATGGGCCGGCGGCCTTGCCCGCTGGCTGGGGCAGCGCGGGGTAACACCGAACCAGATCTCACTGGCGAGCATCGCCTTTGCCCTGGTGGGAGCAGCCGCCTTCCTGGTCAGCGGGAACCTCGAAGGCGGCTGGCGCTGGTGGTCCCTGCTGCTGGCGGCGACGATGATCCAGGGGCGTCTGCTGTGCAACCTTTTTGACGGCATGGTTGCCGTTGAGGGCGGCAAGAGCACGCCCGCGGGTGAGCTGTTCAACGAGGTGCCAGACCGGGTCAGCGACTCCCTGCTGCTGGTGGCGCTGGGCTATTCCCTGCCAGGTTTTGAATCAGCGATATGGCTTGGCTGGCTGGCCGCCTTGCTGGCCGTGCTGACGGCCTATGTCCGGGTGCTGGGCAGTGCTCTCGGCGTGTCGGCGGATTTCCGGGGGCCGATGGCCAAGCAGCACCGCATGGCATTGCTGACGGCTGCTTGCGTATTGTCCGTATTCGACAGCCTGTGGGCCGAGCCGGGAATGGCGCTTTGGTTCGCCCTGGCACTGGTGGCGGCAGGCAGCGCCGCAACCTGTGGGCGGCGGCTGGCAGGCTTACACGCGCAACTGAATCACGGGGAGGGCTGAACATGGACCTGTCGTTCCTGCTGATCCTCTCACTGCCGACCAGCGTCCAGTACGCCATTGCAGGATTGTTCCTGCTGTTGGTCGCCGGCTCCGTGGCCGAGCGAATTCTGGCATCCCGCATGGAAGCCGGGGCCCATCGCGAGCTGCGCCAGCGCATCAACTCCTGGTGGATCATGGTCGGGATCCTGCTGGTGGTGCTGATCGTCGGTCGCGGGGCCTCGCTGGTGTTCTTCGCGGTGCTGAGTTTCCTGGCCCTGCGAGAGTTCTTTTCGATCCTGCCGGTGCGCCATACCGACAGACGGGTAATCCTGGCCCTGTACCTGATGATCCCGGTGCACTACTACTGGATCAGCCTGGAGTGGTACGGCGTGTTCATCATTTTCATTCCGGTGTACCTGTTCCTGTTCATCCCTTTTGCGTTACTGATGCTGGGGGAAACCAAAGGCTTTATCCGCTCCGCCACCTCTTACCAGTGGGCGGTGATGACCACGGTCTTTGCCATCAGCCATGTGGCCTACCTGCTGATCCTGCCCGCGGAGCGGAACCCCGCTGGAGGGCCCATCGGGCTGGTGCTATACCTGCTGTTCCTGACCCAGTTCAACGACGTGGCCCAGTATGTCTGGGGCAAGACCCTGGGCAAGCGCAAGATCGTGCCGAAGATCAGCCCCAACAAAACCTGGGCCGGGTTTGTCGGTGGCGTAGCGACCACCATGGTACTGGCCATGCTGCTTGCCCCCTGGCTTACCCCCCTGTCCATGTCGGAGGGATTGCTGGCGGGGCTATTGATCGGGGTTGCGGGCTTTGTCGGCGACCTGACCGTATCGGCGACCAAGCGGGACCTGGGCATCAAGGACACCGGGCAGCTGATTCCGGGGCACGGCGGCATCCTCGACAGAATCGACAGCCTGATGTACACCGCACCGCTGTTCTTCCATTACCTCTACTACCTCAAGTACTAGGGGATAACCATGTTTAGCAACGCACTGAAGAAACTGTTCTTCCTGATCATCGTCAAGCCTGTGGTCTTCATTGGTCTGGGGGTCAACCTGTTCAACCGGGAAAAGCTACCGGGTTCAGGACCGGCCATTATCGCGGCCAATCACAACAGCCACCTCGATACCATGGTGCTGATGTCGCTTTTCCCCCTCGGGCAACTGCCCAGGGTACGCCCCGTTGCCGCTGCGGATTATTTCCTGCGCAACCGGCTGCTGGCCTGGTTTGCACTGCGGGTGATCGGGATCATCCCCCTTGACCGCCAGGGCCAGGCAGCGCGGGATGAGCTGTTTGCAGAATGCCGGGCGGCACTGGAGCGGGGCGAGATACTGCTGGTGTTCCCGGAAGGCAGCCGGGGCGCACCGGAACAACTGCAACCATTGAAGAAAGGGATCTACCATCTGGCAAAGTCCGCGGGCAGTACCGGCGTCACTACCGTGGTAATGCATGGCCTTGGCAGGTCAATGCCCAAGGGTGGATCCATGCCGGTACCCTTCAACTGCGACGTGGTGGTGGGGGAAACCCACTACCCCGGTGACAATGCATCGACCTTTATCGACACCCTCAACGGAGCTTTCGAAGAGCAACTGGCCCAGTGCCTGACCCGAAGGATTGAGGAATAGAGTGTTTTAACGAATGGGGCCGGCCCCTCTGCGCTCAACCGCTATTTTAGGGTTACCTGTCCTGTTTGTTTTCTTTCGAGTGTATGAGGCGCGAAAACTTAGGCACCACATACAGTACGACCCAGGCCAGAAGGGTACACAAAATTGCCGTCTGCTCGCGCCCCAGGCCGACCGCAATGCCTATCGCGGCGGTAAACCAGATGCCCGCCGCCGTAGTGAGTCCACTTGCATTTTGCTCATCATTGCCATTGATGATCGTTCCCGCGCACAGAAAGCCAATGCCGGTAATGACGCCCTGGATAACACGGCTCATTTCCGAATCAGAGATGCCCACTTGCTGGGGAATCAAGATGAACAAAGCTGCCCCCATGCAAACCAGCATATGAGTGCGCACGCCGGCGGCCTTGCCTCGCTGTTCCCGTTCAAGCCCCAGCACGCCCCCTAAAAGCACAGCGAGCAGGAGCCGGATCAGAACAATGAGCATTTCGCCCAGGTCGTTGAGGTCTGAAAACTCGGAAACAACGGTATTGCCTATCAGTGTCATTTCGTCGTTCATAGACGTCTCTTTCATGTGGAAAAGGGGCGGCACCTGTTTAAGTCTAGACCAAGGCGAAACTTAGTAAGGGTTATGATGTCCGGTTACCCGTTATTTCCGCACGTACATCAACTAAAGACGCGAAACGGTCTGAATGTCACGGACTTGCACCGGTACAACCATTGAGCCTCCGTGTATATGCCGTCGAAGTTTTACAGCGTCTCCGTCAATCCTCAGGATAACGCCCTCCATTCGCTGACCACTTTTCAGGGTTATGGAAACATCCCGCTGGAGGTACTGCTTCAGATCTGCTGGCGACTCCGGATTTCCGCTGCTTACCGAGTCGGCAGGCGCGGTGCTTTTCTTGTCGGTGGTGGGCGATTCAGGTTGCCCTGCATCGCTCGCGGCAATGTCCTGCTCGGCCAAAGCGATGCTGACAGGCTGCATCCCCGTTCTTTCCGTGCCCATTTTCGGGTTCAGGCGGCCGCTCAGGTACACCGGGTCGGGGCTGAGATAATTGTCGCCAAGATCCAGGGCGGGAAAGGGCTCCATTTCAAAGACCAGCTTACTGCCCGGATTGCCGATGTAGTCGCGGTATACCTCGACGAAACTTTCGCTCGGCTTCAGACCCATCTTCTGCCACTCGGCAACCCAGGCCTCCATGTGATGTTTTTGATACTCGGCGGTGGTCATGCCGGTCTCCCCGGCACACAGCTCGAGCATGTGACCAAGCTGGCCGTGATCCTCAATACCAATACTGGCGGAGGATAATGACATTGAGCTGGCGGTTTCGGCAGACAAGCCAGCCTCGTTAATGGAATTCGAACGGTCCAATACCATGTCGAGGCTGACGGCCATCAGATCGCGGAACAGCATACGGTTGGTAAAGCGAATCCGCGTGCCCCCTTCAGACAGTTGGTAGCCCATGGTCATATCCAGCACCAGGCGATCAAAGCCCATGGCGCTGATATCACGCCGACTAAACCTTGAGCGCCCATTGCATCCCGCCGTTTCCAGTTTGGTGTAGAGGCTATCGGTAACCGCGGTGTTTTGCAGGTTGGTCATGAACTCCATATCCGCTACCAGGCCTTCTATCGAAAACTCGAGGCGGTCCGGAATTTTGTTCTCACGCAGTTTGTCTTGCAGGTTCATCAATACCCAGAGATTGCCGGTGTTCAATCCAATCTTGTCGGCGACGATCTCCTCGTTATTCCTCAACGAGACGAAGCGAAGGTCCGTCACCTCAATATTGCCAGACCAGGTGGTGGAAACATCGCCGTATTCCATCCGGACGAATGGCGCGATGGTCCGCTTGATGCTTTCGAGCCCATCAGAGACAGAGCTGGTGACTTTGTATTGAACGAAGGCGAAACCGACCGCAACAGCGACCACGACGATAAGCAAAAAGCGCTTCATAAAGTTCCCTTTTTACAGCATTCCTTAACGGATTCAGGGTTATGGAGAAAGGCGTTCTGAATTTGATGGCACGAAAAGATCATACCTTAACTTTACGTAATGTGGGAAGGCGGGGAGAGGGGCGCGGAAGGAGAGGCACATCCGCGCCGGGGGCGTCCCCTGAGAGCACTTGTTACACATTGACTGAGTACTTGAGGTCACGCGCTTCGTCTCCAGTCATGCCACGAAATCCCCAGCAGTGAGCTGGTTGTTCCTTTATCGTCACCTCGACGTCCACGGGTGAAATACCAACCTCCGACTCAATCCTACTAAATAGCTCCTTTATCAGAGCCTTTTGGGTCTCCGGAGTACGACCCTGCATCATGTTGATCTCAATGACCGTGTAGGCGGGCGTTCTGCCACCTGGATAATAAAAATCCTCGGCGTCCATTGGGATGAAACGATGAGCCCGTTTGTCTTCTGGCATGCCCAGAACTGACCGCATACATCCATGAATGACCTCAGAAAGCTGGGCCTTGACCGGATTAAGATATTCCTTGATTCCATAGATGACTATCACTATGCCTCCTGCATTGTATAACGCCGCTCAGCACACGCGGTTACGAAATGGATGCGGAGCTGCCGCTAATGGTGGTATCGACTGGCATGCGCCAGCTGCGGAACATGCTTTTTCTACTAGACTTACCCCGCAATTCCAGAAGCCAGTAATAACATAGCGGGTCATTAACGGGCAGCCCGGCGGGCACATCAAAACTGAATCTTACAATGCTTTCCCTGCCTTCGGGTTGCACCCGGATCTCCTGTTTTACGCTCCAATATTCGGCATCCCGCGACGAATAATCATTACTCGCTATTGCGTCTTCCTCATAACAAACCAGCTTGATCTCCACCGACTGGCACCCTCGCATAGGCTTCAAAAAACGTATGATCCCCGAAGCCTCCCCACCAACCTCAGGATGAGCACCGAGTTTTAGCAGCGTAGCTCCGTTTTTGAAAAGCTTCCGGCTTGTGTTCAGTCGAGAGGAGAGCATAAAAATCCCGAAAAGCGGGCCACATAACAAATACGGATGAAAAAAATTGCCCAGCGTCACGGCGTAGACGATCAGTGGCAACAGCAGAAAAAACAGCCCTAGAAGATACTGTGACTTTGACCCTGTTGCCTGCGCACTGCGCGTCCACCGGTCAACCCCGGGATACCCCTGCTCTTTGCGGGATTTTGGTTTCAGGCCGGGTATCGGAATGCTTTTTTTAAATATCACTCGATAGCCTCGGCTCGGGCCTCGTTTGCTTACTGAAATGATTTTTGGGCTTTCATCGCCAAAGTCTGTTCCTGACATATATATTTTCTGTCCCTGAAGTAAATCGGACGCTGAGGTTGCCATAGCCAAAGATTACTTTCTCTGTTTCAGCTAACAAATATGAGCCTCAGTGGGCTTACCCCGACAGAGGTCTCCGTTGGAGGCCGCAGGCCGGGAATGATATTCCCCAAAACCACAGCCAGCGGGTGATCAACACAGGAATGGCCAAGAGGGAAGCTGATATTGCCAGAACGATCTCGATGCTCATTCAGTGACCGCATAACACCAGTGGTAATGGGCGGCTACGCAGCGCAGTACGCGTTCCTTTGAGCACTTGATTAAATTTCGTTGAGGACCAATTCTAAGAAATACCGGAAATCCGCATTCTCCGTCTGTACAGAACACGATGGCTTGTAATTTACTCCGATCAGAAATTTAACGCAGAGCGAAGCGGCGTAAAGGCCACCGGTGTGACGCGTATGAATTGTTATGCACTGTTAGACATCCCGCCGCTGCCCGATGCACAGCAATGCCGTAGGTTCCAAGTCTGAAGGCAAACTCAATGCTTCCTTCACCCTTGAATCCTCGAACCCTGCCACGAGAACACAACCAATTCCGAGAGCAGTACTCTGGAGATGGACATTTTGTGCTAAAGCACCGGTTTCCATATAAACATAGCGAGCACCGCGCTCTCCCTGGGGTGGCTGACGTTCAAAGTGCCTAACCGCGTCTCCGAGTTTCGCTGTAACTCCGATGACGATAGCCGCCTCCTTCAACCATGGCTGATCACCAATACCTAGCTCGTGCATGGCTTCTTCCGGAATACGGTCACCGACAAGCTTAAGCGAATGGCTGTCAGCCATATACTCATAGGTGCCGGGCTCAAGGTCCGATACATGCTGCACCACAATTTGTAGATGCAACGGATAAAGACCACCCGCCGATGGTGTTGCTCTTTTTTGGTCAGGACCTGTTACTCCTTGGGCCGACCAAAGCAATTGGGACAAAACACTTATAGGTAGCGCTGTCTTTGTGTACTCCCTTGTGCTGCGTCGAGCCTCAATACAACCAACCAATGACTCGGAGTCTTGCAATTCCGGTGCAGGTAGCTCGAAGACCATGCATTTACTCCCTATGCGTAACGCCCGGCTAGACATTATGACTCACCACCAGGCGCTGAAGGTGCAAACCGACGACTGAGAGTGCCATCACAGCAATGTTGGTTGTCACAGGATTGAATGCAGCACCTAGCAGCACAGGCTGGAACATAGCTACAAACACCAGCAATCCAAACATTGCCACTGCTGTTAGAAGCAAAGGCCAACGTTGGCGCCAAAATAACAGAACAGCAACGGACATTCCGATCTCGAACGCTCCACCAATGATTGCCAACTGTTCTGCACCGGCCCTTGAGAGACCGGTGGCCATACTCATTGCCAGCTCATCCTCATGCAGATAGAGCAATTTGGGAACCAAGCCATGATAGAACCAAATAAAGGCGATAGTGCACCGGCAGACTGCATAGCTTAAAAATGTACTACTCACCCAGGAACCTTGAATTGTGATCTTTATTCGGAATAACACAGGCCTCGTAGCGACCGAATAGTCTGTAACGATTCAGTGCGACACGATCGTAAAGCCAATCCCGAATAATCGAAGGCACTGCCCAGCCGATACACATGATTGGCCAAGGCCACGGCAATCGCTGCATCACTCTAAAGAATGCTGACGATTTCGTATAAATATTGACCCCTTCAACCAGAAACATGGTTTCGTAGTGATCGGTTGGAAAACCGTGCCATTGCAGAATGGCCTTACCTTCCGGTGACTGAGCGGTTGCTAACTTGAAATGGCGCTTCCTATCAAACCTGATAAGAAAACGTGCCCAAACCGAACACAGCCGGCATACACCATCAAAAAGGACTACCCGATCTCCGGCTGCCACACCTGGTGCGATTTCCGATTCTTGAATCATGAATAAGCTAATGCCTGCAGAGGGAATCAAAAGCGGTACGCTTTGTTAACACTGCACCGAGGAGAACGCGTCTCCCCAGGGCAGCAACCTACTGATTAATGGCAGTGGTAAGGCTTTGAACCCGCATGACAGCCATTTTCATCAGTTCCGCCAGAGTGAGCATGGGCTACGCCAACGATCATCATTGAAGCAAACAGGAAAGCGACTAGCTTTTTCATAGAAACACCTTTTTGTTGGAGATATTTTCCATAGTGCCTTCCTTTGCAATGAATCACCCAAATCCGTTGTGAGTGTTAACGCTTTTATTTAGCGGCGACTACGGAGCGCAGTGTAGTAGGCGTCCGGTGTAGGGCCGCCAGGCCCGGAACGCGCTACAACAATTTGTTATGCAATGCCCAGTCTTCGCAAGTCATTCGATACACCCGCACCGGTCGGTTATGAAACTCTTGGAGTGTGTAGTCTCCGAACCCTGCCTTTTCCGTCACCTTAACGGATGCTGTATGCTCCGGCTCGATGATAACAATTACCGACTCACAGTGTTTTTGATCGAAGGCATATTGGAGAACACCTTTGACAGCTTCTGTCGCAAACCCCTGATGCCAAAATCTGCGCGCCAAGCGATAACCTAGATTGACTTCTTCAGCCTCGCCAACCAATTCCGGCCCAACGCCACAGAAGCCAATAAAATCACCTGACTCTTTCTCGCACAATGCCCACGGCCCGATTCCATGAGAGGCATAGCACTCAAGGCACCAATCTATAAATTTTTTGGTAGCTTCTTCATCACAAACTCCCCGAACGGAAAACTTCATGACTTCCGGATCACTGAGAATTGCGGTGAGCACTGGAACGTCTTGATGGGATAACTTCCTTCCAATCAACCTCTCTGTTTCAAACAATTGCACCGAACTCTCCCTGTGCTGGCCCTACCCACGAAAAGGAGCCATGGAAAGGGCGTCCGGCGGCCGCGAACTGCTGCGACCTGTTAAGTGTTTCTCTCACTCCGCATACTGAGGACTTTGCTTACTTAGCCCTCCCCCTACAACAATTGCGGCACTCAAAAGCACAAAGTTCTTCATGATGTACTGACCCTCCAGGGTGAGCCCGTAAGGAAATTGCGTGAAGCACACCTCCGGCACCAAAAACAGAGGCAATACCGTTCCGAACAACTGCAGAAAAAGAAGGCTCAGTGCAACCCTCAGCAGTGGTCGAAAAATCAAGCAGACACCAATTAGAACTTCCCAGTAACCGAGAAACGGGATAAAAATGCTCGAAGGAAGCCAGAAAACTGTGTTCGTAATCAGGTCATTGACTGGACTGATCCCTAAAGGCTTGAGCGCACCCAGCCAAATAAAAACGGCCGCAATAGAATAACGCAGAAATATTTGGCCATGCTTGTGCATCCATTCTGCGGCCATCTTGTCGCATCTTCCAAACGTGAACCCGCCTAGCTTTGGTTCCATCGACATCCTCATAGCAACACTTAACGTCCGGCTCAAGCGCCGGTTTAGAGCCGCGAAGCGGCGGAAAACCGGTCGCTGTGCAGCCGATTGTTAAACCCTTTGGCGTACGGTATCCTGACCATGATCAACATCCTGTACAGGAGCAACCTTATGGATGCCATTAGCTACACAGCCGCTAGAACCAATTTAGCAAAAACCATGGAACAGGTCTGTGAAGACCATTCCCCTGTGATCATCACCCGGAGCAAGTCGCAGTCAGTGGTAATGATCTCCCTGGAGGACTACGAGGCGCTGCAAGAAACGGCATACCTCCTGCGCGCACCAAAAAACGCACGGCGTTTGCTGGAATCCGTTGCCGAGCTGGAGCAAGGCGGTGGTCAAGAAAAGGAACTTCTTGAATGAAACTCATCTTCTCCGAGAACGCCTGGGAAGACTATCTGTACTGGCAGAAAACCGACAAAAAGATTCTTAACCGAATCAACAAGCTGATCAAAGAGACCAAGCGAGAACCGTTCGAAGGTGTTGGCAAACCAGAGCCCCTCAAACACAGCCTCGCCGGGTACTGGTCCCGCCGGATCAACGAAGAACACCGAATAGTTTACAAAGTCACGGATGACGCTTTGCTTATCGCCCAGCTCCGGTATCACTACTGATTTAACGCCAGCCATGCATTCTTTTTCTGGTACCCACGGATCACCCCCTTTCCTTTAAGCCCATCCAGAAATGCAGCTGAGACACCGGAGTAGGCTACCGTGCATTCACGATGAAAATTATCATATCCTCCAAAAACTAACTTCCCATCGCTCTCGATTTGGACATGGATGATTCCCTCCCTTGCCAGGTGATCCTTCTTCGACAACTCCTTCCAAATGTCAGAAAGCGTCTGATCGGTTAATGGGATCACGACGAAATTAAGCTCTGGCGAAACTGTTTGGCGCTTGAGCGTCGACGTTTCTACATACGAGGCGATTGGCCAATCATAAAACTCTAAGTTGGCTAGCGCCCCCTCAAAAGAGATATACGAGTGATTCGCAAACTCCTTCATCATTGAGAGCAAAAGTCCTGGCTTGTCTCTGGGGTCGATCCAAATCACTGAGTCAGCGTCCCTTGCCTGTACTTGTTATGTGCTGAACTATGAATTACCTGAAAGCTCAATGAGCTTGCTAAAAAAGTAGTGTGCGTTATTGATATCATCCTGGGTATCACCATCCCAGCCTGGAGTATGTTCAAGCTCTTGTTCTAACTCCTTAAGTCGATCATGTAATTCCAAAATCTCAGGAGCTTTGCATTGAGCAGCGATTGTCGGCCACTCGGATTCTGGAATTGGCTCCCAGGGAGCCCGACCTTTTTTCGCTTTTGTTAGCACCTCTTGCAACATACTCATAGCTTTTCACGCATAACATCCGAGTTACCCACAAACAGTAGACGTCGCGTGCCTGGCCTTGTTATGTATCTATCTGTACCCAGCAAGAACTTCACCAATATAAGACATTTCTTTTCTCGCTTTTAAGAACTCGTACAGCGCGAATGAATCTTTTCCATCAATAAATTTTTTCGAGCTTTCAATTTCCAGGTTTGGGTTTGCGCCATTACTCAAAAGCAGCTGTACCAATTTTGAGTGATTCAACAAAATTGCCGAGTTCAAAGGTGACAGGCCAGCGGAATTTTGTTCATTAAGGTTGCATCCAGCATCAATGGCCGTTTGTATTACTGCCTCTATCGTTTCATTTGGCAGTCTTGGATGGTGATCATACGCATCCACCATCAAGCCAATTGTAGGCCCCAGCACCCTCTTCCCGTCAGAAAGGTAGCAACCATCTTTTCCACTGGCCTCGATGCCAACAGAACGAAGACTCTCCGAAGATGCCCAGCTATTCGATACCGCTAAAACTAGGAACGCGGCGACTAGAAACTTATTCACGAACTCTCCATGGAGTCATATCAACGCCACCCATAACGCGCGTGCGTCTGCGCACGTCGCGTTGATGGATTTGTAGGGCGTCTTTGATTATGTGCTCGGAAGCTCATAGCGCAACTTCTGAACTTCCGTTGGACGGCGTATGGTGCTGCGCCACTAGCGTTTCCACGCCCATCCTCCGACATTGGGCCATGCTGCCCTCGCTGTTTCAGAGCACTCCTTCGAGTCCGTGAAGATTGATTGAGGAATACGCATCGAGCTGTAGTAGTTGAACTCAGAGTCAGCCGTGGCTGCAACTAGCCAATAACCGTGAACATTCTTGATCACAATGGGGTCGTATCCCGGCACCGTTAGCGATAACTCTAACGGCTCAGCCGAAGCTTTATATGCAGCAAAACAATGACCGACAACGAGCACGGATCCGGGGGTGCCGTTCCACGTAACGTGTAGTCGATCAGCAGCAGGATAGTCTGGCGGGCCAAGTTGCACCGTGCCGACAACGCCCAGTAGAGGCTCTTTGGGAACCACGATGCTGCAGTCAGCGCCCTCGCTTCCACAGGTTCGCGTCGTTTTTACCTGTGAATCAGC
Source organism: Marinobacter alkalisoli (assembly GCF_045449795.1). Taxonomy (NCBI): domain Bacteria; kingdom Pseudomonadati; phylum Pseudomonadota; class Gammaproteobacteria; order Pseudomonadales; family Marinobacteraceae; genus Marinobacter; species Marinobacter alkalisoli. The sequence goes on from NZ_JBJJLB010000023.1 coordinate 176,549, forward strand.
CGTTACCAAGACCTCTTCTTCCGGCATTCGAACCGCATAGAGACCTTCACCAAATAGAAAGACCAAACGATCTGACCATTGGCGCACTCGCGGTTCGAAGTCGGGATAGTCTCTCCTCAGGTCGGGCAAGTCAGCGTAAATATCAGGATACGAATGCTCAATCGCCGCCTGAATCAACTGTTCTTCGTTCGGCTTTGCGCACGAGACTAGAGTAGCGCACACAAACAGTACGAGGGTGTGGAAGAACATCGGATTCTTATTCATGCCGCCCAACGCCAGCCATAAGCGGCGCCCTGACAAGGGCGTCCGGTGGAGGGCCATCGGCCCGGAACAACCTTAATGGCCTTGTTAGTAGTCTTTGCCACTTTTAACAAAGTAAACAATTTGTTCTTTTTTTGACATCTCGTCATAACTCACAACTTGATTCTCGGTTGGTTCCTTGAAGCTATGGCTAATACGGTAATAACTACAGATAACCTCGTTCCCCAAAGCCTTAAACCTCACAAACTCTCTCAAGGTGAACCAGCTTCCACTCTTCTTGCAGTTGCTCGGAGAACCCTCACGAGGACAAAACTTTGTCGGTTTCGAATAATCGAAAATGTTCTTGCTGCCTTTCGACACAAATTTATTGTCGCTCAATACTATTCGAGTGCCTCCGGCCTCCGTACCTTGAATTTCACATTCATGGTCTTTGTCTGCCACTGCAAAACTCGACACAAGCAACATAGGTAAGCAAATTGACTTCTTCATGGTCTCACTACTAACGAGGCTGTAGAAAAACTCGATTCCGAGCCGTCCCCAGCGCCTGGTTCTTAAATTTTTTGTAGCGGCCATCCGCTAGCCGATGATCGCGATTCCGCTGTTCAGCCATTAGTTTCGGCCGATTTGGCGCTGCCAGCGCTGGTATTGCTGACTTCCAGCAGCCCCATTTCCGGCCCTTCTGGTCCCTCCATCACGCGGCTAACCGCCCATAATTCGCCAGCTTCTCAATATTGTGCACCAGGCAGTATAGCTGCCACTGGCCCTGCACCTTCCTCTTACCTCGCAGGCTGAAGCGGTTCAGCCGTTTCGTCGTACCAATGTTGCCGAACACCGGTTCCACCACCGACATGCGGTGGCTGTAGATCTCTTTGCCCTGCCGGCTGTCCACCCGATGCTTCATCCAGTCCGTGTAGTTGGGCAGGCGCTTGTTCTCAATGGTGAACGAGACCTGTCGGCCAGACCCATTTCGGTGGTTAGCGGATGCAGGGTTCTGCATGCATTGGTGCTTCTTGGGACAGTGCCGACATTGCAGCAATCGACCTTCGAAGTGCACTCTGATCTTGCCATTCTCCGCTTCCCGCCGACCCCGGTAGGTAAGTGCTTCGCCGGTTGGGCAGATGCAGGTCAGCTTCACCGGATCGAACTGGAAGTCACTGGCCGGGAGCGTATCTTTCCACCCTTTATCCGGCAGGTTCTGATGACGTTTGCCGTATTTATCTTTCTGGTTCTGGAACTTCGGATCCCGGCTGCGGAACCGGTTGTCCGGCACGTAGCCGTTGATCTGCCGTTCGTGCAGATACTTCATATTGGCTTCGTTGGCGAAGCCAGTATCCGCAGTGATGACGGTGCCTTGCTGATAGATGCTCTCGGCAATGCCCAGTTTTTTGTAGCGGGCTTCGACGGTTTCCAGCACCGGTTGCAGGGTGTGGTGTTCCTGGCCTTCGCCGAAGGCCTGGGCATCGATGATGACCTGATGTTTCTTATCCACCGTGGCCACGCCGTTATAGCCCTGGATCGTGCCTTTGCTGGTGGTCATCTTGGCACTTTCGTTGTCAGTCAGGTTGCTCTTCACTTCCTTGCTCCGCTTCCCCCGGCCCATCCTTGGGCGGTTCGTCTTTAGGAAGCGGTTCACTTTGTTCATGGCTTCATCCAGCGAGAGGATGGTGTTCGCCCGACGGATATCCCGATCCAGTTCGGCTTCGGTTTCTGCTTCGTCCCGCTCGTAATGTTCCTTCAAGTGGTGACGGATCAGTCGTCGCAACTTCTCCCGTTTTTCACCCAATTCCTTAAAGGTGCCCGACCATTCCTTGGCGGCGTTGGAGGACATCTTGCAGCCGTCGATGGCGAAGAGTTCGTTACCCAGCAGCCCCTGTTCATGGCACACCAGCAGTACCTGCTCGAACAGCTCTTCAATCTCGCTGGCATGGCTGCTGACGAACTTCGCCAGGGTGGTGAAGTGGGGAACTGTGTCGCAAGACAACGCCTTAAAGATAATGTTGGTCTCGCAGCACCACTGCATCTCGCGGCTGGAGGTGATGCCCTTGGAATACGCAAACAGAATGATTTTCAGCAGGATGGCCGGATCGTAGGCTAACCGGCCAGTGTCTTCGTTGCGGTACTTGGGGTGGAACACTGACAGGTCCAGCTTGTGTTCGATCAGGTAGTGCACCGCGTGTTCAAAGGTGCCGGGTTGAAGCTGTTCCTGGTAGTTGATCACGACCATGGCGCTCTGGTCGTAGTTGTAATGCTTGAAGCGAGGCATGCCAACGACTCCTTGTCCGTTTGCCTGATCCTACCAAAGCCGAGTGGAGATTTCGGGGTTTTTCTACAGCCTCAACGCTAAGGTAACCGGCGCCGGAGCGCCAGCGGAGGGAACCAAAAGCGGTACGCTTTTGGCGTCCGGTTGACCGACTTGTTATGGGCGTTCACGTCCACCCCCCTTGACCCGGAGATGTAGCTGAGACATCAAAGATTGATACACAGCCATATTGAAGATTTGAAGGTTTTCCACGCTAAAGTCCCCGCCAAGAATCGGATGAAGCTGCCACCCGATACACTCGCCCTCACTGGGGACAAGGCCGTTCTCCAGAGCTATGGGATACCAGCTTGCAATAAAGACCTCGTCACACCACTCAGCAGATTTATTTAACCGATTATATTCTTCTGAACTGCCCGCTACCTTTTCATAGTTGCCGTCGAGCAGAGAAAGCACGGATAAAGATCCGTCTGGATCCCCGAAAACCCAGTCACCGAAAGCGCTGAGGAATAGTGGCGTGACGCCAGAGGGAACTAACCAAGACCATTGAGGCAGCAGTGTTTCGACTTCCTCTTCGCTGGGCTTCTTCAAAAACTCCATGCTCGAATCATCCTGCCCCATAACGAGGCTGTAGAAAAACTCGATTTCGAGCCGTCCCCAGCGCCTGGTTCCTAAAATTTTTGTAGCGGCCATCCGCTAGCCGATGATCGCGACTCCGCTGTTCAGCCATTAGTTTCGGCCGATTTGGCGCTGCCAGCGCCGGTATTGCTGACTTCCAGAAGCCCCATTTCCGGCTCTTCTGGTCCCTGCATCACGCGGCTAACCGCCCGTAATTCGCCAGCTTCTCAATATTGTGCACTAGGCAGTATAGCTGCCACTGGCCCTGTACCTTCTTCTTACCTCTCAGGCTGAAGCGGTTCAGCCGCTTCGTGGTACCAATATTGCCGAACACCGGCTCGACCACTGACATGCGATGACTGTAGATTTCCTTGCCCTGCGGGCTATCCACTCGGTGCTTCATCCAGTCGGTGTAGTTGGGCAGGCGCTTGTTCTCGATGGTGAACGAGACTTGCCTGCCAGAGCCTTTTCGGTGGTCGGCGGAGGCCGGATTCTGCATACATTGATGCTTCTTGGGGCAGTGTCGGCATTGCAGCAAACGCCCTTCGAAGTGCACCCGGATTTTGCCATTCTCGGCTTCGCGTGTGCCCTGATAACTAATGGCGTTACCCGCCGGGCAGATGCACGTCAGGTTCACTGGATCGAACTGGAATTCACTGGCCGGGATGGTTTTCTTCCAGCCTGTATCCGGCAAATTCTGATGGCGTTTGCCGTACTTGTCTTTCTGGTTCTGGAACTTCGGATCCCGGCTGCGGAACCGGTTGTCTGGCACGTAGCCGTTGATCTGCCGTTCGTGCAGATACTTCATATTGGCTTCGTTGGCGAAGCCGGTGTCGGCGGTGACGACCGTGCCTTGTTGGTAGATGCTCTCGGCGATGCCCAGCTTTTTGTAACGGGCTTCGACGGTTTCCAGTACCGGCTGTAGAGTGTGGTGTTCCTGGCCTTCGCCAAAGGCCTGGGCATCAATGATCACCTGGTGTTTCTTGTCCACCGTGGCCACGCCGTTATAGCCCTGGATCGTGCCCTTGCTGGTGGTCATCTTGGCGCTTTCGTTATCCGTCAGGTTGCTCTTCACTTCCTTGCTCCGCTTTCCCCGGCCCATCCTTGGGCGGTTCGTCTTTAGGAAGCGGTCCACTTTGTTCATGGCTTCATCCAGCGAGAGGATGGTGTTCGCCCGACGGATATCCCGATCCAGTTCGGCCTCAGTTTCCGCCTCATCCCGCTCGTAATGCTCCTTCAAGTGGTGACGGATCAGTCGTCGCAGTTTCTCTCGTTTCTCACCCAACTCTTTAAAGGTGCCCGACCATTCCTTGGCGGCGTTGGAGGACATCTTGCAGCCGTCGATAGCAAAGAGTTCGTTGCCCAGAAGACCCTGTTCATGGCACACCAGCAGTACCTGCTCGAACAGCTCTTCAATCTCGCCGGAATGGCTGCTGACAAACTTGGCCAATGTCGTGAAGTGAGGAACGGTATCGCAGGATAGTGCCTTGAAGATGATGTTGGTCTCGCAGCACCACTGCATCTCACGGCTGGAGGTGATGCCTTTGGAGTAGGCAAACAGGATGATCTTCAGCAGGATGGCCGGATCGTAAGCCAGCCGGCCGGTGTCTTCGTTGCGGTACTTGGGGTGGAACACCGACAGGTCCAGCTTGTGTTCGATCAGGTAGTGCACCGCGTGTTCAAAGGTGCCGGGTTGAAGCTGTTCCTGGTAGTTGATCACGACCATGGCATCCTGGTCGTAGTTGTAATGCTTGAAGCGGGGCATGCCAACGACTCCTTGTCCGTTTGCCTGATCCTACCAAACCGAAGCGGTGATTTCGGGGTTTTTCTACAGCCTCAACGC
>NZ_JBJJLB010000024.1:0-6798 GCF_045449795.1 Marinobacter alkalisoli
TGGACTTCCCCCAATAAATCGGACACGCGCCATCAGCTAATTCCTTCGAACTCTAGCGGAGTCCGGTAGCCAAGGCCACTGTGCAGCCGGTGGCTATTATAGAAGTCTTCAATATAGTCACTTATATGCTTTCGTAACTGTCTCAGCGTCACAAAGCTGGTGGCGTGTAGCAATTCTCCCTTCAACGTCTTGAAGAAGGACTCCACCTCCGCGTTGTCAGTACACTGCCCAGGGCGATTCATGCTGTGGCGCACCTGATGCCGATTCAGCAGAGCCTGTGTTTTATGAGCCCGATACTCGATGCCTCGGTCGGTATGAAATAACAGGTCTGAAGCCGGTTTTCGGGTTTTGAAGGCCTCCCTGAGCGTGGCCCTGGCGAAGTCTGCATTCAGATTCTCTCCCAGTCGCCAACTGATGATTCTCCGTGAAAACAAGTCCAGCACCACCGCCAGGAACACGTATTTCTTGCCCAGCTTGATGTAGGTGACATCGCTGCTCCATTGCTGGTTTACCGTGACGGGCTTCTCGGCATTCAGACGATGATTCGGCAAGGCTTTCAAGTCATCACGCAGCTTCGTCAAACGCCGGTATACACGGGCTACTCGAGCTTTCATGCCCCATTCCTGCATCAGCTTGGCCACTCGATTTTCACCCACTTCAACGCCCTCACGTCGAAGCGCCTGGTAAACCCGAGGACTGCCGTATCGGCCTTTGCTCTCGTTGTAGATGCGGCGGATCTTCAACAGCAACTCCGCATTCTCAGCGGCTCGTTGACTGGGCTTCCGGTTTGCCCAGGCGTAGTAGCCCGATCGTGAGATCTCCAGGTGCCGACACAGGGCCTTTACTCCGTGTTCCCGTCGGTGTTTCCAGACGAATCGGAACGCTTCCGTCGTTCCTCGGCCTGAAAACGTTGAAACTTTTTTAGAATGTCGTTTTCCTCCTGAAGCTCCGATATCCGGCGTTTCAGGCGGGCAACCTCGTCCTGTTCCTGGATCTTCTGCTTGGCCTCGGCTGGCGCTTTCTTGACCCGTTTCATGGCGAACTTTCCTTCATGGTATTCCTTGCGCCAGCGTGACAGCATGAAGGGGTGGATATCCAGCGCTTCGGCTACGCTTTTGACACTTCGGTGGGCCTGGTGACTCCACTCCACCGCTTTGACTTTGAACTCAGTGCTGTACTGCTGAGTTTTCTTCCCCGTGATCATCTCCGGCATCGGTTTTCTCCTATTGCGGAGTTATCGATGCGTGTCCACTACACTGGGGGAAGTCCAGAACGAACTGGAACTATTGGTTAGGAATCTTTTTCATAGCAGATTCCACAGCAGCACAAAGGACAACAACATTGAGAGAGAACTGCTCTTTCGGCGTAGCCACTCGGTAGTCTGATAACGCGTTCTCCGGATGCATATTCTGGGTATGCTTTAAACTCGATTGCAGCACTGCCTTGTCTGTGGCACTGAAGGACTTGTAAAGGTTATTCGCATCTTGTTTCGAAATTTCAGGCCGCAGCGAGTGCGCAAACCCATTTCTCAGAGTGCCAAGCGAGTTCAACGGCGCTTCAAACCGCTCATTTAAACCCAGCGCGACTGCCAGTTTCACAGTCTGATGAAAATCAAGCTTCATTCTTCTCAAGTGGTCAGTGCTGACCATGAAGGCTTCAACGAACTTGTTGAGGCGTTGCTCGATAATAATATGCGATCGAACTACAGCACCCAAGTCATCCTCACTTTGCAACGCTTCATATAGCTTGGTGATTGGCTCCATAGTATTCCTAACGCGAAGCACAGCGGCGGCCCGTCAGGGACGTCCGGCGGCCGCAGGCCGCGAACTGCTGCGTATTGTTATGTTGCTTAGGCACGGAGCCTCGGTTGGTAAACCGATTCGATGTGCCGGACCGCCTCAATAAGTTGCTGTGAAAAATCATCGGAATCATCAGTCTTGTACACTATTGCATCATTCTGATGGATTCTTTCCGGGCTTCTATCGACATGAGCGCCAGGCCCGGCGTATGCCCCTTTCAACCAAAAATGAAGCCATATCTCCCCATGCAGTTTTCCAACGAGCTCATGGAGGTGTGTAAAACACTCCTGCGCTCTTTCACCCCAGATAGCCCTCGCCTCAAGTGCTAGCGTGCGTAGCTCCGCTCGGTGCTCATTTACTTTTCCAAGCCGTTCAGCATAAATTCTCTGCTCTTCTTCAAGCTGCCGGCCCGCCTCAACTTCTTCTTTATTGAGTTGAATCATTGGATTACGAGTCCAGTCAATCGCATCCTGAACCCGGTAGGTCGTCGTGAGAATCCTCTTTGCAACTTCGAATTTGGAGATTCCATGAAGCTGTCGGCGCCAAGTGTTTAACCCGACCCCTCCAATGATTAAAGCACCGACTGTACCGACAATTCCGACGACGTCTCTTGTGATATTCAGGTCTGCATTGGTGATGCTGAGGCAGAGACTCAAAGGCTACTCCTTGAAACATAACGCCAAAATTCAGCGGCGGCCTTTGCGTAGCGAAGCGGAGAAAAGGCCGTCCGGTGGAGGCCTGCGAAGGCCGTAACGAACTGGAATGACTGGTTATGTGGCTGAATCATCCAGCTTTTCCTTGATCGCGGGTGTATCTATATATTTTTTGATTACGGACCAGTTTTTCTCGGCAGTTTGCATGACGGAGATACCACCCACCAAAATTCCAACCAAGCCCCCGCCAACTAAGAGAATCGCTGGATGACTTGCCGACTCATACCACTGAAAAGAGAGAAGAAGAATAAGAACGCATGCAATCCATAGTGCCCAATTGAACCAGGACCTCATAATGGCAGCAGGCTTCGTGCCTTCAACCCTTTTGACGACTTCTTGGAGAATCTTGCTTTCTTGTCCTTCAGTCACCCTTCCTCCCATACACATAACGCCGCTAAGCACGCGCGGTTGCGGAATGGAGGCGAAGCCGCAATGCAGTAACCGTCGCCGTGACTTGCATTGTTATGCATTGTAGCAGGACAGCCCTTCTGTCTTAATGCCATGGAATTCGTCCATTGATCTACAAAACGCTGTTGCCCTTTGCCCCAGTAACGGAGCCCAGAGCTTACCCGGCAGCTTTCTTTGGTTTTGTAGAGACTCCAAGAATCCGGTACAGATGATGTCTCTTACTTCTTGTGTGCCATGTTCAATTAAGTTCTCGATTTCCAAGAACAGCGAATCGCAATGGGCGTAATCCCCTTTCTCAAAGTTACGACAGACCAACTCGGATAATGGCGATGAAATTAGAGGAAGCCACAAAATTTCACCAGTCGTAGCTATGTAGGTGCCCATATTTTTAGCAAGTTTATCAACGTATTCAGGGTATGCCTTGGACAGCCGAATTATTGCCCCTTCCTTATCGATCATTCTCGACAACTCGCTTTTGCATAACGCCGCTCAGCACGCGCGGCTACGGAATGGAGGCGAAGCCGCAATGCAGTAGACGTCGCCGTGACTGGCATTGTTATGCATTTTTCAGAACCCGCCTGGATAACAACAGGGGTGAACCCAAAAGTATTGCTACTGAAACGGAGTATAGAAAAACCGCAACGAGAGCGTTCACAGCAACCATAGCCAACGCAGCTCTAGGCTTTCTAGTGAAAAATAGAAAAGCGCTCAGTCCACAAGCAACACAAGCCACCAGCGTGGTGCCGAAGAGAAATGCTTCAGGGTTTGAGGGGGAAAGCGCCCCGCTACCAATTGCAATTCCTTCCAAGAAAACCGATTGATCCGCTGGTAGGCCCACAAACATGAAAATGATCCAGGTTCCCAGCAGGAAAACAAACCCCAGCAAAGAGAGGATTGCCGCGTAAATTCGATCCATAGTCACCCTGCATAACGCCGCTCAGCACGCGCGGCTACGGAATGAAGGCGAAGCCGCAATGTAGTAGCCGTCGCCGTGACTGGCATGGTTATGATGACGGCTCACCGGTTAAAAGTTTCGCCTTACCGAGTAGAGCTGCATATCTTTTCAACGTGGAACTTATACCAAAGCAAATTGACCACTCACTATCTTTGGGAGCATAAAAGTTAGAGCCGAGGTCTCCTCTGGGATCCCTCAGAACCAAACCACGCTTGAGAAAGTCTTCCATGTATGCGAAGAGTTCATCAATTTCGACACCAAGGTTTAACTTTCTGAAATTCTCATGATTTATATTATAAGTTGGATAAATAGTATTAACTTCTACCTTCTGCAAGCTAGACAACTTGATAAAAAGATCAACCTTTAAGTCGTCTAGGCCGTTAGCGCAGGTGATAAATCGAGATTTTTCTTTTGTTGAGAAATCAAACTGACGGTCATCTATAAACAAAAAAGCCAAAGCTCGCAAAACTATTTCACTTGATGTGTTTGTTATAGCAGCAGCATAGTCGGCCAGCACCTTTTTTGAACGTTCTTGGTTAAGAAATTCATTAATCTCGAATTGACGCTCAGACGTTAAATTATCAATTTCTGAATCAATAGTCGTCAAAAAAGTGTTTACACGATGCTCCCCGTATAAATTATGGGCTTCTTTGAGGAACCAAAAAATTGATCTGGCTATCGGGGTAGCCATCTTAGTTTTCGTTAGCTCCATTGATTGGCTCCTTGATCATAACGCCAATATTCAGCGGCGGCCTTTTTGCAGCGAAGCGGAGAAAAGGCCGTCCGGTGGAGGCCCATCAGGGCCGGAACGAACTGGAATGACTGGTTATGAGTGTTGCGTTGCATCACGAACTTTCCGTCAGTAACGAAGCAATCTCGGCCCGTAAGTTGGCCAACGATGCTCTTTGCGACGAGGTGTCATCTTCTGGAGTAGAACCCTGGCGATTTTGGGCGTAGTCCAGTCTCTCGACAGCAAGATCGATCTTATCGAGCACGCCCGAACCATCTGCTGGCAGAGGATTGAGCCACCCTAGCGCAGCAGCGAAATTCTTGGCTCCCTCTGGTGACAAATGCCTGATTAGCTCAATGGTGTGCATCTCTTCCTACTCATAACGCTTGCAGCATGCGCGCCCATGGAATGGAGCCGAAGACGCAATGTAGTGGGCGTCGCCGTGCCTGCACTGGTTATGTTGTAGACGCCAAGATAGATTTATAGCGATTAGCATGCAGATGCCCCATTAAATTTGCCGCCTTTAGAAGATGCTCCCAAAACTCGCTTCCCGGGTTTGGATTGTCCTCTATGACTCCGTCAAGTTCTTCCATGGCTAGAAGCAATTCGTTTGCCTCAATGAAAGCGAGAAAATCACTCTCTCGGTAACCATTGTCGGATTCAACGACGTGCTCGGGCAGCAAGCTGTAAGCTGCTCTCAACTCCACCTCAATTTTTTCCCATTTCTCTGCTTGATTCATAGTTCGCTAAGCAACATAACGCCGCTCAGCACGCGCGGCTACGTAGTGGAGGCGAAGCCGCAATGGAGTAGCCGTCGCCGTGACTGGCATGGTTATGTTTTGGCTATGGTAAACGCACATACCTGGGAACCTTGGCCTCCAGTAATTTGATGAGTTCGGGCTGCATACAATCATAGTGATCGGGGATGTCCAAGCAGACTAGCCGTTTACCCTTGAGCAATTCCCTATACTTCCGGGCCACCTTATCTCGGTGGCTCCTTTCCATGACCAGGATGATGTCAGCCCACTCAATCAAATCTCCGGAAACTGGTGTCTCCGCATCCGAGTTAGTGCCGGCACTGATTGCTCGAACACCGGAATAACCTGAAAAGACAGCTTCAGCAGTCGGACTCCGTAGTCTGTTTTCGCTACAGACGAATAGAAGATTCAAAGGCCCCTTCCTTAAACATAACGAATGATATGGACTCCCCCTGCTCCCACGGCATCCATGTGCCACATTGAAGGTGTCGACATCTTCAATCAAAAGCAGGAGGAGTCATCATGAATGTTACAACCATTGGCATTGATCTGGCGAAAACTGTGTTCAGTATTCATGGCACCGACCAACACGGCAAGGTCGTGGTTCGCAAACGGGTGAATCGACTCAAGCTGTTGCCGTTCTTCGCACAATTACCTCCTTGCCTGATCGGCATGGAAGCCTGCTCGGGCGCCCACTACTGGGCGCGTGAAATGACCAGGCTCGGCCATGATGTTCGGATCATTGCACCCCGGTTTGTGGCACCGTATCGCAAGAGCAGCAAGAACGACGACAACGATGCCGAGGCCATCTGCGAAGCGGTCGGCCGACCCAATATGCGCTTCGTTCCCATCAAGACCGAAGACCAGCAAGCGACGCTCTGCCTGCATCGAATTCGCCGTGGGCTGACCAAGGAGCGCACCGCGCAGATCAACCAGATTCGCGGGCTGTTGGCCGAATTCGGTCTGATCATTCCCCAGGGGCGCTATGCCGCTCGGCGGCGGGTTCCTGAAATCCTGGAGAATGCCGAAAACAGCTTACCCATGCTGGCACGACGCTTACTCAATAACATCAACCAGCGCATTCTTCAGCTCGATGAAGAGATCCTCGCCTATGACCGGGAAATCGAAGCCATGGCCCGGCGCAACGAGCAGGCCAAACGGCTGATGGCCATTCCAGGCATTGGACCACAAACGGCCACAGCCATATTGGCCAGTGCGCCCGATCCCAGGCAGTTCAAAAGCGGACGACACTTTGCCGCCTGGCTGGGGCTGGTACCCCGACAATATTCAACCGGTGGCAAAGTCCGACTTGGGCGGATCACCAAGCGCGGGGACAAATATTTACGAATGCTGCTGATCCATGGCACCCGGGCGGTGATAGCCAAGCTCGCCGACAAGAACGATCGGCTCAGTGGCTGGGCCAGGGACTTGGTCG
>NZ_JBJJLB010000025.1:0-197262 GCF_045449795.1 Marinobacter alkalisoli
TGGACTTCCCCCAATAAATCGGACACGCGCCATCAGCTAATTCCTTCGAACTCTAGCGGAGTCCGGTAGCCAAGGCCACTGTGCAGCCGGTGGCTATTATAGAAGTCTTCAATATAGTCACTTATATGCTTTCGTAACTGTCTCAGCGTCACAAAGCTGGTGGCGTGTAGCAATTCTCCCTTCAACGTCTTGAAGAAGGACTCCACCTCCGCGTTGTCAGTACACTGCCCAGGGCGATTCATGCTGTGGCGCACCTGATGCCGATTCAGCAGAGCCTGTGTTTTATGAGCCCGATACTCGATGCCTCGGTCGGTATGAAATAACAGGTCTGAAGCCGGTTTTCGGGTTTTGAAGGCCTCCCTGAGCGTGGCCCTGGCGAAGTCTGCATTCAGATTCTCTCCCAGTCGCCAACTGATGATTCTCCGTGAAAACAAGTCCAGCACCACCGCCAGGAACACGTATTTCTTGCCCAGCTTGATGTAGGTGACATCGCTGCTCCATTGCTGGTTTACCGTGACGGGCTTCTCGGCATTCAGACGATGATTCGGCAAGGCTTTCAAGTCATCACGCAGCTTCGTCAAACGCCGGTATACACGGGCTACTCGAGCTTTCATGCCCCATTCCTGCATCAGCTTGGCCACTCGATTTTCACCCACTTCAACGCCCTCACGTCGAAGCGCCTGGTAAACCCGAGGACTGCCGTATCGGCCTTTGCTCTCGTTGTAGATGCGGCGGATCTTCAACAGCAACTCCGCATTCTCAGCGGCTCGTTGACTGGGCTTCCGGTTTGCCCAGGCGTAGTAGCCCGATCGTGAGATCTCCAGGTGCCGACACAGGGCCTTTACTCCGTGTTCCCGTCGGTGTTTCCAGACGAATCGGAACGCTTCCGTCGTTCCTCGGCCTGAAAACGTTGAAACTTTTTTAGAATGTCGTTTTCCTCCTGAAGCTCCGATATCCGGCGTTTCAGGCGGGCAACCTCGTCCTGTTCCTGGATCTTCTGCTTGGCCTCGGCTGGCGCTTTCTTGACCCGTTTCATGGCGAACTTTCCTTCATGGTATTCCTTGCGCCAGCGTGACAGCATGAAGGGGTGGATATCCAGCGCTTCGGCTACGCTTTTGACACTTCGGTGGGCCTGGTGACTCCACTCCACCGCTTTGACTTTGAACTCAGTGCTGTACTGCTGAGTTTTCTTCCCCGTGATCATCTCCGGCATCGGTTTTCTCCTATTGCGGAGTTATCGATGCGTGTCCACTACACTGGGGGAAGTCCAGCGTCCGGTTGACCGACTTGTTAGGCATCAAAGGTTCCTCCTGGTAAACGGTATCGAAAGAAACTTGCACACTGGCCAGCCTGCGATAAGTAGGCCAGAAAGCCAGGTAGGAATACCGTCGATTACTGCAAATATTGGCAATGTCACAAATCCCGCAAGCAATGAAAAAGTGCCAAGAGACCAAATGCAGTCACCTAAATCCGGGGCCACATCCATAATTGCGTAGTCATCATCGGTCCGGGAAAACGCCACGAAAGGAAACAAAAGTATCCAGACAAGCCGGACAAGAAGGTTTGGGAGGCCACGACTACCAAGCTCAGAAAGTGACTCTTGCCAAGTAACTGAACGATAAAACGGGAGCGTTAAAAGAGCCCAGATGCTGAGCTTCGATACTTCCATAAAATGCCTAACATTTGTATATGAGTCTGAATGATCACTTTTCCACTGACTCATATCTCAATTCAACAATCCCTCAAAACTAGGCAGAAAATCCAGTCCCGTCAATCAGTTCCGTGCATTAAGCCCTTAAAACCACAATGCAAAAACGATCATTACGCCTACTATCCCAAATTTCGGAACCATCTGTAAGCACATGAATTCATGAGTTAATTTACTCATAAACAAAGTTGTGCCCAGTTCATGGTCGCAATGACCGTTTTTCCATTCAATTTCCCGCGCGATCTACCACTCCAACTGCGCCCCGGTCTGGTACTCAATCACCCGCGTTTCAAAGAAGTTCTTCTCCTTGCGCATGGTGGCCTGCTCATCGAGCCAGGGCGAGACGTTCTTCGCCCCCGGGAACGGTTCTTCCAGGCCCACGGTTCTGGCCCTGCGGTTAGCCACGAAGCGGAACTGTTCGCTGTGGTACTCGGCGGAGTAGCCCAGAATCGGGTCCCGCAGAATGTAGTCGGCGTAGGCGGTTTCTGCGGCTTCGGATTCGTCCCACATGTCTCTGACGGCTTTCGGGTCCAGGGTGATGTTTTCTTCTTCCAGGATCTGGTTGACCACTTTCAGACCGAAGGAGAAATGCATGGCTTCGTCCCGCAGGATGTATTGCAGCTGTTCGCCGGTGCCGCGCATCAGGCCGCGGCGCTGCAGGGCGAAGATGGGGCTGAAGCCGTTGTAGAACCAGGCGCCTTCGAACACCGCTGCGAAGAACAGGTAAGACATGACGAACTCCTGCAGGTCGTCCTTGTTGCGCAGGTTCATGTCGGAGCGCATGGCAGCGTCCAGGCGACGGTTGGCCATCTGGATCTTGCCGTTAATGGCGGGCACCACGCGGTAGCGGTTGTAGATTTCGCTCTGGTCCAGGTTGAGGGTTTCGATGCAGTGCTGGTAGGCCCAGGTGTGCATGGCCTCTTCGTACACCTGGCGGGCCTGGTAGATCTGCAGTTCCGGGGCGCTCATTTTCTCCATCACCGCCAGGCCGATGTTGCGCATGGCCAGGATGTCGGAGGTGGTGAGATACGCCAGCACGTTTTCGTACACGTGCTTCTCCGGTGCAGTCAGGCGGTGGTGGTAGTCGTGGACGTCCTGGGCCATGTTGACGTCCAGCGGGGTCCAGTGGTTTTTGTTGGCGTTCATGAAGTACTCCCAGGCCCAGGGGTACTTGAACGGCGCCAGCTGGTTGATGTCGGTTTCGCCGTTGATGACGCGTTTGTCGTCGACGTTGACGGGGGCCGGGCCTTCGGGGGTTGCCGGTTTGGTTTGGTTATTTGGTTCGTCGTCCCAGTTGAGCATGGTTATGCCTCGTACAAATTCATTGGGAAGTCGGATTACGCTTTGCTAATCCGACCTACGGTTTATTGGCAGGCTTCGCAGTCGGGCTCGTCGATGCTGCATACCTGGGGTTGCGGCGCGGCGACCGGGGCGGATTTCTCGGCGCCGGTAGCGCCCAGCGAGCGCAGGTAGTAGGTGGTTTTCAGGCCGCGTTCCCAGGCCAGTTGGTACAGGGCGTCCAGCTTCTTGCCGCTGGGTTCGGCCATGTAGAGATTCAGGCTCTGGGCCTGGTCGAGCCATTTCTGGCGGCGCGAGGCGGCTTCCACCAGCCATCGGGGGTCGATCTCGAACGCGGTGGCGTAGCGGGCCTTGAGTTCATTCGGAATGCGGTCAATCTGTTGCACGCTGCCGTCGAAGTATTTCAGGTCGTTGACCATCACGTTGTCCCACAGGCCTTCGGCCTTGAGGTCCCGCACCAATGACGGGTTGACCACGGTGAACTCGCCGGAGAGGTTCGATTTCACGAACAGGTTCTGGTACGCCGGTTCGATGGACTGGGACACACCCACGATGTTGGAAATGGTCGCTGTGGGGGCAATCGCCATGACGTTGCTGTTGCGCATGCCGTTCTTCGCGATCAGCTCCCGCACCGGGGTCCAGTCCAGCCGGACGTTGGTGTTCACGGACAGGTCGCCTTCGCGCCGGGCTTCCTTCAGCAGGCTGATGGAGTCGATGGGCAGGGTGCCCTGGTGCCACAGGGAGCCTTCGTAGGTTTCATAGGCGCCCCGTTCGCCGGCCAGGGTGGCCGAGGCGCGGATGGCGAAGTAGCTGAGCTGTTCCATGGCGACATCGGCAAATTCTACCGCCTCCGGGCTGGTGTACGGCAGACCGAGTTGATACAGCGCGTCCTGAAAGCCCATCAGGCCAAGGCCGACCGGGCGATGCTTCAGGTTGGAGTTTCTGGCCTGGGGTACAGCGTAGTAGTTGATGTCGATGACGTTATCGAGCATGCGCACGGCGGTGGCTACGGTACGCTCCAAACGTTGTACGTCCAGCTCACCATCGCGGATATGGGCCGCCAGGTTCACCGAGCCCAGGTTGCACACGGCGATTTCGTCGGCGCTGGTGTTGAGGGTGATTTCAGTGCACAGATTGGAGCTGTGCACCACGCCCTGGTGCTGTTGCGGAGAACGCAGGTTGCACGGGTCCTTGAAAGTGATCCACGGGTGGCCGGTCTCGAACAGCACGGTGAGCATCTTGCGCCAGAGCTGTTTGGCAGGGATTTTCTTGGACAGTTTGATCTTGCCCTGCTCCGCCAGCGCCTCGTAATGCTCGTAGCGTTCACGGAAGGCGTTGCCATACAGGTCGTGCAGGTCCGGCACGTCGCTGGGGGAGAACAGCGTCCAGTCGCGGTCTTCGCGCATGCGTTCGATCAGCAAGTCCGGCACCCAGTTGGCGGTGTTCATGTCGTGGGTGCGGCGGCGTTCATCGCCGGTGTTCTTGCGCAGTTCCAGGAATTCCTCGATGTCCAGGTGCCAGCTTTCCAGGTAGGCGCACACCGCGCCCTTGCGCTTGCCGCCCTGGTTCACCGCCACGGCGGTGTCATTCACCACTTTCAGGAATGGCACCACGCCCTGGCTCTGGCCGTTGGTGCCCTTGATGTGGGAGCCCAGCGCGCGCACCGGCGTCCAGTCGTTGCCCAGGCCGCCGGCCCATTTGGACAGCATGGCGTTGTCGCGGATGGCGCCGTAGATGCCTTCCAGGTCGTCACCCACGGTGGTGAGGTAGCAGGAGGACAGCTGGGAATGGCGGGTACCGCTGTTGAACAGCGTCGGTGTGGACGCCATGTAGTCGAAGGACGACAGCAGGTTGTAGAACTCGATGGCGCGTTCGTTGGGGTTGTCTTCCCGCAGCGCCAGGCCCATGGCCACGCGCATGAAGAACACCTGGGGCAGCTCCAGGCGGGCGCCGTTCCAGTGCAGGAAGTAGCGGTCGTACAGGGTCTGCAGGCCGAGGAAGCCGAATTGCAGATCCTGTTCCGGCTTGATAGCGGCGCCCAGGCGCTCCAGATCGAAAGTGGCCAGGGCCTCGTCCAGCAATTCGTACTGAATGCCGGCTTCGATAAAGGCGCTCAGGGCCTGGGGATATATCTCCGCCAGCGGCAGGCTGCGGGGCAGGTCCAGTGCCGTGGCGGTTTCCATGCGTAGTTGTTCCAGCAGGAGGCGGGCGGTGACCGCGCTGTAGTCCGGCTCCTGTTCGATGCGACCACGGGCGGTCATCACCAGTGCCGACAGCACGTCTTCCTCGCCGATGCCGTCATAGAGATTGCGCAGGGCGTCTTCCACCAGGGATTCGCCATCAATGCCTTCCAGCCCGGCGGCGGCCTGCTCTACCTGAAGCTTCATCAGGCCCAGGTCCAGCGGCACGGTGTCGCCATTGGCCTGTTTGACGGTCAGGTGCGGGTGGGCTTCCATCGGTGAATGAAGAGCCCGTTCGCGGGCGTGTTCTTCCCGGTACAGCACGTAGGCGCGGGCAACCTTTTGCTCTTCGGCCCGCATCAACGCCAGTTCCACCTGGTCCTGGATGTCTTCGATATGCACTTTGCCACCGGCTTTCAGGCGCCGGCTGATGGCGTGTATGACCTGCTCGGTGACCCGCTGGACGGCATCATGGATGTGGGCGGAGCCGGCGGCTTTATCGCCTTCCACCGCCAGGAATGCCTTGGTGACGGCCACGCTGATTTTCGCTGGATTGAATCCAACGAGGGTGCCGTTGCGTTTAATTACCTGAAGGGAAGCGGTATCGTCTGGTTGGGAAGCATCGGCCGGGGGGTGGGCCGCAGTGGCGGTGGACATGTCGGTTCTCCTGAATACGCGTTGGTTTCCATGTCCTTCGCGTAGGCAGAGAATCGGGGAGGCGGCAGCCAATGATGTCGGATTACGCTGTGCTAATCCGACCTACGGGGCCACGGGTATGTACCTGATCCGGTCCTGCTCACCTTGAACGCGAAGGTGCAGTTGTTTTCCCTGGCAGGTCTTCGGACTCAGGGGCGTGAACCGTGTGGTTCGGCCTTGCGTGGCGACTTCCCGGCTTGGAGCCCCTGGTTACCTCCTGAGTCGCCTCTGGCTTTCAGAGCGATTCACAGTCAAGGCGCGACTTTGCAGTAAGGCCGGGGCCTTTCAAAAAGTCGCAACGCCGATTGTGAATCGCTCTGAAAGCCCCAAAGGGCGCGCTCTGAAAGCTGCACATGCTGTGTTGCGACTCTTGCCAAGGGCTTGGGCCATTGGCGGCGAGCCGCGCCTTACATCTGCAGCTTTCAGAGCACGCAGAGGCGATTCAGGAGGTAACCAGGGGCTCCTTGCCAGTGTCATGGTGCCACGCTTGTTCCCCAATACCGCTGCGCGTCAGTTCCGGAGTCTCACCGGATTCCCGATACCGTCGAAGTGTTTAGAAAATAAACACTATATCTGGTATATGACCAAGGATAGGGACACTATATACACGAAATGCCACGGCAACAAGGCACTTTTTATGACGGTCGCGGTCAACCACACAGTCATCGGATTCATCAATGGACGCTACTATGAAAAAACCGGATTCACTGAAGTCGCTGTTTCTGGGCACGGCACTACTGGTCGCCAGCGGGGTCGTGGTTGCGGGCACCACCATCAAGCCGTTCTCGCAAATGGATCAGCTGGACGATGGCTGGGAGCCACTGGAATTCCCGAAAATCGATCGCTACACCACCTACCGACTGATTGAGGAAGACGGCACCCAGGTGATCGAGGCCCAAACCCGTAACAGTGCCTCAGGCCTGATTGCCCGCCTGGATGTCGACCCCGGGGATTCGCTGGTTCTGCGTTGGCGGTGGAAGGTATCCAACACCTTTGAAAAAGGGGATGCCCGCAAGAAGTCCGGGGACGACTACCCTGCCCGCATCTATGTGGCGTTCGAGTTCGAACCGGACAAGGCCGGCTGGTTCGAGCGTGCCAAACGCAAGACCGTGGAAGCCCTGTTTGGCGAAGAGCTCCCGGGCAACGCCATCAACTACATCTGGGCCAACCAGCTTGCAAAGGGGGAAACCGTAGCCAACCCTTACGCCGAGGAAACCATGATGATTGCGGTCACTTCCGGTGAGGAGAAGGCCGGCGAATGGGTAACCGTGGAGCGGGATATCGTGGCGGATTACCGGGCAGCGTTCGGTGACGAGCCCCCGCGTCTGAGGGGCGTGGCCATCATGTCGGATTCCGACAACACCGGGGAATCGGCTACCGCCTGGTATGGCGACCTGAAATTAAGTCAGTGAGTTACTGCAGCAGATCTTCCGGGTAACCGGGTATGAAAAAGCCCTTGTTCAGCTCTCGCGCCGGTGGAACTTCACCCCGCTCCACCAGCCGCAGGTAGGCATCGTCGAATTCCTCACGCAGGATGGCAGCCCTCGGGTTGGCCAGGGAGAAGATCCAGGCGCCGTTGCGGGTTCTGACTTCGGAATCCCTGAGCATCCGATCCGAAGGATGCGTGAGAATTTCCCGCACGGGCTGCCGGTAGTCGAGCAGATAGTCGCCGCGGTTACGCTTTAACATATCGATACCTGAGCGGTGGTTGGGCGCTTCGGTTATCTCTATGTTATCGAAGGCTTCCAGCCTGCCCAGCAGGCCGCCATAGGTGTAGCCGCCAATCACAATCAGTGTCTTGCCGTTAAGGTCGTCCAGGTGGGTCAGCGGTGGCGTGCCCTCCACGTACCAGGCGCTGAGTTGCACCGGGATCGGACTGACCCAGGTTTCCAGCACCGCATCCTTGAGGGACGGAATACCGGTCATGCCGGGCCAGACATCGATGTTTCCGTTTTGCATGTAAAGATAGATCCGGCTCACCGGCAGATAGATAAAATCCGGCGTGTAACCGGCTTCCTCCGCCACTTTGCGGGTCAGATCAATGAACAGGCCATCCGCTTCGCCATCGGCATTACGGTATTCAATGGGCGGGAATTCAGCGTAGGCAATTCTCAGCACCGGGCGGTCGCCATCGGCCTGGGCAGGCCCCGCTACCATCAGCCCCGCAGCGGCCAGCATGGTAGCCAGTGCCCACGCCCTGTAAAACCGAAAACACCGTCTGCCCATAGCCTTCATCGTTTTGTTGCGGTCTCATTAAAGACTAACAGAGCGCAGCGATTATGCACGTCGCTCTCACCCACCCCTAGCGCAGGATAACCAGGGGCTTCTCGGCGGTCTTGAGCATGTTGGTGGTGGTACTGCCCACCAGGAACTGACGAATGCGGGAATGGCCATAGGCGCCCATCACCAGCAGGTCGATATCGTGCTCCTCCTGATAGGCGTGCAGGGTTTTCTCCACATCGCCGGCACGAATGGCCAGATGCACTTCACACCCCAGGTCCGCCAGCATACGCTCGGCTTTCTTGAGCTGTTCCCAGCGATCGTTGGTATCCGGGCCGATCATCACCAGGTGCAGGGGAAAGCCCCTGAACACCGGGCTGTTGGCCAGCAGTTCGATACCCTTGAACGCAGTGGCGGAACCGTCGAACGCCAGCATCGCGCTGCGCGGCTCGGAGAAATTATCGGGCACCAGCATAATCGGACGGTGTACGCTGCGGATCACGGTTTCCAGCTGGCTGCCGATGTGTACATCACGTTCGGTACTGGTTTCGCCGTGCAGGCCCATCACCAGCAGGCGGGTCTCGTTTTCAATCGCCAGCAGGGAGTCCGTCAGGTCACCGTGGCGCTGGCGCTTGATCACATCCTCAACGCCACGGGACTTCACCCGCTCTTCGGCGGCGTTAAGCATGTGATGGCCCTGCTCTAGGGCCAGCTTACTGCGCTTCTCGTCCAGTTCCGCCAGTTCCTCCATCAGGTGTTCCCGGCTACCCAGGCCAATGCTGCCCGCCAGGTCAGTCTCTGCCGGGTAGCGCTCCTCATCCAACACGTGAAACAGCGTCAGCGGTGTTTCCATACGCTGGCTGGCCCACGCCGCATAATCACACACGGCCAGTGCCGCCCTGGAACCATCAATACAACCTACGATCCGGGTCATCGTTACCTCGCTACCTTGGTTCGACTCTTTATTGTCATTATGCGGATTTGCATCAGCGCGGCCTTGAGTATGATCAGTAGTCATATCAGTGCCCCATCAGCTGGTCAACCGCATCCGGTTTGTCGTGCACGCCGAAACGATCAACGATGGTGGCGCTGGCTTCGTTAAGGCCGATAATCTCAACATCCGCACCTTCACGCCGGAACTTGATCACCACCTTGTCGAGGGCGCCTACAGCGGTAATATCCCAGAAGTGGGCACGGCTGAGGTCGATCACCACCTTATCCACCGCTTCCTTGAAGTCGAATGAGGCGGTGAATTTCTCGGAGGAGCTGAAGAACACCTGGCCAACGACACGGTAGGTGCGGGTTTCACTGGCTTCGTCCAGATCGGAACTGACAATCATGAAGTGGCCAATCTTGTTGGCGAAGAACAGCGCCGCAAGCAAGACACCAGCCAGCACACCGAACGCCAGGTTGTGGGTGGCGACCACGACAATCACCGTCACCACCATCACGATGTTGGTGGACAGCGGGTGCTCTTTGAGGTTGCGGATGGAATCCCAGGAGAAGGTACCGATGGAGACCATGATCATCACGGCCACCAGCGCGGCCATGGGGATCTGGACCAGCCAGACGTCAAGCACCAGCACCATTACCAGCAGGAAAACACCGGCGGTCAGCGTGGACAGGCGGGTACGGCCACCGGACTTGATGTTGATGATGGACTGACCAATCATCGCGCAGCCCGCCATACCGCCGAGCAGGCCGGAACCGATGTTGGCGATGCCCTGGCCCTTGCACTCGCGGTTGCGATCGCTGCTGGTATCGGTGAGATCGTCCACGATGGTGGCGGTCATCATTGATTCCAGCAGACCGACCACGGCCAGCGCCACGGAATATGGCAGAATAATCATCAGGGTTTCCAGGTTCAGTGGCACATCCGGCCACAGGAAGATCGGCAGGGTGTCCGGCAGCTCGCCCATATCGCCGACGGTGCGGATATCCAGGTCAAGGTACATCGCTACGGCGGTCAGGCCGACAATACAGATCAGCGGAGACGGCAGGATTCTGCCAACCTTCGGAATCAACGGGAACAGGTAGATAATGCCCAGGCCAGCGGCGGTCATGGCGTACACGTGCCAGGTCACGTTGGTCAGCTCCGGCAACTGGGCCATGAAGATCAGGATCGCCAGAGCGTTGACGAAACCGGTCACCACCGAGCGGGACACAAACCGCATCAGTCCACCCAGTTTGAGGTAACCAGCGCCGATCTGAAACACACCGGTCAGCAGGGTGGCGGCCAACAGGTATTCCAGGCCGTGTTCTTTCACCAGGGTGACCATCAGCAGCGCCATGGCGCCGGTAGCGGCGGAGATCATGCCCGGGCGGCCGCCCACGAAGGCGATGATGACCGCAATACAGAAGGAGGCGTATAGCCCGACCTTGGGGTCCACCTCCGCAATGATGGAGAAGGCGATGGCCTCGGGAATCAGCGCCAGCGCCACCACGATGCCTGCCAGCAGGTCACCGCGAACGTTAGAGAGCCAATTGTCTTTTAACGATTTGATCATAAACGTTTCCGGTTAATTCAAGACTGCAGAACGACAGCATCCCCGCCCGGCCAAAAGCCCGACGGGGAGTGTAAAGCCGCAATGTTCAGATGTGATTAATGACCATGTACAGGCCGACGGCGCCCATAACGATGGTATAAGGGAAGGCCATGATCACCATGCGGCCGTAGGAAAGCCGGACCAGGGGAGCAATGGCGGAAGTCAGCAGGAACAGGAACGCGGCCTGTCCGTTGGGGGTTGCCACACTCGGCAGGTTGGTACCGGTGTTGATGGCAATGGCCAGGGTCTGGAAGTGGTCGTAGCTGATGCTACCCGCATCCAGTGCCTGCTTGATCTCGCTGATGTACACGGTGGCAACGAAGACGTTGTCACTGATCAATGAGAGCAGGCCGTTGGCGATAAAGAACATGCCCGGCTGCTGCTCTATCGGCAGTGACAGGACATACTCGATAATGGGTTTGAACAGGTGCTGTTCGTGGATCACCGCGACGATGGCAAAGAACACCACCAGCAGCGAGGTGAACGGCAGGGACTCCTGGAATGCCTTGCCGATCTGGTGTTCATCGGTAATGCCGGTGAACGAGGTGATCAGGATAATCACCAGCAGGCCGATCAGCCCCACTTCCGCCAGATGGAACGCCAGCCCCACCACCAGAACCAGCGCCGCGAAAGCCTGAATCCACAGGGCGGCCTGATCGGCCTTGGTGCGCTTGTTGCGCTCGTTATCGGCAAACTCTTCCAGTACACGGCGCACCGGCTTCGGCAGGCGACCGCCGTAACCGAACCAGCGCAGCTTCTCCAGCAGCCAACAGGTGGTCAGGCCAGCAAACAGCACCGGGATACTGACCGGCGCCATGTGCAGGAAAAAGCTGGCAAAATCCCAGCCCACCACCTTGGCGATCAGCAGGTTCTGGGGCTCACCCACCATGGTGGCCACGCCACCCAGCGCGGTACCGATGGCACCGTGCATCAACAGGCTACGCAGGAACGCCCGGAAATTCTCCAGGTCTTCCCGGTGCAGTTCGATGACGTCGTCATCGCTGTTGGCGTTGTGATCCTTGTGCTGGTAACCCTTGCCCGACGCCACCTTGTGGTACACCGAGAAAAAACCCACCGCCACGCTGATAATCACCGCCGTCACGGTCAGCGCATCCAGGAAGGCCGACAGCAGCGCGGCGGCGGCACAGAACAGCAGCGACAGCGCCGACTTGGAACGAACACCCACTAGGATCTGGGTGAAGGTCACCAGCAACAACTCCTTCATGAAGTAGATGCCGGCCACCATGAACATCAGCAGCAGGATGACGGGGAAGTTAGTGAGTACTTCCATATACACTGCATCAGGCGTGGTAAGGCCGATCAGCAGAGCTTCCACCGCCAGCAGGCCACCGGGCAGCAGCGGGTAACACTTCAGCGCCATGGCCAGGGTAAAGATGAACTCACCGATCAGCAGCCAGCCTGTGACGCCGGGACCAAACACATACAACACGATGGGGTTGATGATCAGGAACAGCAGAATGACCTGCTTGTACCAGACAGGCGCCTTGCCGAGAAAGTTGTGGGTAAAACCTGAGATGACCGAGTTGGGCATTACAAAATCTTCTGAGTGATCGGGCGATAACAATAATGCGACAGGCAAGTCGCATCTTCCTTGATATTTGTGTACCGGTCAGTCAGCCACAGGTGGTAAAAATCCCCACCATTGGTCGTAGTTAACCAGCAGCACAGGTCAGCCGAATGCTAGGGCGGAGTGATCATCAGAAAGCGTTTGTCGGGGGCGGGCATGGAACAGGTTTCCGGGTGCGCGTGTTTTAGGGGCGCGAATGGTACCAGAAAAATGAACAGAGGGTAAGAAAATGAGCCACCATTGTCGCTTACCCCATGCCGCTCCTCGGTCAGGATCAGGCTGAAGACGCCGCCTCAACGGAATCCGCCAGCATCTCGGCGGTAATCGCCGACAAGGTCCAGCCCAGATGGCCATGGCCGGTGTTGTAGAACACCGTGGGAAGGCGCCCCGCCCCGACTCGCGGCATCATGTTGGGCAGCATGGGACGCAGCCCCGCCCACGGCACCACACGTCGGGTACAGACCCCCGGGAAACACTGCTCCACCCAGCGGGTAAGCGGCTGAATCCGGTCATCGCGGATATCGCGATTGTAGCCACTGAATTCTGCGGTACCCGCAACACGAAAGCGGCCGTCGCCGAGCCGGCTGGTGACGATCTTGGTGGCATCGTCCAGCAGGCTGACGGTCGGCGCTGATTTCCGGGAGTCCTCGTCGTCGAGCTCAACGGTGATGGAGTAGCCTTTGACCGGATAGATGTTGACCCGGTCGCCCAGCTTTGCCGCCAGCGCCCGGCTGCCAACGCCGGCACAAATCACCACGCCATCAAAGGTGTCACGGTGTTGCTGTTCGCCATCGTAGGCCGTCACCCAGGCGTGGTTCTGGTCAGCGCTGAGCTCGGTAACGGTGTGTTCGTAGCAGGTCCTGACCCCAAGGCGCAGGATCGCTTCGGCCAGGCCGTTGGTGAACTTGTGGATATCACCGGTGGAGTCGCTTTCGGTATAGAAACCGCCGTAGTAGCTTCCCGCCAGCGTCGGCTCAATCGCACGCATTTCGTCCGGCGTCACCGCCCGACGCTCCAGACCACCGGCGGCCAGCAGTTTCGAGACATTCGCCGCGTGGTCGAAGCCGGCCTTGTCCCGATAGATGTGCAGGATGCCCTGTTTCTTCAGGTCGAAATCGATGCCTTCTTCCTGAGCCCAGTTAAACAGATGCTCACGGGCGGCGATCGCCAGACGGGCGGTTTCGGTGGTGTTCTTTTCGTACTGGGGAATCGCCGCGATGAACTCGGCAAACCAGCTCAGCTTGTGCCAGGACGGTTTGGGATTAACCAGCAGCGGCGCATCCCGGCGGGACATCCACTTGATGCCCTTGATCACCGTCTGCCAGTTATTCCAGACCTCCGCATTGGAGGCTGACAGCTGGCCACCGTTGGCAAAGGAGGTTTCCATCGCCGCGTAACGGTGCTTTTCGTAAACGGTCACATCCAGGCCGCGCTTGGCCAGCGTGTAAGCCGTGGTAATACCGGTGATACCACCGCCAATAACCGCAATTCTCTTCATGGCATTCTTCATGGAGCTCTCCAGGGCATTTTCCACGAGGCGTCAAGGGATTCCTTCCTACCCAGAGGGTAGCAAGCACCCCTTCCGTCTCGGAACCTGAGAGATTCACACGCCGTTTCAGCGAAACCGGCGGCTTGCTCCTTCGGTGTGCCGACTGACGCGGTCGTCGACAGCTCTTCGGAAAGTCATCATGTCAGCGGTCCTTTTGCCTGAGAGTTTCCGGGGCAGTTGCTCCTTCGGCGCCGGGCGCATCGGTTGTGCGATTCGGTCTCTCCCGCTGACATGTCTGGTCTACTGTTTACACCAGTCTGCCTCGCACCATAGCAAATAACTCCTTTTCGTGACACTGACCCCGGTCACAACCGTTTGGCTTCGCCACCCGCCGCTGCCTGGCATTACCGCGGAAACGATGAAATGACGTCAGAAAGTGTAGCGGGCGGAAAGGGTAACCTTCAGCGGATTGCCGGGGTATACGCGGCCAGGGTAGTACCCACCCGTCCAGTGCTCTTCGTCTGTCAGGTTTTTGCCCAGCAGGGAAACGTCCAGATCGCCCGCCCGGTAGAAGGCGCCAGCGTTAAAAAGCGTGTAGTCGGGCAGAGTAAAGCCGTCCTCGAATGTTTTCCGTTCACCAACGTACTCCGCGCCGGCGCCAACGGCAAAGCCGCTACCCAACCGGTACTTGCCCCACAGGGTGGCTGCGTGACGTGGCGCCCCTTCCTTGGTCTTGCCGACATTTTCGGAGACCTCGTCTTCGGTGATTTCAGCGTCGTTATAGGCATAGTTGGCAATGACAGACAGGCGCTCGCTGACGTTGCCTACCACTTCCAGCTCCAGGCCACTGGCCTGCTCCTGGCCGCGCTGGCGCATCAGTTCGATATTGCCGGTTATGTCAGCCGGGGTCACGATGTCGTCGTTGATGATGTGATACAGCGCTGCGGTGAACAGCAGATCACCACCGAATGCCAGCTGCTTGGCGCCAATCTCGTACAAGCGGCTGGTGGTCGGATCGAAAGGACCGCCCTCCTGTTTGGTATAGCCGAAATTAGGCTCGAAGCCCTCAGCGTAGGTGCCGTAGAAGCTCAGACTTTCAGTATGGCGGTATACCACCCCGAGCCGGGGGGCCAGATCACTGTCTGAATTCCTGTCACCACCCACGGGCTCGGTGCTGAAACTGGAATAGCGAAGGCCGGCCAGCAAGTCCCAGTCGCCCAGGGTAATCTGATCCTGCAGGAAAATGCCGGTACGCCAGTTGTCTGCCCCCCAGGGACTTCCCGAAGACTCGGTCAGGGTGTAGCTGTCCACCGGCCGGCGGATATTCCTGGGATTGAGAACGTCGAAAACGAATACGTCGCTGGCACTCCGGTGCCGGGACTCATCCTCCTGACTCAGCGCGTCGGCGCCAACCACGAGCCTGTGGGATACGTTGCCCGTGTTGAACCTGCCAGTGGCATAGACAGTACCGCTGAGGGTCTCTGCTTCGGTGTCACGATCACCGTACTTGACGTTGTATTCGCTGCCGGACGGCAAACTGTTGCCCGTGCGGTGCTCGCTGAGATCCTCATCATAATGATGGTATTGGAACGCCGCCGCCAGGCGCCAATTGTCCGACAGCGCCTGGTCCAGTGACACCGCAGCCGTATAGTCCCGGAAGTCGAGCCCGTCCCCGGGCTGGGTCACCGACACGTCAATCGGCACCGCGCCCAGGGAGTCAGAGTCGGCGAGATTCGGCTGGCCGCGGTCCAGCACTGTCTCGCGGTTGGTGTAACTCAGTTCCAGGTTTACCCGGGTGTCTTCGCTGGGAACCCATGACAGCGAGGGCGAGACGCTGTAACCCTTGTCAAAGACAGCCGTTCTGAATGAATCGTTGTCCCATGTCGACGTATTGAAGCGGTACAGGAAGGAGCCACTTTCGTTAACGGGGCCTGTCGTGTCGAAGGCAACAAGGCCTTGGTTGTCACCCGATCCGAACGTTCCCAGGTCTGCCCGCAGTTCATGACGGCTCTCTGCCAGCGGCTTCTTGGTGACAATGTTGATCACACCGCCAGGGCTGGCCTGGCCGTAGAGCACGGCCGACGGCCCCTTGATCACCTCCACCCGCTCGACATTGGCAATGTAGGGCTGAGACCAGAAATTATTGTAGACCCGAAGACCGTTAACCCGCCGGTCGTCCTGGTTACGAAACCCCCGAATGGTTATATCGTCGTAGACCGAGAACTCATTAACCCCGGCCACATAGGGCGCCACGTCGTTGAGCTGCACCAGGTTCTGTTCCTCGATGACTTCCTTGGTCGTTATGCCGACCGACTGTGGAATGTCCAGGACATGGGTTTCCGTCTTGGTGGCAGAAAAGGTGGTTTCCACAAAGTCGGTCCTGCCCTCTCTGCCAGTGACCTCAATCGCCTGGAGCATGACCGGGTCATCGAAAGCGTCGGGCTGCCCGGGGTCCGCCTGCGCAGTTACCGGCAGTGTTGGCATCAGTGCCAGGGCAGCGAGAGCGACGGTCCGGGGCGTGAACAGGGCGTGAGGGTTATGTTTCTGAGGCATCATATCAACCAGTCCTTTTGGTAAATGATAATCTTTTATATTCGCATTTACGCCTAAAACATAAAAGCCCTGTTTTTTCAGGTGATACCCCGTTGCGTCGATAATTCTCGTGTGGTGAGGAAGGAAGGGGCGCTCATCCATGAACGCCCTGGACATCTCAGCGATTTCGCTGACGTCCGTTCGGTGTGATCAGAACCGGTAGGAGACGGACGCCGTTACATTACGCTCGGCGCCGAAGTAGCAGAACTCCAAGCTGTTGTAACAGGAGGCCACGTATTCCTTGTCCAGCAGGTTGTGCACATTGAGCTGGGTACTGACACCTTCCAGGCCCAGCTTGCCGAGGTCATACCCCAACGCCAGGTCCACCAGGGTGTAGTCCGGCACTTTTTCGGTGTTGGCGTCGTCGGCGTAGATATCCGCTGCATAACGAATACCCAGCCCCGCATTGGCGCCATCAAGCACACCGTCGTTAAAGCGATAGCCAGTCCACAGGGTCAGCTGGTGCTCAGGTACCTGGCTGGCGGTGTTGCCCTGGCGATAGGCTTCCGATTTCTCAAAGGTGACATCGGTGTAGGCATAGCCCGCCTGTACGTTCAGGTTGTTGGTGATCTGGGCCTTGGCTTCCAGTTCCACACCCTGGGACTGGATTTCACCTATACCGCGATAGAAAGTGTCCTGGGGCAGCTTGGTGGCCAGGTTTTCCTGTTTGATGCGGAACAGAGACAGGGTGTACTGGTCTAGCGTGCCCGCAGGCTGGTACTTCAGCCCGGTCTCGATCTGCTTGCCTTCGCTGGGATCTAGCAGATCACCGTTTTCATCCGTGAAGGCACTGGGTGAGAACGACGTCGAGTAGGACACGTAGGGAGCAATGCCATTATCGAACAGGTAGAGCAGTCCCGCACGACCGCTGAACTGGGTGTCATCCAGTGTGGCAACAACGCCGGAATCCCGGTTGGTGTTGTCTATTTCCACCCAGTCGTGGCGACCGCCCAGGGTCAGGCGCCAGCCGCCCATGGCCAGTTGATCCTGCAGATACACGCCGGTCTGTTTCTGTTCCCGGAGGTTACGTACCGGCGGGTACATGGCAGTCGGTTCGGCACCGTATTCAGGGTTGAATGCATCAATGTTCGGGAACGCGCCTGACGGCCAGACCACGTCATTTTCACGCTGCTGGTAGTCAACGCCAATCAGCACGGTGTGGTCAACCGGCCCGCTGATCAGCTCGGCCTGCAGCTGGTTATCCACCGTGAGCGCTTCCAGGTCCTCGTCACCGCCCGAGTAAAAGCGGGCCAGCTCGGTATCGTTGGCCCAGCCAAAGGCATACACCTGTTGCAGCTCCACGTCGGATTCCAGATAGCGAACGTTCTGCCGACCGGTCCAGGCGTTGTTGAATTGGTGCTCCAGCTCGTAACCGAGCATGTACATGTCACGGCGGAAACGGTCGTAATCGGGTTCACCCTCGAAGAAGGTATTATCGATTTTCTGGCCGTTGCGGGATTCGACCGTGCCCTCATACGGCAGGCCGCTGTGGTATCCGCCCTCGGGATCTTTCTGGAGATAGGCCAGCAGGGTCAGGCTGGTGTCGTCGGTCATGTCCCAGGTCAGCGACGGGGCGATGGCGCGACGCTCCTCTTCCACATGATCGAACTGAGTATCGGATGCGGACATAATGCCTGTCAGGCGGTAGGCCACCCGCTTTTCTTCATCCATGGGGCCGGTGACATCAAAAGCGATGCTGCGCTGGGCGTTATTGCCAACACTGGCCCGTACTTCTCCACCCTGCTGAAATTCGGGCCGCTTGCTGGTCATGGCGACCAGACCACCCGGTGAGCCCTGACCATAGAGCACCGACGTTGGTCCCTTGACGATTTCGATGCGCTCCAGGAACCAGGGATCAATGGCGAACGAGCTATAGGCGCCGGCATCACTCATAACCTTGAGGCCATCAAGGTAGGTGTTATTGATGCTGCCGTCAGAAAAACCGCGAAGAATCAGGTAGTCATAGCGATTGGAGGCGCCCACCTGGTTCGTGGACACGCCCGGGGTATAATCTGCCGCCCGCTGGACCGTCTTTGCGCCTTTGCGCTCCCATTCCTCGCGATCGATCACGGAAATGGCCTGGGGCGTTTCAACATAGGGTGTTTCGGTTTTGGTTGCACCGCGAGTCGCAATAACGTCCAGCCCTTCCAGTACCGTCGTGTCATTCTGTTGGTCGGTTTCCGAGGCGGATACGGGTGATGTCAGGCCGGCAATAGTCAGGGCCACCGCCAATGGCAGCCTGGAGCGTTGGAACATGGATGAAACCTCAATCGTACATCTGAATTTGGGAATGAGAATTATTCTACTTTAACCTGCACTACAGGTATGGGAAGTGCCGGAACCTGTATGCGGAATGCCAAACAGGTGATTCAGGAGGAACTTAAATCGCTGGGTGAAACACCGAACTGTTTACGGAAGGCTGTCGCAAAGTTGGTGGCATGGCGGTAACCGGCCCGGTGCGCCGACTGCTGTACGGTGTACCCCTCTTCCAGGCAACGCTTGGCGAGTTCCAGGCGACAGCTCCGGAGGTGCTCAAACACCGTCTGGCCATAAACCCGCCGGAACTTATAACGCAGGCTACTGGTGCTCATGGCGGCCCGGTGAGCAAGATCGCCCAGGGAATAGTCCTCGGCTGGCGCATATTCAAGCAGGCTACGTATCGATTCCAGGCGCCGGATATCCTGTCGGGATACCCCGGCGTGCCTCGGCTCCCGGATATCATGACCAGGCAAACCCAGCGCCATCAGCTGCAGGGCAATGCCCTCCAGCAGAAGTTTTCTCTGCAAGTCAGGCAATGAGGTTTCAATATGTTGTTTCAGCACATTGAGCAGGCTTGACGGTACCCGCCAGGAGTAAACCGGTTGCTGCGAGGTGTCCAGCAGCTCGGTCAGGAGCGCATTGTGGGGGCTGGGGCCCGCAAGATGGCGCGAGTCCAGTGCCAGGGTGACGGTTTTCAGGCGCTGGCCCGGCAACTGCACGGCATGGAGCGGGTGGTTCGGACCAAGCTGAAGGCTCAGCGCCATGCCGGGATGCAACTCACTTTGCCAGCCCCCCGCTTCGAGACTGATACGCCCCTGTAATACCACGACGATCAACAGCGGCGAATGCCCCAGCGACAGCGACTCGTAAGGCTGTAACACGTCCAGATCGGAATTGGTCAGCCGGAACCCGGATGGCAGCACGATTTCGTTAACCAGCCCTTTGGCGACTGGCTGGTTAAGCGACCGAGCGCCCAGACCCAACAAGTTGGGAAACTGGTAATCAATGCCGTAATCCCGGCCAAAACTCAGGAAATCATGGGCGGAAAACGGACGATGTGGGGAAGAGCCGTGAAGTTCCGGCAAGGAAATCTGGCCTCCGTTATTAGCGGGTCTTAACGAAGGCCAGAATATCAGGCGCTTTGGACAGCCTCAACAATAATGAGAGCTATTATCATTGTGGGATCATAAAAAGTTGGTAACTATACTTCTCTTCAGCCCCTGTTTTTGAGGACTTGGGTAACCACAAAATGGACTTACCCCGGTCCACAACACGACAGATACTATTTTTGTGCGTCATTCGACCTGCATCACGTCCATAAACGAGAGCCTTTGCATTACGAGATCAAGGTAGTCCGCTTTCATGCCCTCTGGCATGTATGAGGCGTTAATTATCCCGCTCGCCTCTTTACGAACCTTATTTGTCAGCGCGTGAAGTCGTTTCTTAACCGCTTTTTCAGGCATGCCGGCTTTGATTCCGAGCTCCAGGAAATCCGAACCAGCGTAAAAGCCGTTGCCCATGGTTCGGTAATACTTCGGCTCTCCCTCATCAAGCATAGGAAGCGCTAACGGGCTCTCTATGCTTGAGGCCCCGTATAGCGTAGAGGCCAACACATCATAGCAAGGTGTCATTTTGAAGACTGGATCAAACAGGAAGCTGATATTTTTCAGATGATGGTCGTCGTTGCCTACTAAATAGCTGAAGGCAATGCGTTCGAGCAGTTCCGCTGCCACAGCCACACCCGCATGCTCAACGACCAGTTCTACTACCCTCTGATAGCTAGCGGCAGTGTATTTCTGCGACGAATCGGAATTTGTTATGCCCAACGCCTGCATCGCATCTTCCTGATGGATTTTCTCGCCAGTCTCGAAGTCCCGGTCATAGCGCCGGATGACAAAGACCAGGTGCTCGTCTTTTAGTTTCAGCAGGCCGCAAGGAGGTACTGGGAAGCCGACTTTTCTCATCAGGATGAGCGTGGCGTGCTCATTCTCGGCAACGTTCGGGTATTCTTCCGGCGAGGGCTTCATGATGAACTGCCCTCCATGGTCGACAAGCTTCAACTCGCCCTTCTCAATTTTCAGTTGCGCTTTCATCTGCACGCCACTGATGGAGAAACCATGTGTTTTCTTCGGCATTGAGGTCACCAGGTCGCTACGGCTTTCCGCCAGCTCAAGACTCAGCTTATGGCTTCCGAACATTCGATCCAAGCAGTAACCATGGTATGACGATGTAGCTGTCTCTGGCAGAGTTTTAAGGCATATCAAGCAGTTCAATGGTCACGGCTCCAGGGAGATCTTCGCCGTTGTGTACCAGCAGCGAAAAGTTGTCTTCAGGGTCTATGCGTTGTTCTCTGGCCTGTACCCGCTTCAACCAGCCTTCACTTACCAGTCCGCTGAAGAAGGCTGGAAGTCCCTCAGATACAAAAGGTTCTTTTCGCAATGGTAGGCTTAGACTCAACGGAGGCTGACGGAGTTGCAGGTAGCGTTTGTCATACTGGAAAGTAACGGTGCTTCCGCTGCGTTCCAGTATGCCTGCCAGTACTCCATACATCTTCACTTGTGCTCGCATCACACTTCAATCCAAAGCTTGAAATTAAGTACCTTCCCAACGGCCTGAAGGCTCTTAATTGTTGGGTTTCCACCTTTCTCCATAGCTCTAACTGTTGTGCCCGAAACACCAGAGAGGTCGCCCACTTCTCCTGAGCTTAACGTAAGCGAATCCCTGCGAGACTTCATGATGTCTGCCAGTTCAGATACTGGCCTTAAATCCGGTTCATCAGAAGACTCAATTTGTTTCGCCAATGCCTGCAATCGCTGGATTTCTTCATTCAAGGCTTCCAGAAGACCCTGCTTTGATTTCATAACCGGCCCTACTCACTTTACTGATTAAAAACCAATTAATTAACACATTAAAAACAGTATAGTGCTCAGATCCGCCACTGTCATTGTTAAAGTGGTTTTTAGTGGTTAAAAGTGGCTTTTTTTGCACTTTAGTGTGCAGGCGTGTGAAAGTTCGCCGCACTCGACATTCTAGAAGCTCTCCGGGGTTCTACCCTCTTAGTCTGGCTCTTTGTGACCCGGAAACTCGCTTGATCCCCATACGGCCCCGGGTTGATGTGAGGTTCTTTTTCTCCTGAGTTCAAACAGCTGACCGAGGAGCGTGAGGGTGTCACCCCGAAGGGTAAGGCTTTAACCCCGGAGCAGCGCCGGATTCAGGAGTTGGAAGCCCGCTGCAAGGTTCGACGCTTAATGAGCGAGCTTGGGCTGATCTGCAAGCAGCCAGGCCCTCACGCTTACAAGCAGGCCAGCGGTGGAGTTATCTGGCTGTCGTGCTGGATCTGTATGCTTGCCGCGTTGCTGGTTGGGCGATGTCATCCAGTCCGGATGCAGATCTGGTGGTCAAGGCTCTGGCGCTATCGAATGACACAAAGCATGAGCCGACGAGGGAACTGCTGGGACAACGCACCGATGGAGAGACTGTTCCGGAGTCTGAAATCTGAGTGGATACCGGCCTTGGGATATCGGAACCTGCCCGAGGCCAAGAAAGATGTGGGTGGTTATCTAATGGACTACTACGAACGGCAACGACCTCATGCATGCAATGGCGGTATTTCGCCCGTTGCGGCTGAGGAAAACCTTCAAATACTGTCCGGGATTAGTTGACCACTACCCCCTTCGAGGATAGATCTCGTACCGTGAGCCAAGGACGGTAATCTTCACCGCTACCTTTGCCGCGCCCTTCTTTGATCCATTTTTCGGTTTTCTTGTCGAGCTTGTAGCTGGCCATTCCCTATTAATCCCGAGGAAATAGCCTGACTCTGACACATCGGTCATCAGTTACCAGCTTTATTATGAACCCACAATCATCCTTTGGCGGTTACGGTTGTCATTCCACCGTCACACTCTTCGCCAGGTTCCGTGGTTGATCCACATCGGTGCCCTTCAGTACTGCCACATGATAGGACAGCAACTGGAGCGGAATGGTGTAGACGATCGGGGCGGTGATCGGGTGAACCGAGGGCAGTTCCATTACATGGATACCGTCCTGGGGCTTCACGTCGGCGGCCCTGTCGGCGAATACAAACAGTTCACCACCGCGGGCGCGGACTTCTTCCAGGTTGGACTTCAGTTTCTCAACCAGGTCGTTGTTGGGCGCCACTGTAACCACCGGCATTTCACTGTCCACCAACGCCAGCGGGCCGTGCTTGAGCTCACCGGCCGGGTAGGCTTCGGCGTGGATATAGGAGATTTCCTTCAGCTTCAGCGCACCCTCCAGGGCCACCGGGAACTGTGAGCCACGGCCGAGGAACAGGCTGTGGTTCTTGTCCATGAACGCCCGGGACATCTCCGCAATTTCGGCATCCAGCGCCAGTACCTGATCAGCCTGGCCCGGCAACAGGTGAATGGCTTCCACGATCTCTGCTTCGGCGACTTCAGACAGGCCATTGTGACGCGCCAGTGCCAGGGTAAAGATCAGCAATGCCGTCAACTGGGTGGTGAACGCCTTGGTGGAGGCGACACCAATCTCCGGGCCCGCCTGGGTCATGATCACCAGGTCGGATTCCCGTACCAGGGAACTGCCCGGCACGTTGCAAATGGCCAGCGCGGCGCGGAATCCCGCTTGCTTGGCCTGGCGCAGGGCGGCCAGGGTATCCGCGGTTTCACCGGACTGGGATATGCACAGGAACAGGGTGTCGGGCTGAATCACGTGTTTGCGGTAACGGAACTCGGACGCCACCTCAACGGAACAGGGTACGCCGGCCAGTTCCTCGATCCAGTACCGCGCCACCATACCGGCGTGGTAGCTGGTGCCACAGGCAATGATCTGGACATGGCCCACGTTTTCAAGCAGCTTGCCTGCGGAGGTACCCAGAGCCTGCTCGAGAACGTTCGTATTGGTCAGACGGCCTTCCATGGTGGCCTTGATCACCCGCGGCTGCTCATGGATTTCCTTGAGCATGAAGTGGCGGTATTCGCCCTTGTCGGCGGAATCCGCACCATGCTCGAAGCGGGTAACCGGGCGCTCAACGAGGCTGCCGTCGCGGTCATGAATCTCGACCCGGTCACGGCGGATGTCGGCGATATCGCCCTCTTCCAGGAACATGAAACGGTCGGTGACCGGTAGCAGCGCGAGCTGGTCGGAGGCAATGAAGTTCTCGCCAATGCCCACGCCAATGACCAACGGGCTGCCTTCACGACAGACCACCAGGTGGTCGGGCTCATCGGCATGGACCACGGCCAGGGCATAGGCGCCACGAAGGCGACCAATGGCAGATTTAACCGCGTGCTGCAAATTACGCTGCTCACGGTAGTGCTTTTCGATCAGGTGGGCGACCACTTCGGTATCGGTCTGGGAGGTGAACTCGAAACCCTCGGCCCTGAGCTCATCCCGCAGGTCCTGATAGTTCTCGATAATACCATTATGGACTATGGCCAGCCGGTCACCGGACATGTGGGGGTGGGCATTGAGGCGGG
Source organism: Marinobacter alkalisoli (assembly GCF_045449795.1). Lineage (NCBI taxonomy): Bacteria > Pseudomonadati > Pseudomonadota > Gammaproteobacteria > Pseudomonadales > Marinobacteraceae > Marinobacter > Marinobacter alkalisoli. The sequence continues at coordinate 24,052 of NZ_JBJJLB010000025.1, forward strand.
ACGGTTCACCGTGGGTTGCCCAACGGGTATGGGCAATACCAACGGTGCCTTCCAGGGCATTTGTACCAATGGCGTCCGCCAAAGCAGCGACCTTGCCCACTTCCCGGGCACGCTGCACGGTATTGCCACCATCCATGACCGCCATGCCGGCGGAGTCATATCCCCGGTACTCGAGCCGGCGCAGGCCTTCCAGAAGAATGCCCTGAACCTCACGTTCCGATACCGCACCTACAATGCCACACATGTGTTACTCACCTGTCAGAAAATTCGCTGTGTTACCGGACCGGTCAGGACTTTTTGACCGGCCGGTCCCAGTCTGCAATGTTGCGCTGACGACCACGGGCCACCGCCAGTTCGCGATCAGACACATCACGGGTAATGGTGGAGCCCGCGCCGATGGTGGCGCCTTCGGCAACCGTTACCGGCGCCACCAGGGAGGTATTGGAGCCCACAAAGACACCATCCCCGATCACCGTCTGATGTTTATTCACACCATCATAATTGCAGGTGATGGTTCCTGCACCCACATTCACATTACGACCCAGTGAGGCATCGCCCACATAACTGAGGTGGTTGATCTTGCTGCCCTCGCCGACAACCGCCTTCTTGGTCTCAACGAAGTTGCCCACCTTGGTGTCGTCGGCCAGGCGGGTGCCTGGGCGAAGGCGGGCAAACGGGCCTATCTGCGCGTTGGCGCCAATCTCGGCGCCTTCAATCACCGAATGGGCGTTGATCTGTGCGCCAGCGGCAATTTTCGCATCGCGGATAACGCAGCCCGGACCAATGGAGACGCCGTCCGCCAGTTCCACATCACCTTCAAACACCACGTTGACGTCGATCAGGATGTCGTTGCCAATCGTCAGATTGCCACGAACGTCTACGCGGGCGGGATCGGCGAGCGTGGCGCCTTCTGTCATCAGGCGTTCAGCTTCCCGACGCTGAAACCAGCGTTCCAGTTCCGCCAGTTGCAGACGGTTATTCACCCCCTGCACTTCGAAGGCGTCCTCAGGCTGTGAAACCGTGACCTGCATGCCGTGCTCCACCGCCATGGCGATGATATCGGTCAGGTAGTACTCGCCCTGGGCGTTGCGGTTGGAGAGCTGGGGCAGCCAGTCCTTCAGGCGCCGGGCCGATACCGCCAGGATGCCGGTGTTAACTTCACGGATCTGCTGCTGGGCGTCACTGGCGTCTTTTTGTTCGACGATGGACGTCACCTTGCCCTCGTCGTCGCGGATAATCCGGCCATACCCCTGGGGATTCTCCAGAGTCACCGTCAGCAGGCCCAGGGTGTCGTTATCGATCTGCGACACCAGTGCCTCCAGCGTACCGGCGCCGGTCAACGGTACATCACCGTAGAGCACCAGTACCCTGGCATCATCCGGCAGGTCCGGTAATGCCTGGGCCACCGCGTGGCCGGTTCCCAGCTGTTCCTGCTGCAGCACCCAGTTCACCGGTTGTTCCGTGGTGGCCGCCCTGACCTGATCCGCACCATGGCCGATCACCGCATGAATCTGCTCGGCCTCAAGCTGACGCGCGGTCGCGATGACATGATGGAGCATGGGGCGACCCGCCACGGCGTGAAGGACCTTGGGCAGTGCGGATTTCATTCTCGAACCCTGGCCGGCAGCCAAGATAACGACGTGTAGCGGACTCATAACAACGGAACCCCCGGTCAATGGTCGGGTTGTTTATATAAACGAAAAAACCGCATCCCTGACAGATGGCGGATTTCCCTCCGAATCGGACGATTCGGAAAGAAACCGGCTATCCGCTTCGGGATGCGGCTTCAGATCAGGCGATACCAGACTGACAATCGCTATTAACGAATGTGATTGCGCAGTTTCTGGATGGTGCGCAGCTGGGCGGCGGCTTCCGCCAACTCTGCTGCGGCACGGGAATACTCGAACTCGCCTGTTTTGTTTGCCAGTGCCTTCTCGGCTTCGCGCTGGGCTTCCAGTGCCGCTGCCTCGTCCACATCCTTCGCGCGAACGGCGGTATCGGCCATCAGGGTCACCAGGTTGGGCTGTACTTCCAGGTAACCCCCGGAAACGTACAGCACTTCCTCGGCGCCACCCTGCTTGACGATCCTGACTGCACCGGGCTTCAGGGCCGTTAGCAGCGGAGCGTGGCCGTACTGGATACCCAGTTCACCTTCGGTACCAGTAGCGGTCAGCATCTCCACCAGGCCGGAGAAGATCTTCTCCTCGGCACTAACGACGTCACAATGTACGGTCATAGCCATTTCTTACGCCTCTTGGGTCAGAAAGTGAAGAAAGGAATTACTTACCTTCCTTCGCCTTCATTGCCTTAGCCTTCTCAATCGCTTCTTCGATACCGCCGCACATGTAGAACGCCTGCTCCGGCATATCGTCGTATTCACCATTGAGGATACCCTCGAAGCTGGCGATAGTCTCTTTCAGAGATACGTACTTACCGGGAGAACCGGTGAATACTTCAGCAACGTGGAACGGCTGGGACAGGAAACGCTCGATTTTACGGGCGCGGGATACGATCAGCTTGTCGTCTTCAGACAGCTCGTCCATACCCAGAATCGCAATGATGTCCTTCAGTTCCTTGTAGCGCTGCAGAACGTTCTGCACGCCGCGGGCAACATCGTAGTGCTGATCGCCGATCACCAGCGGATCCAGCTGACGGGAGGTGGAGTCGAGCGGATCGATCGCCGGGTAGATACCCTTTGAGGCGATGTCACGGCTCAGTACCACGGTCGCATCCAGGTGCGAGAAGGTGGTTGCCGGAGACGGGTCAGTCAGGTCATCCGCCGGTACGTAGACCGCCTGGATGGACGTGATGGAACCGGCCTTGGTGGAGGTGATACGCTCCTGCAGCTCACCCATTTCCTGGGCCAGCGTCGGCTGGTAACCTACCGCGGACGGCATACGGCCCAGCAGTGCGGATACCTCGGTACCGGCCAGGGTGTAACGGTAGATGTTGTCCACGAACAACAGTACGTCACGACCTTCGTCCCGGAACTTCTCGGCCATGGTCAGGCCGGTCAGGGCAACACGCAGACGGTTTCCGGGAGGCTCGTTCATCTGCCCGTAAACCATGGCTACCTTGTCCAGTACGTTGGAGTCCTTCATTTCGTAGTAGAAGTCGTTACCTTCACGGGTACGCTCACCTACGCCGGCGAATACGGACAGACCGGAGTGCTCTTTGGCGATGTTGTTGATAAGTTCCATCATGTTAACGGTCTTACCAACACCGGCGCCGCCGAACAGGCCAACTTTACCACCCTTGGCGAACGGGCAGATCAGGTCGATAACCTTGATGCCGGTTTCCAGCAGGTCGGCAGACGCCGCCTGGTCGGCATAGCCCGGGGCCTTGCGGTGAATCGCCCAACGCTCTTCTTCGCCGATCTCGCCCTGTTCGTCGATGGGACGACCCAGAACGTCCATGATACGGCCGAGAGTCTTGGTACCAACAGGCACGGAAATCGGCTTGCCGGTGTTTTCTGCTTTCAGGCCACGCTTGAGGCCTTCGGTGCTGCCCATCGCGATGGTACGTACAATGCCGTCACCCAGCTGCTGCTGGACTTCCAGAGTTGTCTCACCACCTTCAAGCAGCAGTGCGTCATAAACGCCTGGCACGGAGTCACGTGGGAATTCCACGTCGATAACCGCGCCAATGATCTGAACGATGTGTCCGCTACTCATGCTCGGTTCCTCGTTATCTTGATAGTCATTAAAACCAGTAGGATTGTGGGCCGGGTCAAACCGAAGCCGCGCCGCTCACAATCTCCGATATCTCTTGCGTAATGGCTGCCTGACGGGCCTTGTTATAAGCCAGTTGAAGCTCGTCAATGATGCTGCCAGCGTTATCAGTCGCGCTCTTCATGGCAATCATCCGAGCAGCCTGCTCGCAAGCCAGATTCTCTACCACTCCCTGATACACCTGGGATTCGATATAACGTGGTAGCAGCCCATCCAGGATGGGGCGTGCATCGGGCTCGTAGATGTAATCCCACTGGTGACCGACTTCTTCATCTTCGCCTTCAGGCAACGGCAGAAGCTGTTCCGCTTTCGGCTGTTGCGTCATGGTGTTCACGAACTCGTTGCTCACCAGGTACAGGCGGTCAATCTTGCCTGATTCGAATGAGTCGAGCATAACCTTGACGTTACCGATCAGCTGTTCTGCACTGGGGTTGTCGCCCAGATGGGTCAGAGCGGCAACCACGTTTCCGCCATAATTGCGGAAGAATGATGCACCTTTCTGCCCGATGGCACAGAGGTCGGTCTCAACACCTTTGCCTTTCCATTCACGCATTTCACGAACGAGAAGCTTGAACGTGTTGCCGTTCAGGCCACCACAGAGTCCCCGATCGGAGGAAACCACGATGTAACCCACGCGTTTGACGTCACGATCCTGCATGAACGGGTGTCGGTAATCCTGGTTTGCCTTGGCAATGTGCCCGATTACCTGACGCATCTTTTGCGCATACGGGCGAGTCGCCTGCATGCGTTCCTGAGCTTTACGCATTTTACTTGCCGCCACCATTTCCATGGCGGAAGTGATCTTCTGCGTGCTCTTGATGCTTCCGATCTGGTTACGTATTTCTTTTCCGACGGCCATAAGTCACTGCCTTTTCAAGTTAGACACTCATGTAGACCAACGGGCCCGCCGCAGCGGGCCTCGGGCTTACCAGCTTTGAGTGGTCTTGAATTTTTCCAGAGCAGCTTTCAGGCCGGCAGTAATTTCGTCATTGAAATTACCGTCTTCACCGATCTTGTCGAGCAGTTCTTTCTGTTCGGAACGCATCCAGTCCAGCAGTTGCGCTTCGAACTTAACCACACTGTTAACCTCGACATCGTCCAGGAAACCTTCGTTAGCTGCGAACAGTACGGTACCCATTTCCGCGACGGACATCGGGCTGTACTGGTTCTGCTTCATCAGCTCGGTAACGCGCTGACCGTGCTCAAGCTGCTTCCGGGTGGCTTCGTCCAGGTCAGAGGCGAACTGGGCGAACGCCGCCAGTTCACGGTACTGGGCGAGGGCCAGACGGATGTTACCGCCGAGCTTTTTCATGATCTTGGTCTGGGCTGAACCACCTACCCGGGATACGGAGATACCGGCGTTCATCGCCGGACGGATACCGGAGTTGAACAGGTTGGTTTCCAGGAAGATCTGACCGTCAGTAATGGAGATCACGTTGGTCGGTACGAACGCGGATACGTCACCGGCCTGGGTCTCGATGATTGGCAGGGCGGTCAGGGAACCGGTCTTGCCTTTCACTTCACCATTGGTCAGCTGCTCTACGTAGTCAGCGTTCACGCGGGATGCGCGCTCCAGCAGACGTGAGTGCAGGTAGAATACGTCACCCGGGAAGGCTTCACGGCCCGGCGGACGACGCAGCAGCAGGGAGATCTGACGGTAAGCGACGGCCTGCTTGGACAGGTCATCGTAAATGATCAGGGCGTCTTCACCACGGTCACGGAAGTACTCACCCATGGAGGTACCGGAGTACGGGGCGAGGAACTGCATAGAGGCCGGGTCAGCGGCACCGGCAGCAACCACGATGGTGTGGTCCATGGCGCCGTGCTCTTCCAGCTTGCGGACAACCGCGGCGATGGAAGACTGCTTCTGGCCAACGGCAACGTAGATACACTTGATGCCGGTGTTCTTCTGGTTGATGATCGCGTCGATCGCAACCGCAGTCTTACCGATCTGACGGTCACCGATGATCAGCTCACGCTGACCACGACCGATCGGAACCATGGTATCGATCGCTTTCAGACCGGTCTGTACCGGCTCATCAACGGATTGACGGGCGATAACGCCCGGTGCAACCTTCTCGACCGGAGAGGTCTGGGAAGTGCCCAGCTCGCCCTTGCCGTCAATCGGGTTACCCAGACCGTCGACTACACGACCCATCAGCTCCGGACCAACCGGAACTTCCAGGATACGACCGGTACAACGAACTTTCTGGCCTTCAGCCAGATCTTCGTAGTCACCCAGTACAACCGCACCAACAGAATCGCGCTCCAGGTTCAGCGCCATGCCGTAAGTGCCGTTGGCAAATTCAATCATCTCACCGTACATAACGTCGGCAAGACCGTGGATCAGTACGATACCGTCGGAAACGGAGAGAATCGTACCTTCGTTCTTAGCATCGGAAGAGATATCGAGCTTTTCGATTCTCTTCTTGATGATGTCACTGATCTCGGATGGATTCAGTTGCTGCATGCCTTTGTCCTCAAACCTTGTGCTGAAATCAGGAGCCCAGAGACTTGGCCATCTTGGCCAGCTTGCCTCGGACTGAAGCGTCGATAACCAGGTCACCCGTGTTTACTACTGCACCGCCGATCAGGGACTGATCCACTGCGGTTTCCAGGGTCACCTTGCGCTCCAGCTTTTTGGACAGCGCGTCGATTAGCTGCTGCTGTTGTTCCGCGGTCATTTCAAACGCCGTGCTCACCTGAAGGTTTACAGTGCGTTCAAGATCCGCACGGTACAGGTTGAACAGGGCTGAAACTTCCGGCAGCAGGACCAGACGCTTGCTTTCAGCAAGAATCAACAGGAAGTTTCTGAGTGCTTCAGGCAGCGGCTCTTCAAAACAGTCAGCGAAGAGTTCCGCCTTGCGTTGCTCAGACAGGCCGGGATTGGCCAGGATGTTCTTTACCTCTTGGTCAGCCGCAACCTGAGCGGCGAAAGCCAGAGCCTGATCCCAGAGATCAACGGCGTTCTGGTCTTGCGCGGCACCAAAAACGGCTTTCGCGTAGGGTCGGGCTAACGTTGTCAGTTCTGCCATGATGACCCTCTTTTAGAGTTCTGCGGCCAGCTTTTCCAGCATCTCGCTGTGAGCTTTGGCGTCTACAGAGGTTTCCAGAATCTTCTCGGCACCGGCAACGGCAAGTGCTGCCACTTCTGCTCTCAGTGCGTCGCGAGCCTGAATACGCTCCTGTTGAATTTCCGCCCTGGCCTGCTCAATAAGCCGATCGCCTTCCTTGCGGGCATCGTCTTTGGACGCCTCGACAATCTGGGCGGCACGCTTGTTGGCCTGGTCAATCAGGGCTGCAGCTTCTTCTTTCGCCTTGTGCAGTTCCTTGGAGGCTTTCTCCTGCGCAAGTTCCAGATCGAGGGATGCCCGATCTGCGGCAGAAAGGCCGTCGGCAATTTTCTTCTGGCGCGCTTCCATGGCCGCGGTAATCGGCGGCCATACATATTTGACGCAGAACCAGACGAAAATAGCGAAGGCAATCGATTGCCCTATCAACGTAAGGTTTATATTCACGGCAATATACCTCTTGCTATTCGTTGCGTCCTGGTGTCCGGAAAATCGGGCGCGACCTCAATTCAGTGAAGCGGCGCCCGCATCTTACGGCTGATTAACCAGCAACAACGAAGATCAGGTACATCGCGATACCAACGCCGATCATCGGAACCGCGTCAAGCAGACCAGCCATGATGAATGTCTTGGTTTGCAGCTGGTTAGCCATTTCCGGCTGACGTGCAGTGGACTCGAGCAGCTTGCCACCCAGCAGGCCGAAGCCGATGCCAGTAGCCAGAGCGCCCAGACCGATGATGATCGCTGCTGCAATAAATACCATTTCCATTGAAGACTCCTCAGTTTTCTCAGATAGTTAAGGGTTTGTGTTTTAAAGCGTTTTAATCAGTGATCTTCGTGCGCCGCGCTGAGATATACCACAGTCAGCGTTGTAAAGATAAAGGCCTGCAGCGTAATTACCAAAAGATGGAAGATGGCCCAGGGTACGTTCAGCGTCCATTGGGCCCACAGCGGCAGCAGCGCAATCAGGATAAATATGACCTCACCGGCGTACATGTTGCCGAACAGACGCAATGCCAGACTGATCGGTTTAACGATGAGTACCAGCACTTCCAGGAACAGGTTGAACGGTATCAGCAGCCAGTGGTTAAAGGGCTGCATGGACAGTTCCTTGGCGAAGCCGCCGATGCCTTTCACTTTCAGGCTGTAGAAGATAATCAGCAGGAACACGCCGAGGGAGATACCGAAGGTACCATTGGGATCGGTGGTCGGCACGATCTTGAAGTATTCCAGTCCCATCGCGTGGGCAATGGTGGGGATGTAGTCGACCGGGATCAGCTTCAGGGTGTTCATCAGCAGGATCCAGACGAAGACCGTCAGTGCCAGCGGCGCAATCAGCGGATTGCGGGCGTGGAAACCGTCTCTCACCACGCCCTGGATAAATTCAACGGTCATCTCCACCACGTTCTGCAGGCCAGTTGGTACGCCGGTGGTTGCACGCTTGGCCGCAAAGCGGAACAAGCCGAGGAAGAGAATACCCATGAACAGGGACCAGCCCAGGGTGTCTACGTGAAACGCCATGAAGCCCATGTCCGAAGCTTCCTGGGCAGTTCGTGCGAACGTCCAGGTGGCTTCATCGACAAGGGTACCGTCCGCGCGCTCGTAGCCTTCCGGGAGTTTGCCGTAGGTGAGGTTCGTTAGGTGGTGCTTTATATACTCTACTGGGGTATCAGCTGCCATACTGCTCTCGTCCAGTCATCGCTGTGGTTGCGGCCGGATGAGGAAGCGCAACACTGCACTCATCACAACCATCACAGCAAAAGTGAATAACAGAGCCGGTACATGTACTGGCTCCATTAAGATGAAAACGGCCGCAAAAAACACTGCGGTAAGGGCGATCTTGATGCTTTCCGCCCGGAACATGTTTCCCACCATCAGGTGCGCCTGTCGGGCGCCTTCAAACCGGTACATCCGGTGGGCAAAATACGCGTTTGGTATGACAAATATAAGACCGCCTACGAAAGCGGAATACCCGGCCAAACGACTTTCTATAGTCCACAACAGGCTCAGAATGACGATAACGGTAAACTCAATGGCCAACCATCGGGCCAGAGGTAAGCGGGTGATTCGTGATCGGTTATTGCTCATACCACCTGCTGTCATTCCAAGCGCGCGAAATTATATGTGTTAACCGAGAGGTGTTCAACAGAACCGATGGGAAAATTTGGTGGAAAAATAACCAGAACTCTCGCCAGATCACAGCAACTTCACACAAGTTGTGCTTTCTAACCATCACAATCACGACATGTGGTGGTTTAAGGCTCAGACGGTACTTTGGGATGAAATGTCACAAACCTTAACGGATGTGGCCCAAAATCCCATCCAGTTCGTCCAGGGAGCTGTATTCGATCACCAGTTTGCCCTTGCCTCTCTGGCCATGATCAATAGATACCCGGGCACCCAGGCGCTCGGCAAGATCGTCCTGCAGCGCGCGGATGTTCGGATCCACTTCGCCCCGGGGCTTCTTGCGATCCGGCGTTTCCTGCTGCACGCGGCGAACCAGCGCCTCAGTCTGACGAACCGACAGCGATTTGGCCACCACCTGTTTCGCCACCTGCATCTGCTGTTCCGGCTGCAGTGTCAGCATGGCGCGGCCATGGCCCATCTCCAGATCACCGTGTTCCAGCATCAGGCGGACGTCTTCGGTCAGACCGATCAGGCGCAACAGGTTGGTGATGGTGGTGCGGCTTTTACCCACCGCTTCCGCCACCTGGGCCTGGGTCAGGCCGAATTCGTCCTGCAGCCGCTGCAGGGCAAACGCTTCTTCAACGGGGTTGAGGTTTTCGCGCTGGATGTTCTCGATCAGCGCCATGGCGATGGCGGCTTCGTCCGGCACATCACGGATGATGGCGGGAATGCTGTCCAACTCGGCCATCTGGGTGGCCCGCCAGCGACGTTCACCAGCGATCAGCTCGTAGCGGCCCTCGGCAATCGGGCGGATAACGACCGGCTGCATGACACCCTGCTGACGTATGGAATCGGCCAGTTCCTGCAGGGCGGCCGGATCCATATCACGGCGGGGCTGGAAACGGCCACGCTGAATCAGGTCAATCGGCACCTCGCGGAGTTCACCGTCGTGGTCATGGAGCTCCTGATCCAGATTGACCCTGGAACCCTGTAGCAGGGCGCCCAGCCCGCGCTCACCCAGTCCTCGTTTCTTCGCCGCCATGGTGTCTGTCATTCTTCCCGGTGAAAATCAGTGTGCAAAGGAGAGGTAGTCTACACGGCAACGGCCGTGGATGTCTTTTGCGCTTTGTGGCGACGGACCATTTCTCCGGCCAATGCCAGGTACGCCACAGCCCCTTTGGAGGCACGATCATATTTCAGCGCCGGCACGCCATAACTGGGCGCTTCCGCCAGGCGCACATTGCGGGGAATCACCGCCCGGTAGACCTTGTCACCGAAATACTCGCTGAGCTGACCAGACACATCCAGGGTCAGGCTGTTGCGGGGATCGTACATGGTACGCAGGATACCCTCGATCTGCAGATTGGGATTCACTGTTTCCTGAATCTGCTCGACGGTGTTCATCAATGCCGCCAGCCCCTCCAGGGCGTAGTACTCACACTGCATGGGAATCAACACGGTGTCCGCAGCGGACAGGGCGTTGACGGTCAGCAGACTGAGGGACGGCGGGCAGTCGATCAGGATGTAATCGTAGTTGTCACGAACGGTATTGAGGGCCAGGCGCAGGCGGTGTTCGCGACCGATCTCGTTCATCAGTTCCACTTCCGCGGCGGTCAGGTCGCCATTGGCGGGCAACAGATCAAAACCGGAGGCTTCGGCCAGGAAGGTCACTTCGGCGGCAGTGGCGCGCTTGGTCAGCATGTCATAGCCCGACAGTTCCAGGGCATTTTTATCCACACCACTGCCCATGGTGGCGTTGCCCTGGGGATCCATATCCACCAGCAATACCCGGCGCTTGGTCGCAGCCAGGGAGGCGGCAAGGTTCACGCAGGTGGTGGTTTTACCCACACCGCCTTTCTGATTGGTCACTGCAATCACGCGCGCCATGTCTTGCCTCCTTGATACTGGATTACTGGGGTTGCCCCGCCCGGTCGATCACCAGCAGGTGCCGTTCGCCGTCTGAGGCGGGTACGTGCAACGGATGGCGGGATTTTACCTGCCATCCTGCCGGAAGCGCAGCTACTTCATCATCCGGAAACTGGCCTTTCATGGCAAGGAACTCACCATCATCTGCCAATAAATCCCCGCACCAGGTCACCAGGTTCTCCAGCGCGGTAAAGGCCCGGCTGCTGACCTGGCTGAACCGGAGGTCGGGATCGCAGCTTTCGGCGCGGCCGTGAATGATCTCGACATTCTCCAGACCCAGTTCCAGCACGCACTGGGTCAGGAACCGGGTTTTCTTGCTGTTGCTGTCGAGCAGGGTAAACCGCTTGTCCGGCAGGGCAATGGCCAGGGGAATACCAGGCAGGCCACCGCCGGCGCCCACGTCCAGCAGATGCTCCGCGGTCACAAATGACAGGATGCTGAGGCTGTCCAGCAGCTGGCGTGACACCATGTCCCGGGGATCACGCACCGCCGTGAGATTGTAGGCGCGGTTCCACTTGTTCAACAACGCCAGAAAGGCCAGCAGTTGCTGCTGCTGGTGTGCGTTGAGGTCAAGCCCCATGTCCGCCAGCCCGTCCTCGAGCTGGCGCTGCCAGAGTGCGTCACTCATAAGCGCGGATCAGGCCGTCTGCTTGCGCAACAGGTCGCGCTTTTTCAGGTGCACCAGCAACTGGGATACCGCCGCCGGCGTCACGCCCTGGATGCGCGAGGCCTGGGCCACGGTTTCCGGCCGTACGGTCTTGAGCTTCTGCTTGATCTCGTTGGACAGGCCGCCAATAGCATCGTAGTCCAGATCCACCGGCAACGCAGTGTTCTCGTTGCGGCGCAGGCGCTCGATCTCGTCGGTCTGACGGGAAATATACCCTTCGTACTTGATCTCGATTTCCACCTGGTCGGCCACCACCGGGTCCTCCGCCTGAGCCGCGCCGATGTCGGCCACGTGCTTGTAGGCAATCTCGGGACGACGCAGCAGTTCCGCCAGCGACTGGTCGCGGCTCATCGGCTGTTTAAGGAACCCGTTGGCGCGTTCGCCGGCGTCCGTATTCGGATGAATGCGGGTGGATTCCAGGCGACTGCGCTCGGTGGCAATGGCTTCACGCTTGTCGTTGAACTTCTGCCAGCGGTCGTCATCCACCAGACCCAGCTTGCGGCCGGTTTCGGTCAGGCGCAGGTCGGCGTTATCTTCCCGCAGGATCAGCCGGTATTCGGCACGGCTGGTGAACATGCGGTAGGGCTCGGAGGTACCCATGGTAATCAGGTCGTCCACCAGTACACCCAGATAGGCCTCATCGCGGCGCGGATACCATTCGTCCTTGTCCTGGGCTTTCAGCGCGGCGTTGATGCCTGCCAGCAGGCCCTGGGCGCCGGCCTCTTCATAACCGGTGGTGCCATTGATCTGGCCGGCAAAATACAGGCCCTGGATAAACTTGGTTTCCAGGGTATGACGCAAATCCTGGGGGTTCAGGAAGTCATACTCGATGGCGTAACCGGGCCGGGTAATATGGGCATTCTCGAACCCCGGGATGGAACGCACCGCCGCCAGCTGGATATCAAACGGCAGGCTGGTGGAAATACCGTTGGGGTAGAGCTCGTTGGTGGTCAGCCCTTCCGGCTCCACAAAGATCTGGTGGGAGTTCTTGTCGGCAAAACGGTTGACCTTGTCCTCGATGGACGGGCAGTAACGTGGACCAATACCCTCGATATTGCCGGCAAACATCGGCGAACGGTCAAAGCCGCTGCGGATGATGTCGTGAGTCTGTTCGGTGGTACGGGTGACGTAACAGCACACCTGCTCGGGATGCTGGGCACGGCTGCCGATGAACGACATGACCGGGGTGGGATCATCCCCCCACTGTTCCTGCATCACCGAGAAATCCACAGAGCGGGCGTCGATCCGTGGCGGGGTGCCGGTCTTCAGGCGACCAACGTTGAACGGCAGCTCCCGCAGGCGCTTGGCCAGGGCGTTGGCCGGTGCATCGCCGGCACGACCACCGGAATGCTGCTGCATGCCGATGTGGATAACCCCACCCAGGAATGTACCGGTGGTCAGCACCACCGTCCGGGCATTAAAGCGGATACCGGTCTGGGTGACTACGCCGGTGACCTGATCGTTTTCCACAATCAGGTCGTCCGCCGCCTGCTGAAACAGCGTCAGGTTGGGCTGGTTTTCCAAGGTATGACGGATGGCCGCCTTGTACAGCACCCGATCCGCCTGGGCACGGGTCGCACGAACCGCAGGCCCTTTGCGGCTGTTCAGCACGCGGAACTGGATACCGGCCTGATCCGTGGCCTCGGCCATGGCGCCGCCCAGGGCGTCGATTTCCTTGACCAGATGACTCTTGCCAATGCCACCAATGGCCGGATTGCAAGACATCTGCCCCAGGGTCTCAATGTTGTGAGTCAGCAGCAGGGTTTGCGAACCCATGCGTGCGGCCGCCAGCGCGGCCTCGGTACCGGCATGGCCACCACCAATGACAATGACATCGAAACGGCTCGGAAAATCCACAGTTCACCTCGGAAATCGGGGGATAAAAACAGGGCGGGGAGTATAACGCCTTGCCCCGGAAAATGCAGTCAGAATGTGCAAATTTTAACCAGAGCGGCCAACAATGAAAACCAACGCCCCGGGGCAACCATGCCGAAGAGGCCACGCGGCATGCCCTGTGGGACAACAACGAGACAGAAATCGTTATATTTTCAGTGGCTTGGAAAACTGTTCTCAGAAAAGTTTTCAAGAAAGTTATCCACATGCAAGAACACTTATTATACAGCCGAAAATGCACAATAACTTATTGTTTTTATTGAATTCAATTATATTCATCCAACGCTTGTCCGTAGCTTATTCAAACCTTTATCCACAGCTGACAGACAGGGAACGGGCAAAAGCCGGTCAGAAATCATCCGCCCGCTTTTGTGGCGCAGTTGCCAGCCCCTGGCCGCCACCGGACTGGCTGGCCTGCTTCTCCAACTCCACCGCCACCGCGTTGGTGGACTTGGCAAAGCGTGCCAGCAGGTTGTACAGCACCGGGATGATGAACAGGGTCAGGGTGGTGGCGAATACCAGCCCGCCCAGGATCACCACACCGATGGAAGCGCGGCTTTCAGCTCCGGCACCGGTAGCGATCACCAGCGGTATGGCGCCAAACACCGTCGAAATGGTGGTCATCAGTACCGGCCGGAAGCGCAGGATAGCCCCTTCAAGGATGGCATCCCGGACTTCATAGCCCTTGTCCCGGAGCTGGTTGGCGAACTCCACGATCAGGATGCCGTTCTTGGCCATCAGCCCCAGCAGCATGACGATACCAATCTGGCTGTATATGTTCAGGCTGATGCCGGCCCAATACAGCGCAAACAGCGCGCCGGTGACCGCCAACGGGACCGACAGCATGATGATCAGCGGGTGTATCCAGCTTTCGAACTGCGCCGCCAGCACCAGGAAGACGATGACGAAGGCCAGCCCGAAAGTCAGGTAAATGGCCGCCGAGGAGTCCTGAAATTCACGGCTGAGCCCCTTGTAGCTGATGCGGGCCTCCGGGGGCAGATTATCCACAGCCAGGTTATTCAGGTACGTCAGGGCCGAGCCCAGATCGTAACCGTCGGCGAGCGAGCCGCTGATAACCACCGCCGGCAAGCGATCAATGCGCCGCAGGTCGGGATTGGCGCCGATTTCACGCACCGACACCAGGGCTTCCATGGGAATCAGCGCACCGCCCTCACGGGGGCGGAGGAAGACCTGGCCAAGGTCCTCAGGCGTGGCGCGATCGGCATCCGCCGCCTGCACAATAACGTCGTATTCCCGACCGCGATCGACATAGGTGGTCACCTGGCGGGACGCCAGCATGGTCTGCAGGGTCAGCCCCACATCCTCCACCGTGATGTCCAGGTCCGCCGCCCGTTCGCGGTCGATATTCACCCGCAACTCCGGCCGGGTCAGCTCGAAATCGGTCTCAAGATTCAGCAGGTCCGGATTCTCCTTGGCCCGTTCCAGCAGTTCCTCACTCCAGGCCTGGACCGATTCATAGTCCGGACCACCAACCACGATTTCCACCGGCTGGTTGAACCCCCGCTGCCCCAGCCCCGGCGGATTCACCGCCACGGCGCGGATGCCGGGAATACCGGCAAGCTGGCCCCGGAGTTCGCTGGTGACCTGTTGTTGCTTGATATCCCGCTGTTCCCAGGGGGTGAGCCCCATGATCAAGAAGGCATTGTCGGCCTCATTACGGAACCCGACGATAGAGAGCAGACGATCGGCAATTCCCTCCTCCAGGTAGGGTAGCAACTGTTCTTCGGCCTTTTTCACGTGATGATCGGTGTATTCCACCGTCGATCCCCGGGGTGCGCTGACCGGCATGATTATCACGCCACGGTCTTCAATCGGCGCCAGTTCCTGGGGCAGCTTGGGAAACACCACCGCAATCAGCACCATGCCCACCAGCCCGAGGCCAAGCAGCAAACCCGGCTGGCGCAGGGAGAACCGCAACATGCGCTCATAGCCCCGGGTGAGGCCATTCAACACTTTCTCAATGGCGCTCCAGAGCCGGTGACCCTCCTCGGTTTCCGGGCTGTGTTTCAGCCATTTCGAGCACAGCATCGGGGCCAGGGTCAGCGCCACCAGACTGGACACCACCACAGCGGCCGCCAGGGTAAAGCCGAATTCCGCAAACAGCCGGCCAATGTTCCCGCCCATAAACGAGATGGGAACAAACACCGCGACAAGCGTGAGAGTGGTGGCTATAACCGCAAACGCCACCTGCTTGGCGCCACGGTAGGAAGCCAGCAACGGCGGCTCGCCGTCATCAATACGGCGCTGGATGTTCTCTAGCATGACGATGGCATCGTCCACCACCAGACCGATGGCGAGGATCACCGCCAGCAATGTCAGCACGTTGATGGAAAAACCCAGGGCGCCCAGACCGATGAAGGCGCCGATCACTGCCACCGGGATGGTTACGGCGGGGATCAGTGTTGCCCGCCAGGATCGCAGGAACACGAAAATTACCAGGATCACCAGCGACACCGCGATGGCCAGGGTGATCATCACTTCCTTGATGGAGGCACGGATGAAAATGGATTCGTCGTAGCTTTCGGCAATGGTGATTTCCGGCGGCAGGGTCTCGCGGATCTTCTCCAGTTCCTGCTGCACCAGGTCCGACACCGCCACGGTGTTGGCCTTGGACTGCCGGATCACCCCCATGCCAATGGCGGTCTGGCCATTGGCCCGCAGGCGGCTGGTGTCCGATTCCACCCCCATCTGGACGTTCGCCACTTCACCAAGACGCAGGAGGTCATTGCCATCGCGGCGGATCACCAGTTCGCGGAACTCTTCCACTGTGGATAACCGGCCTTCGGCGCGCACGGTGAAGTCGCGGGTGGCGGACTCCACCGAGCCCGCCGGCAGTTCCACATTGTTCGCCCGCAACGCGCGCTCCACTTCCGCCACGGTAATATCGCGGGCCGCCAGCCGCTCCCGGTCCAGCCAGACACGAATGGCGTAGCGGCGTTCGCCGCCAATACGCACATCCGCCACGCCATCCAGTACCGAAAGCCGGTCCGCCAGCACACGGTCGGCAAAATCGCTCAGTTCGGCGCTGTCCCAGATGTCACTGCGAAGCGTTATCCACATCATCGGGCGGGCATCGGAATCGGCCTTGCTCACCACAGGGGGATCGGCTTCTTCCGGGAGCTCGTTACTGACCCGGGAGACGGCATCACGGACATCATTGGCGGCAATATCGACGTTGCGGGAGGTGTTGAATTCAATGCTGGTGCGGGATTCACCCTGCTCGGTGCTGGACTCAATGGAACGGATGCCCTCGATACCACTGATCGCGCCTTCGATAACCTGGGTAATCTGGGTATCCACCACTTCGGCGGCCGCGCCGATATAGTCAGTGGATATCGACACCACCGGCGGATCGATATCGGGATACTCCCGCACCGGCAGACCCAGCAGGGCGGCCAGGCCGAAAACCAGAATCAACAGGCTCAGGACGGTGGCAAAGACCGGGCGTTTGATCGATACATCGGACAGGATCATGGATTACGACTCCAGCGATGTGGCAAAGCGGTTGTCCGGAATCGCCTTGTCGTCTTCCACCACCTCGATGCGATCGCCGCTGCTGAGCCGGTCCTGGCCGGTGATGATGACCGGATCATCCGCCGCCAGCCCGTCCGACACTTCCACCCATCCCGGCTGACGTGAACCGAGGGTCACGGACACCCGGCGCGCCTTGCCATCTTCGGCAATGAACACATACTTGTCGGCGCCGCGCATCAGCACCGCCTGTTCCGGAATCACCAGGGCCTGGCGCTCACGCAGGGTCAGGCTGGCTGACATGAACTGGCCGGGACGGAGTTTGCCGTCAGGGTTATCGATCAACGCCCTCACCGGCAGGGTGCGGCTCAATTCGCTGATGCGGGTACCCAGCTCCACCAGTTCACCACCGAAGTTTTCATCCGGGAAGGCAGGGGAACCGCCCACTACCGCCTGACCGAGGTTGATCTGCCCCAGAAACCGTTCGGGAATGGCAAAACCCAGCTCCATACGATCAGTGGAGTCCAGGGTCGCAACAGCAGTGCCGGATTCCAGGTAAGCCCCCAGGCTGATATCACTCAGCCCCACGACACCGCTGAACGGAGCCGTGATGCGATGATTATCCAGACGGGTTCGCGCCGCTTCCAGTTGGGCCTGCGCCACGTCCAGGGTGGTTCGCAGTTCATCCACCTGAGACTGGGAAATGCTGTTGTTTGAACGCAGGCTGCGGGCCCGGTCATATTGGCGCCGCGCATCCGCCACCTGGGCTTCGGACACCCGCACGTCCGCCCGCGCCTGGCGATCGTCCAGGCGAAGTAACAGATCGCCCCGGTCTACCCGCTGGCCGCTGCGCAGGTTCAGCTCCACCACGCGGCCACTGACCTCGGTGGTCAGTTCAACGGCTTCCAGCGCTTTCAGGCTGCCCACTGCATTAACCCGGTCCCGAACGGTTTCCAGACTCGGTGTGGCGATATTGACCACGCTTGCCGGGCGGACCCGTTGATCGCCGCCGTCCGGGCCCTGATCCATATAACGGTAGGCAAAGACCCCACCGACTGCTACAGCCACCAGAACCAGCGCGATCAGCCATTGCTTCAGCATAAGTGTCTCAATCAGTCTTTATCGTTTTTGGTGATCACCAACACCACTTCCCCTACATCCATCCCCCACTTACTCATGGTGGTCTGGTTGATGAGCGTGTCCGGTGTCACCAGGTACATCCAGTCGTCCATGCGGACGTCGATGGTGCCATCGCCGTAGGACACCCGTAATACATAGTTCATGTGAATGGCGTTACCCCGCCACCGCATAGTGCCAGGCTCCACCACGTCACCGGCATCGGCATGGTAGCCGTCGTTGGACGGCGTCAGTATCCAGGTCCGGGTCTGTACCTCGCCATCGTCAAAGCGGAATACTTCATCCAGCGTGCCAACGCCCTCGGCATCCCAGTTGGCATCAATATCCGCGTCAAAGGTACGGATGACGGCACCCGACCAATCCTTGACCACACCCCGTGCGGAAAGTTCGCCATTGAAAAAGGCCTCGGGGACCAGTTGAGGTTCGCGACCGCTGTATTCGTCCAGCGATGGTCCGGCACAGCCGGCCAGAACCAGTACCGACAACAATAACCACAAGGACACCCGCGGGCCAGCCTGTTCAGCCGAAGGTCTGGGTATTTGCATGACTTTTACACTCCCGAAACAGAATTCATTCGCACGTTATCTTCCTGAAAATACGCCCATAGCCAGGTTTTCGATCAACCCTTCATGAAGCCCGGCACCGGCATCGTCATTTCAGCCAATTGTCCTTTCTGACAGTCGGGCAGGCGGTTTTCGTCAATGGAACACCCGTTTGAATGCCGTAAAACATTTCCTATCGGAGAGCCTGTTGCCCTCCACCCGATTCCCTGACAGGACAGAGGTATTGTTATGCCGGTTTACAAGGCGCCCCTGCGCGACATGAAATTTCTGCTCAACGACGTGTTTGACTACCCGGGCCATTACGCCTCACTGAAGAGCGGTGAAAACGCCACCCCGGACATTGTTGAGGCGATTCTCAGCGAGTGCGGCAAGTTCTGCGAGGAAGTCCTCAGCCCGCTGTACCAGCCCGGCGACGAAGAGGGCTGCAAGCTGGAAGACGGTGTGGTCACCACGCCAAAAGGCTACAAGGAAGCCTACGAACAGTACGCCATGGGCGGCTGGCAGGGCCTCTCCGCGCCGGAAGAGTACGGCGGTCAGGGCCTGCCGGCTTCCATGGGTCTGCTGAAGCAGGAAATGATGGGCACCGCCAACTGGCCGTTCTCGATGTATCCGGGCCTGTCCCTGGGCGCCATGAACACCATTTACCTGCATGGCTCCGAGGACCAGAAACAGACCTACCTGACGCCGCTGACGGAAGGCCGCTGGGGTGGCACCATGTGCCTGACCGAACCCCAGTGCGGTACCGACCTGGGCCAGGTGAAAACCAGGGCCGAACCCCAGGCCGATGGCAGCTACAAGCTCACCGGCACCAAGATCTTCATTTCCTCCGGTGACCATGACCTGACCGAAAACATTGTCCACATCGTGCTGGCCCGGCTGCCGGATGCGCCCAAGGGCACCAAGGGCATCAGCCTGTTCATCGTTCCCAAGTTCCTGCCGGACGGCAACGGTGGTGTCGGCGAGCGCAACGGCGTGACCTGTGGCAGCCTGGAAAAGAAAATGGGCATCAAGGCGTCCGCGACCTGCGTGATGAACTTTGATGACGCCTCCGCTTTCCTGATCGGGCCCGAGAACGAAGGCCTGAACTGTATGTTCACCTTCATGAACTCCGCCCGTATTGGTACCGCCATCCAGGGCGTTGGCCCAGCGGAATTGTCGTACCAGTGGGCACTGGACTATGCCAAGGAGCGTCGCTCGATGCGTGCGCTGTCCGGCAAGAAAGATCCTGAACATGTCGCTGATGCACTGATTCACCACGCCGATGTACGCCGCATGCTGCTGACCCAGAAAGCCATCGCCGAAGGCGGACGCGGGATGCTGTACTACGCGGCCCGGGTGGCGGATCACATGGTGGAAGGTTATGCGGAAGGTGATGAGAAAAAAGCCGACAAATACGACGACAAGCTCGGCTTCCTGACCCCGATCCTCAAGGGCTTCCTCACCGAACTGGGTAACGAGGCAGCGAATATTGGCATGCAGGTCTTCGGCGGCCACGGCTACATCCGTGAACACGGTATGGAACAGATTGCCCGCGATACCCGGATTGCCACGCTGTACGAAGGCACCACCGGCATCCAGGCACTGGACCTGCTGGGCCGTAAGGTGTTGCTGATGACCCAGGGCGGGGCGGTACGCGAGTTCACCCTGATCATCGCCAACTTCGCCCGCAAGCACCTGACCGACAAACGCCTGCGGCCGTTCGCGGTGGAACTGCTGAAGCTCACCGCGCAATGGAACCTGCTGACCGTTCGCCTGATGCTGGCGGCACGCAAGGACCGGGATGTGGTCAGCTCCGCCGCCCACGATTTCCTGATGTACAGCGGTTATGTGTCCATGGCCTACATCTGGGCGCGTCAGGCGGCAGTCGCAGCCGACAAACTGGACAACGGCGGTGACGAGTCCGAGGAATTCTACAAGGCCAAACTGGCCACCGCGGAGTTCTATTACGAACGCCTGTTGCCCCGCGCACAGGCCCACGCTACCAGCATGCTCAGCCCCAGTAAGAACCTGATGCAGCTGGATGCCGAGCATATGGCATTCAACGGCTAGCGTTGATTACCATTCCCGCTACTAACCATTCCCGCGACTAGGGGGCCAGGGCTCGCCGCCCATCAGCCCCCACGGCGGGAGCCTTGGAGTAACTGCTCAAGTGGACGCGGACAGCGCCTTTTCCAAGTATCCCGTCAGTTCACCAGTATCCAAGTACTCCGAATCTGAACGAACACCATCCGACGCATCGGGACGATCCGCGGTGGGCGATTGAACCAAAGCGTGACTCATATGAGAACTATTATCATTGATATTAAAGAGTGACACTTATAAACTCAGCTGCCTTCCCCACCCGTATTCAAGGTTACCCACATGCTGGATTTGAGTCGCGGTACCCCATCGCCTTTTGCCCATACGGCCACTCGATACCTGGCCTGATGATACGACAGCCCCATGACACCATTCATTACCCCCTGTGCCTATCCACTGACCCTGCCATCTGGATTTGACCAGTACTGGTGTAAGTACAACCGGGATGGCTACAGGGACAGCCTGTACCCTACCCTGGGCATTCCTTTTCCAGCCTCGTTGAATCGTGCTGTCGCCAAACGCAGGGCGGAGTTTCTCGCAGGTCGATATTGCGCCCGCAAGGCACTGTCGGCACTGGGCCTTGGTAGAGAGCCGGTGGAGATCGGGCCACACGGATGTCCGTTATGGCCCCGCGGCGTCAAGGGATCGATCAGTCACAGCCGGGCCTGGGCATGCGCGCTTGTCAGCACCGATCCCAAAACCCGGAGCATCGGAGTCGACATTGAAAACATCGTCAGCGAGGAGACGCTGGAACAGTCCCGTGACCTGGTTCTGGTCAGAGAGGAACACCGCTTGCTGGGCTGTGACAACCTGAATCCCAGAACGGTCTTCACTCTGCTCTTCTCGTTAAAAGAGAGCTTCTTCAAGTCCGCCTACCCACTGGTCGGCCACTATTTTGACTTTGATGCGGTTACCGTCGTCCACATTGATACTCACAGGCAAATCATTTCCTTCCAACTCAACGAACAGTTGCACGCCCAACTCCCGAAGTACACCGACTTCCAGGCTCATTACCGCTTTCTGGATGAAGACACCCTGGCCACGTTGACCCTGTTACCTGGCCGCTCCTCCTAACTCAAACCAGCGTCCGGGGCCGGGGTTACTTTCGGTTTGGCATTACGGCAAGTCCACGGCACGCCAGGGCCGCAGATCGCCACCGGCATGCCACTCCCAGGTGAAGTCAGTAAACGAACGCCGCTTGCGGGGACGGTTCTTGCGCGGGTCCGGGGTGCCCACGGAGAGCACCCCCACGATGCTGTCCTTCTCCGCCAGCCCCAGCCGCTCCCAGACTGCCGGATGGCGCTCCACCGAATGCCAGATCGCGCCGTAGCCAAGGGCGTGGATTGCCACCAGCATCTGCTGGCAGGCGGCCGCGGCGGACATCTGCTGCTCCTGGTCCGGCACCCGGTGGCCGGCCACCACCTCGGCGCAGACGAAGAGCATCATCGGCGTAGCGGCGATCTCGTCAACGAAGGCCTGCAGGTCGTCGGCGCTCATGTCCCGGCCGGCGTACAACTCCCGCACCAGCCTGGCAAGGTCAGTCATGGCCTCGCCCCGCACCACCACGAAACGCCAGGGCCTCAGGTTGCCGTGATCCGGCGCCGAGATTGCCGCCTGCAGGATGGTTTCCAGTTCCCCGGTGGTCGGTGCCGGGTGGCGCAGCAGGCTGCGCACGTAGGAACGGCGGGTCATCAGCGCCTCTATGGCGCCCATGTCGGCCTGCCCGGAATCCGGGCAGTGATCGTTGTCGCGGGTCAATGGCATGGCAATCCAGTCAGGTTCCCGGTTGTTCCGTTACGCGTTCGCGCAACTCTTGTGGTGATAGCTCCGGCGGATGCGGTGACGAGTCCGGTGGGGCGTTATAGGGCACCAGCTGGCCACTGTCCAGTTTGTAGACCCGGTCGGCCAGTGCAAAATAGCGGTCATCGTGGGTGATGGCGACCACCGTCTTGCCCGCCGCCTGCAGCTCCGGCAGGATCTCCCGGTAGAACACCTCCCGGAACGTCGGGTCCTGGTCGGCGGCCCACTCGTCCAACAGCAATACCGGCCGGTCCTCCATGTACAGCAGCAGCAACGCCAGGCGCTTGCGTTGCCCCTGGGACAGGGCGGTGGTGGACAGGCGACCGTCCCGCACCTCAACCTTGTGGTCCAGCGCCAGGCGCCGGAGGTAGTGCTGCACCCGCTCGTCCACCCCGGCATCCCGACCCTCGGCGTCCAGCACATCGGCGAACAGATAGAAATCGGGGAAGATGGTGGCGAAATAGCCCCGGTGCCGCGCCGCAGTCGTCTCATCCAGGGTTTCACCGTTAAGGGTCAGCCGGCCTTCGGTGGGCAGGTAGAGGCCGGTCATCAGCTTGCCCAGGGTGGACTTGCCGCTGCCGTTGCCCCCCACCAGAAAGATCAACTCGCCCCGCCGGATATGCAGGTCCAGCGGTCCCAGGTGGAACCCTGCTTCGTCCCCCTGACCCGGGTAGCGGTAGCCTGCTCCCTCCAGGCAGAGTTCCTGGAACGGCGGCAGTGGTTCGCGCTCATCGGCCTCTGAGAAATCCTCGGCGGGCCCCAGGCCCAGCCGGTCGATGGCCCGCAGCGCCACATTGCCACGAATAATGGCGGGTACCGCGTCCAGGATCATGGCGATGGGGGTGCGCAGGAACATGATGGCAAGTACGTAACCCACCAGAACGTCCCGGCTCACCAGCCCCCAGCCCATACCGGCAAAGAACACCGCGCCCAGCAACAGGAACACCAGCACCGTGGTCCAGTTGAGGTTGATGGCCCACAGCGCATCGGCACGGCTGGCGGCCTGCATGGACTCCCGCGCCGTGGGTTCAAGCCGGCGCTGGAACAGGTAACGCCGGCGTGACCGGCTCAGGCCCAGCTCGTTGCGCCCCTCGATGGTGGCCTCGAAGTGCTCGAACAGGGTGTCGTCCAGGTCCCGTACCCGGCCCATCAGGCGCTTGACCAGCCGCCCCAGCAGGATATCCCCCCAGACACCGAGGGCGATGACCACCTGGGTAACCAGAAACAGGGGCAGGTTCAGCCAGGCCAGGTAGGCCATGCCGGCCACCAGCAACAGCCCGTTGTACAGGGAAATCGGCAGCTGCTTGAAGGCCGCCGCCACCATGGTGACGTCGCGGGTCAGCACGTTGTACACCAGCGGCCCACCCAGGGCCTCCAGCCGCGCCAGGGAGGTTCCCAGCACCTGGGCCACCAGCTTGAGACGGAGCTGGTACACCAGGCTGTGCCCCAGCCGCACCAGCAGCACCTGGGAACTGACGCCGCTGACGAAAACCAGCACCACCAGGCCGGCAAACAGGGCCAGCGACTGGCCGGTGTCGGCCATGCCGGTATCCAGGGTCTGGTTGATATAGGCGATCAGCCCGATGCCCGCCGCGGCGCTGATGCTGCTGGCCAGCACCGCCAGCGCGATTCGCCAGCGCACCTGGCGCAGGAATGTCATCATCAATGTCATGAAACCACTTCCGTATTAACCGGTATCGAGAGCAACTGGTCCAGCAGCTGCCCGTGCATGTCCGACGAGGCCAGGATGGACACATGGTCCGCCTCAACCGTGGCGCTCCGCACCTCGCGGGTACTATACGCCTGCCAGGCCCGGGGATCACACCGCCCGTCGCGGCAGGTCCACACCCAAAGCGGCAGGTCTACCCTGGGGAGAGCCACGCCGTACATCAGTTCCTTGAACCGCCAGCGAACCATCACCCGCTGGCGAATCCAGTCTTCCGGTATGCCATCACCCAGCGCCTGCCGCAGCTCGGCGGACACCAACGCCCGTTCCACCGCCGTGGCATAGTCGCAGCCGGCTACTTCCCGGGCCAGGGCCTGGCGGGAGCCATCCGGCAGGGCGATCTGGTGACTCTGGCAATAGTAGTCCAGATCCGCCAGCAATTGCCCCGACTCGTCTCCGGCCCCCTGCAGGGTATGGTTGGGGTCGTAGTCCAGCAGGGTGAGGCTGTGTACCCGGAAACCCCTGGCCTGCAACCGCTCGGCCAGCAAAAGCGCCAGCCGCGACGCCAGGCTCCAGCCCACCAGCACCAGCGGGGTGTCCCGCAGGCTCTCCGGTATCGCCGCTACATAGCCGTCCAGCACCTCGCCCAGGCGCTCGGGACAGCTGTCTTCCAGCGCAGCGCCATCGGCGGCCAGCCCGTGGAGCCGGACCTTGCCCTGGAGAGCGTCGATCAACGGGCGCAGGGTGAGCAGGTGGCCGGAAACCGCGTGCAGTAGCACCACCGCCAGGTCGCCCTGCGCCTCGCCGTAGGTCAGCCAGCGCTGGTTTCCATTGCCCTGCTCCACCCGGCCGGCCAAAGCGCGGACGGTCTGGGCCTCGAACAACAGGGTGGTGGGCAGCAGCCGCTCCAGCCGGTCCCGCAGGCGGGCCACCACCTTGATGGCCGCCAGCGAATGGCCTCCGATGTCGAAGAAATTGTCGGTCACGCCAATATCGTCCTGTCCCAGCACGTCCTGCCAGACCGCCAGCACCAGGCGTTCCAGCTCGTTCTGCGGCGCCACCCGGACCCGTTGTGCGGCACGGCGTGCCAGCTCCGGCAGGGCCTTGCGGTCCACCTTGCCGTTGTCGTTCAACGGCAGTGCCGTCACCACCAGGATGCGGGCCGGCACCATGTAGTCCGGCAGCCGTTGCGCCAGGTCTTCCCGCACTTTTGCGGGATCTGGCACGGGTTCCGGGGCAGAGCCCGGCGAAACCTGGCCGCCGGTGACCAGGCCCAGCAAGCAGGCCTGCTCGCCCTCCCCGTCCAGCACCGCCGCAGCCTGTTCCACGCCCGCCGTGGCCTGCAGGGCGCGTTCCACTTCTTCCAGTTCGAAGCGGAATCCCCTGAGCTTCACCTGATGATCCCGCCGGCCCAGGATACGAATGGCGCCGTCGGCCTGCTGCAACGCCAGGTCACCAGTGCGGTACAGGCGGCCACCCCCCGCAGGGTTGGCCGTGTAAGCCTGGGCGGTGGCCTCCGGGTTGCCCAGGTAACCCCGGGTCACGCCCGGGCCGCTGACACAGAGTTCCCCCACCTGGCCCCGGGGCACGGAACGCCCCGCCGGGTCCAGCAGGTAAATCCGGTTGTCGCCGATCGGATCGGTCAGGGCAGTTTCCTGGCATGCCAGGTCAACCTCCGACCACAGCACCCCGACGGTGGCTTCGGTGGGCCCGTAATGGTTGTACACGGTGCAGCCCGGCGCGGCGGCGGACAACTCCCGCAACAGGGCGGTGCCGACAGGCTCACCCCCCAGCACCAGCCGCTGCCTGGGCAGCAGCGCCGAGACGGACTGCCCGGTGAGCAGCGCCTCCAGGTGGGACGGCACGATCTTCAGCACATCCAGCGGCCAGTTCGCCTGGTAATCGGCAAACGCCTGGCCGTCGGTGACCGTGGCCCGGTCCAGCAGGTGCAGGCAGCCGCCCCGGAGCCAGGCGGGAAACAGTACCGTGTTGCCCAGGTCCGCCACCAGTGAGGACACCAGGCCATAGTGGCCGCCCTCGGGCAACGCCAGGGCCGCGATGGCGTGGGCACAATAATGGTTCAACTGGGCGTTTTCCACCTGCACGCCCTTGGGCTGCCCGGTGGAGCCGGAGGTATAGAGTACGTAGGCCTGGTGCGAAGGCTCGCGGGTTACCGGCGCCAGTGCCCCGGTGCATGACCGGGCCCGCGACCAGCTCAGGGTCTGCCAGGGCCCTTCCAGCCCTTGCGTGAGGGCGGCAGCGTCGGTGTCGTCATCCGCTACCAGCAACACCGCTGGCCGGGCGTCCCGCAGTATGGTCTCCAGTCGCCGGGCGGGCTGCTGCGGGTCCAGGGGCAGGTAGGCCGACCCGGTTTTCAGCACCGCGAGCATGGCCACCACGGCCTCGGGCCCCCGGGGCAGGCAGAGGGCAACCAGCCGCTCGGGGCCGGCGCCAGCAGCCTGGAGGGCCGCGGCCACCCGCTCACTCTCGTTGTCCAGCTCGCAATAGCTGTACTCGCGCTGACCAGCACGCAACGCGACGCGTCCGGGGTGGGCTGCCGCCTGTTCGCGGAACCCGCCAACCACATCCGCCACCGCATCAGCCCTGGCGGTCGACGGCGGTAATGCCCCGCTGGCCATATCTTCGTCGTCCAGCAACAGATCCAGTTCCGCCAGGGCTGTCTCCGGGTACTCCAGTACCTGCTCCACCAGCCGTAGCAGTCGTGCCAGCAGGCGTTCCATCTGGGCCTGGCGGTACAGGCCGCTGTCGAAATCCAGGATCAACTGGCCGTCGCCCTGCTCGGTGTGGACGGCCTGCAACAGCAGTTCACAGGGACTGGTGGGGGTATCGGTCTGCAACGCCTGGCGGTCCGCCTGCGTCCGCCACAGCATGCCGGCCTGGCGGCTGGGCTGCGACAGGGGCTGCACCTCCGCCAGGCTGGCGTATTCCTGCCACTCCGGCAACGCCTCCAGGCCCGTTTTCAGCTCCCGCGCCAGGCCTCGCAGGGATTGCCCTGCGCTGCCGTGGCAGGCCAGAGGCAGGATCTGGCCGAACAGGCCGATGCTGGGGGCGAGTTCGTCATAGTCGTCGCGGCAGTCATGCTGCCAGCCCAGTTGCAGGGCGTGACTGCCCCTGAGCCGGCCCAGGAGCGCTGCCCAGGCCGCCAGCAGGGGCGTCGGCTGCGGGCAGTCCCAGGCCTGCGCCAGGGTCGCCAGCCGTTGCTGCAAGTCGGCAGGCCAGGAGCACCGCGCCCGCCCGAAGATACCGGCGGGCTCACCGTAGATTTCCGGCAGACGCCCGCCGGGCAGGCGCTCCAGGCCCTGGTTGCGCCAGAACTGGGCGCCTTCGCCGGCGTCCTCGTCGTCCGCCTGCAACTCACGAATCCAGGCAACGTATTCCCGATACTGCATGGGGGGCTCATCCGCCGGCACGGCATCGCCGGCACGCAGGGCGTCGCGCAGCCGCAATAGGCTGGCATCGTCCACCGCCAGGGGCGAAACTCCCAGCAACAGGCGGCTGCCGCCCCTGGCATCCTGGTACAGCCAGGCCAACAGGTCCGGCTGGTGTTGCGCCACCGCGTCCTCCGCGCGGGCTCGCCAGAGCTGGGGTTCGGTGCCCTCTCCGGCACCGCCGACCCTCCAGTCCAGCCGCAGGTCTTCCGGCGCTACTACCTCCTGGCGCAGCCCGGTCCAGCCCCGGGCCTGGCGGTAGCGGGTACGCAGGGCTTCGTGGCGTGTAATAGACCGCCCCAGGGCCTGTTCCACGTCCCTGGCTTGCAAGCCCTCGCCCAGGCCCAGCCACACCCACCGCAATGGCGGGGCGGTCTCGGCCAGCATTTTCTGTTGCGGTGACAGCGGTTCACCTGTGGCAACGGAATTCATGTCTGTGGCTCCTCAATGACGTGAGTTGCGGATGGCTCGTCGGTGGCCCTGGGTGCCGCCACCTGGTCACGGCGGTAGATGTCCCCCATGGCCACCGCGATCCGTCGTTCCCCTTCGAACGGGTCGCGGGCATGGGCCGCCAGCATGTTGTCCAGCATCACCACGTCGCCCGCCTGCCAGTCAAAGCGCACCGCGTGATCTTCGTAGGCCGCGCTGATCAGTTGGATGGCCTCATCTTCCAATGGCTCGCCGTCGCCGTAACAGACATGGCGCGGCAGGCGTTCCTCGCCTCCCCCGTCCAGCAACTGCGCGCGCACGTCCTCCTCAAGGAAGGCCATGTGGTAGAGCTGGATCTGGTTGAAAAAGCTCAGTTCCCCGGTGGCCGGGTGACGAATGACCGCTGGCCCCCGCTGGCGGGTGTGCAGGGTGTCGCCCTCGCCCCATTCGAACTGGATATCCCCCTCGCGGCAGATGGCCTCCACCTCGTCCCGCCGCTCGGTCCTGAAGAAATGCTGCCAAGTGACGTCGATCTGACCAGTAAAGTTGCGGATATAGAGCAACTGCCTGTCCTGCAGCTTGTCCCGCAGCCAGCCCGGCAGCGCCCGGTACACCTGGCGGCAATCGACAATCGGGGTGGCGCCGCCCACCGGCGCCGGCACCTCGCAGTAGAACCACTGTCGCCGGGGCCAGCGGTGCTGGTGGGCGCTCTCGTTATGGAACAGGATCATGCGGTCATTGGGATAGGGCGTGGACCGGTAGATCTTCTGCCCCACGTCCTTCTTGGGCAGGTCGCCGTACTGGCCATACAGCTCGGGATGGAGCGCCTGGCAGAATCCCTCGAAGTCTACCGGTGTCGGCAGCTGGAACCCCCGGAACAGAATACCGCCGTGCTCTCCCAGCCACTGCTCCACCTGTGCCCGGTTGGCGCTGGCCCAGGCGTGGGGGTCCAGGTCGGCCTCGCGGCTTTCCACCAGCAGGGGAAAGGGCTGACCGCTGTTCAGGGGACGGCAGTCCACCGGCGCGCGGTCGGCGACCGGGGGCTGACGCTTGAGCTTGCCAAGCTTGGACAGCTTACGCTGTTTTTGCGTGGATGAAGTCATGGATGCCT
The DNA here is from genome assembly GCF_045449795.1 of Marinobacter alkalisoli. Taxonomy (NCBI): domain Bacteria; kingdom Pseudomonadati; phylum Pseudomonadota; class Gammaproteobacteria; order Pseudomonadales; family Marinobacteraceae; genus Marinobacter; species Marinobacter alkalisoli. Next base: position 53,193 of record NZ_JBJJLB010000025.1, read on the forward strand.
TACCTCTGGCGTGCAGGTCAAAGTCGGTTAAAGAGGTGTCCGGTGCGGCCAGGGCCTGGGCCAGGATATCGCACAGGCCATCCCGCAGCCGCTCGATGGTGGCGCGGCGGAACAGGCTCGGGCGGTAGACCCAGCGCAATTGCAGGCCGGCCTCTTCCTCGCTGGCGAACAGCGCCATATCGAACTTGGAATGGTGCTGGGGGGTGGCCCGTGGCGTCACCTCGATGTCCGGCAATCGCTGTTGCTGGCCGGGCGTGTTCTGCATCACCAGCAGCGCCTGCAGCAGCGGATGGACATTGCCCTGGCGGGGCTGGCCCATGGTCTCCACCACCCGGTCGAAGGGCACGTCCTGGTGGGAAAACGCCTCCAGGCACACCTGTCGCACCTGTTGCAGGTAACCGGCAAAGGAAGTGTCCGGTTGCGGTTTCAGCCGCAGCGCCACCAGATTGACGAAGAAGCCGATCAGCGCCTCGGTGTCGGGGGTATCCCGGTTGGCGACGTCAGTGCCGATGACCAGGTCCTCGCTGCGGGTTTCCCGGTGCAGCACCAGGCCAAAAGCCGCCAACAGCACCATGAACAGGGACGCGCCCTGATCTTTTGCGAAGGCCTGCAATGCCTGCCACTGCTCCCCCTGCCACTGGAAGTCCACGGCGTCGCCCCGGCCATCGTCCCGCTCCGGCCGCGGGAAATCGAACGGCAGCGCCAGTTGTGGCGGCATGCCGGCCAGTGTCCGGCGCCAGAACTCCAGGCCCTGACGATGCTGCTCCCGGCGCTCGTCCGACACCTGCCAGGCGGCATAGTCGGCATACTGGATCGTCAGGGGCGGCATTTCACCGGCTGGTCCACCACCCGCCTCGCCATAGCAGGCAATGACCTCGTCCAGCAGCACCGTGGTGGACCAGGCGTCGGAGGCGATGTGGTGCTGGATGAACTGGCAGACGAAGTCCCGCTCGCCACGCCGGTACAGCCGCACCCGCAGGGGCGCCTCCCGCTCCAGGTCGAAGGGATGGCAGGACGCCGCCGCCAACAGGCGCTCCAGATCGGCATCCACCGCCCCGGGCGGCAGGTCGGTGGTGGCAAAGTCCGGCGGCAACTGCGGGTGGATACGCTGCACCGGCTCGTCACCCACCTGGTGGTAGGTGGTGCGCAGTATCTCGTGGCGCTCGCTGACCCGCTGCAATGCCTGCCGCAATGCCGCCGGGTCCAGGGCGCCGCGCAGCTCCACCGCAAACGCCATGTTGAAGCTGGCATCCCGGGGGTTGAGGTGCTGCATGAACCAGACCCGGCGTTGGGCATCGGACAGCGGCAGATCGCCATCACGCGGTGCCCGGGGAATGGCGGCCCGCTGTACGGCGGCGGATTGAACCCGGGACAGCGCCCGCGCCTGCGCCGCCAGTACCGGCTCCTCGAAAAACAGTTTCAGCGGCAGCTCCACGCCCTCGGCCCGCAGACGTGAGCGAACCTGGGTCGCCTTCAGGGAATGACCGCCCAGGTGGAAGAAATTGTCGTCCGCCCGCACCTCATCGATGCCCAGCACCTCGCACCAGATGGCCGCCAGGTATTGCTCGGCTCCGTTCAGCGCGGCGGCGGGGGCGGTGTCCTGGCGGCTGCCGCCGTCTGGCTGCGGCAGCGCCTTGCGGTCCACCTTGCCGTTGCTGTTCAGGGGCAGCTCGGTCATCGGCTGGTACCAGGTCGGCACCATGTACTCCGGCAATCGTTCCGCCAGATGGGCGCGCAGTCCGGCGGCATCCACCTGGCAACCGTCCCGGGTCACCCAATAGACGGCCAGTGCCGCCTGGTGGACCACCACTGCCGCCTGGCGCACCGACGGGTGCTGCTGCAGGGCGGCCTCGATCTCCCCCAGTTCCACCCGGAAACCGCGAACCTTGACCTGGCCGTCAGTACGGCCCAGGTACTGCAGCTCGCCGCTGGCCAGCCAGCGGGCACGGTCGCCGGTGCGGTAAAGCCGCCCCCCGGCCGGACCGAAGGGATCGGGCAAAAAGCGCTCAGCGGTGAGTGCCGGCTGGTCGGCGTAGCCACGGGCCAGGCCCTCCCCAGCGATGTACAGCTCTCCGGCGACACCCACCGGCACCGGGTTGAGCCGGTCGTCCAGCACGTGACAGCGGTTGTTGAGCAGCGGCCGGCCAATGGACAGCACGCCGTCCGCTACCGCCCCGGTCACCGGGCTGGAGGAGGACCACACGGTGGTCTCGGTGGGGCCATAGACGTTGATCACCTGCCGCGCCGCGCTGGCCAGGCGTTTGCCCAGTTCCGCCGGCAGCGCCTCGCCACCAGTCAGGGCCACCACCTCCGCCAGGTCGCCACCGTCGTCCTCCAGCAGCAGGCTCCAGGTGGCCGGCGTGGCCTGCACCAACTGGACCTGCCGCGCGCGGATCAGCGCCAGCAACGCTTGCGGATCGTGACGCTGGTCGTCGTCCGCCATCACCACGGTGCCACCCCGCACCAGCGGCAGGCACAGCTCCAGCCCGGCGATGTCGAAGGTGATGGTGGTGAGGGCCAGGTAACGGGTCACTTCCTCCAGGGGCAGGATGCGTTCCATGGCCACCAGGAAGTTAGCAAAGCTGCCACGGCTGATCTGCACCCCCTTGGGCCGGCCGGTGGAACCGGAGGTGTACAGAGTGTACGCCAGCTGCTGCGGCTGCGCCGGTGGGCAGTCCGGCACCCCGGCCGGCTGCAGTGCCAGTTGCAGTTCCAGCTCGGACCAGACCAGGGTACGGCCGGCGGTGCCCGCCACACCCTGGCGGGTCTCATCGGCACACAGACACAGGGCCGGTGCGGCCTGTTGCAGGATATAGCCGTTGCGCTCGGCGGGATGGGTCGGATCAATGGGCACATAGGCCAGGCCCGCTTTCTGGATGCCCAGCAGGCATATCAGCAGGCGCTCATCCCGGGGTAGACAGAAGGCCACCGGGGTTTCCGGCGCAATGTCCTGGGCCAGCAGCCAGTGCGCCAGGCGGTTGGCGGTGTGGGCCAGCTCGCCGTAGCGCAGCTGACGGTCGCCGCTGATCACCGCGATCCGGTCCGGGTGGCGCCGGGCACGCTCGTCGAAACGGGCGACGAAGTCTTCCAGCTCCGCGGCCGGCAGGACCTCGCCGGCTTCCGGCAGCGACCCGGTGGACGCCAGCGGCAGGGATTCCAGGCGATGTTGCGCGCCTTCACCAAAACTCCGCAACAGCTCGACGTAATCCGCCACCAGGGTGGCCACGGTCGCCTCCTCAAACAGCGCCGGCGGATACTCCACCAGCAGCGTGGTGCTGTCATCGCCGCCGGAATCCTGCTGTTCGAACAGGTTGAAGGTCAGGTCGAACTTGGCGCTGACCCGCTCCAGCGTCAGCGGCTCCACGGCCAGGCCAGGCAGTTCGATGCGCCGCTCGCCGCGGTGGTCCTTCTGGTAGTTGAACATGACCTGGAACAGGGGGGAGCGGGACAGGTCCCGTTCCACCGCCAGGGCATCCACCAACTGTTCGAAAGGCAGTTCCTGGTGCGCCAGGTCCTCCTGGTGCTGGCGTCCCAGTTGTTGCACGTAGTCCGACAGGGCTTGCTCCGGCCGCAGCCGGCTGCGGTGGACCAGGGTGTTGACGAACAGGCCGACCAGCTCCTGGCTGTGGGGATCGTCCCGCCCGGCCACCGGTACCCCGACGGTGAAGTCTGACTGGCCGCTGTAGCGCCACAACAGTACCTGGTAGGCGGCCAGGTAGACGGTAAACGGCGATACCCCGAGACCGCGGGCCAGCCCGTTCACCTCGCGGGTCACCGCATCCGGCACGGAGTGCTCCAGCCGCCGGCCCTCGCTGGTCTGGTGGGCAGGTCTGGGGTGGTCCAGCGGCAACGGCAGGTCGAAGTCGGCGCCCGTCAGCCGCTCACGCCAGTACGCCAGTTGGGCATCGGTGCGCCCGTCCGCCACCGCCTGGTGTTGCCGGACCGCCAGGTCGAGAAAGTCCACGGTACGCTCGGCATCGTCCAGCGGGCGGTTCTCCACCGAGGCCTGGTAGGCCGCCACGAAATCCCGCACCAGCAGCGCCATGGACCAGCCGTCCACCGCGATGTGGTGCACATTGATCAGCAGCCGGTACTCCTCCGGCCCGACGGGAAACAGGTCCACCGCCAGCAGCGGCCCCTGTTCCAGGTCGAAGGCCCGGCTCGCGGCCTGGGTAGCCGCCGCCTGCCAGTCAGCGCCCCGGTCGGGATGGACCTGGAACAACGGCGATACCTCGTCCGCCACCTGTTGCCAGACCTGGTCGTCCCGCTCGAAGAAGCGACAGCGCAGGGACTCGTGACGGCGCACGAGAGCCTCGCAGCTTTGCCGCAGCGCCGCCACGTCCAGCCGTCCGGTCACCGCCAACAGTTGTGGGACATTGTAGGCGGCGCTCTGCGGGTCGAGCTGCTGCAGGAACCACAGGCGGCGCTGGGCCGGGGACAGTGGCTGTGGCCGCGACCGCTCGACGCGGGGCGGAAGCCCGGCGTCAGGCGTGTTCGTCGGATCGGCTTCCCCGGCCATCGCCCGCAGGCGGCCGTCCGCCATGACCTGGCGCGGGGTCAGCGGCAGCCCGGCCTGGGCCGCCAGCGCGATCAGTTGCAGGCTGAGGATCGAATCACCGCCCAACTGGAAGAAATCGTCGTCCGGCGTTACCTGCTCCACGCCCAGCAACTGGCGCCAGAAGTCGGCCAGGCGGGCTTCGGTAGCGGTCAGTTCACGGGTGGCTTCCGCCGGTTCGGCGGACTGCTCACCCGTCTGGGGATCGGGCAGTGCCTGACGGTCCACCTTGCCATTGGTGTTAAAGGGCAGGTGCTCCATCAACTGCCAGTGGGCAGGCACCAGGTAGTCGGGCAGCTGCTCGCGCATCCGTGCCTGTAATCGGGCCAGGTCCGGGGCGGTGTCGGCGGCCTGTACATAGGCCACCAGTTGCTGGCCCCGGCCCAGGTCGCGGGCAAGCACCGCCGCCAGCGACACCTCGGGTTGCAGGTTAAGCCATTGCGCGGCCTCGCCGGGTTCCACCCGGTAGCCACGGATCTTCACCTGATCGTCCACCCGTCCCAGGAATTCCAGTTCACCCCGGGGGTTGATGCGCACCCGGTCGCCGGTGCGATACCCGCGGCCGCTGCCGTCCGCCGCCGGCAGGAAGACGCCTGCGGTCAGGTGGGGCCGGCGCCAGTAGCCCAGGGCCAGTTGCGGTCCTTCGATGTAAAGTTCCCCGCTGGCGCCCCGGGGAACCGGGTTCAGGTCTTCATCCAGTACCCGCAGCCGGCAGCCCGGTAACGGCGAGCCCAGTGGCAGGTAGGGGGTGGCCGTGTCCGCCACGGGTGTCTCGACGGTCTCGACGGCATGGCTGCAGACCCCCACGGTGGCCTCCGAGGGGCCATAGTGGTTGACGATACGCAGCTCCGGCGCCAGTTCGCGTACCCGCACCACCAGACCAGCATCCAGACCCTCGCCCCCCAGCACCAGGGTGTGCCGGGGCAGCAACCGCCGGGGATTCTCCACCGCCAGCAGTCCCTTGAGGTGGGACGGCACGATCTTGAGGCAATCCACCGGCTCGCTGTCGAGGTAATCCGCCAGGGCCGGCGGGTCGAACGCCCAGGCCGGGTCCGGCAGTACCAGGGTACCGCCCTGGTGAAGGGCGCCGGCCACCGAGGTCAGCCCCAGGTCCGCCGCCACTGTCGCCGGGGTGCCATGGCGGGCGCCCACCGGCAGTTGCAGGCGTTCGGTCACGGCCGCGGCGTAATGGCTCAGGCTGTGGTGGCTGACCACCACCCCCTTGGGCCGTCCGGTGGAGCCGGAGGTGTAGATCAGGTAGGCCGCCTGCCCCGGTTGGCTGCGGCTTTCTTCCCCCACACCCTGTTCGGGGGCGGCGTTATCTGCCGACCCCGGCCACTGGTCCACCCGCAGCGCCGGCCGACCACCGGCCACATCCAGGGGTGCGGCCAGTAGCACCAGGGCGCAATCGCTGTCCTCGATCAGGTCCGCCAGGCGCTGGGCGGGCAAGGCCTGGTCGAGGAACACCACCACTGCCCCCAGGCGCCAGCAAGCCAGCATGGCGGCAACCTGCACCGGCGTGCGAGGCAGGCACAGCGCCACCCGGTCGCCCTCGCTCATGCCCGTCAGGGCCATGCGCTGCGCCAGGTTGTCCACAGCGCCGATCAGTTCGCGGTAGCTGTAACGGCCCTCGGGGGCCACCAGGGCACAGGCGTCCGGCTGTTGCCGGGCCAGGCTCGCCACCCGCCGATCCAGCGGGCACGGGGCCCGGGCCAGCGGAGCCGTCGCCAGCTCGCTGACACCATGACGCCAGTGCAACTGGGACAGGCGTACCCCGGGCTGTTCCAGAGTCTGTTGGAAAATGTCCTGCAGGTGCGCCAGCATTTGCTCGACAGTAGCCCGCTCGAACAGTTCGTCGCTGTATTCCAGGTCCAGTCGCAGGCGGCCATCCCCCTGCTCCAACAGGCGCAGGGTCAGGTCGAAGCGGGCCTGGTGCCGTTCCGGCTCCACCATCTCCACCGCCACGCCCGGCAATTCGAACTGGCGGCTTTTCGGCAGGCTGAGCTGGACGTACATCACCCGGAACAGGCCCTCGCCCCGGTCGCGGTCCAGCAGCGCCGGCAGCTCCTCGAAGGGCACGTCCGGGTTGTCGAAGGCCGCCGCGGTCACTTCCCGGCTGCGGACCAGGGCGTCGCGGAACGACGGATCACCGGTGAGGTCGTGGCGCATGACCAGGGTGTTGAGCAGGGGGCCGATCAGCGGCGCCAGTTCCTCCCGCTGGCGGTTGGCGATGGAGGTGCCCAGGCAGATATCCCGGTCGTGGGAGTATTTCGCCAGCAGCCAGGTAAAGACTGTCTGGCCGTATATATAGAGGGTGGTGCCCAGCTCCCTGACCGCCCGCTGGATGCCGGCACTGAGTTCCGCTGGCAGTGGCCGGCTCAGGTTGCCGCCGCTGAACCGGCGCTCGGCGCTGGCCGGACGGGGCCGGTCGGTGGGCAGGTTCAGCGCCTGTGGAGCATCCCCGAGTACCTCGCGCCAGTGTTCGCACTGGTCCCGGTAGTGCTGGCTGGTCATCCACTCCCGTTGCCAGAGGACGTAATCGCGGTACTGGATAGGCAGTTCCGGCAGTTCGGCGCGACCGCCCTCCACGGCCGCCTGGTAACAGGCGGCCACTTCCTGGTTGAGCTGCTGCGCCGACCAGGCATCGAAGGCGATGTGGTGGATGGTGAAGAACAGCCAGTACTCACCATGACCGGTATCGAAGAAGCGCACCCGCAGCGGCGGCTCTTCGCGGAGGTTGAACCTCTGGTCGAGCTGGCGGTGGTACTCGGCCTGGCTCCAGGCCCCGGTATCGCCATCGGCCACCCGGACGGGCTCCACCTCCAGCGGTGGCAACAGGTCGTCTTCCACCCGTTGGCAGGGCTCGCCATTGGCATCGCCGGCAAAGCGGGTGCGCAGGATCTCATGGCGATCGACCACCTGGCGCACCGCCTGGTTTAACGCCTCCAGGTCAACCTTGCCGTGAAAACGCAGCACCGAACACAGGTTGTACAGGGCACGGCCACCCAGCTCCTCGGCCGCCAGGAACCGCCGCTGGGCCAGGGACAATGGGTAATGTGCCGCCGCCTCGCGGGGCCGGGCCACGATGGGCAGGCGCCAGGGATCGATCCCCTGCTCCGCCAGGCGTTCCCGGAACAGCCGGCGCTTCTCCTCGGGGAGCGCCGCCAGCCGCCGCGCAATCTCCGTAGCGTTGGATTGGTTCATTGTCGCTCCCTCCGTCCTGTCATGCATGCTGTCATCAGTCCTCGAATTCCGTCAGTAACTGGTCCATGGCGTCGAGCTCGTTGCGGTTCCGGGCGCCTTGCGTGTCCACCTGCCGCGCCAGTGCCGCCACCGTGGGTTCGGCGAACAGTTCCCGCAGGTGCAGCCTGACGCCGAACCGCTCCTCGACCCGGCTGATCAGCCGCATTGCCAGCAACGAGTGCCCCCCCAGTTCGAAGAAGCTGTCTTCAACGCCGACACGGGGCAGCGCCAGCAGCTCGCTCCAGATATCCGCCAGTTGCGTCTCCAGTTCGGTGGTGGGCGCCACATAGTCGTGACGGACCAGATCCGACTCCGCCGGCCGAGGCAGGGCGCGCCGGTCGATCTTGCCGTTGGTGTTGAGGGCAAAGCGCGAAACCGGCACGAAGGTGAAAGGCACCATGTAAGCGGGCACCCGCTCCTCGAGATAGGCGCGCAGCGCCGCCGTGTCGGGCCGGGCTTCAGGAGTGTCCGCCTGTACCCAGGCAACGATGCGCTGGTGTTCGTCGGCCATCACCACTGCCTCCCGGATTCCGGGGTAGGCGCGCAACAGCGACTCGATTTCCCCGGGTTCGATGCGGAAGCCGCGTACCTTGATCTGGAAATCACTGCGACCGACATAGGCCAGGTTGCCATCGGCACCCTGGCGCACCAGGTCACCGGTGCGGTACATGCGGCGCCCCGGAGTGGTTCCGAAAGGGTCCGGCAGGAAGGCGGCGGCGGTCAGCTCCGGCGCAGCCTGATAGCCCTGGGCCACGCCGGCGCCGGCGATGTAGAGTTCGCCCACCGCACCGGCCGGTACCGGTTGCAGGCAGTCATCCAGCACATAACATTGGGTGTTGAGCAGCGGCAGGCCAATCGGCGCAATCCCCTCAACCGATCCCGTCAGGGACAGGCAGGTGGACCACACGGTGGTCTCGGTGGGGCCGTACACCACCGTTAACGCCACCCCCAGCGTCCGCAGCCGGTTGGCCAGCTCCGCCGGCACTGCCTCTCCCCCGACCAGCCCGCGAATGGCGGGCCAGTTATCGGGCCGGTGTTGCAACAACAACTGCCAGCTGGCGGGGGTGCCCTGGAACACCGTGGCGTTTTCCAGGTGCGCGAACAATGCTTCGCCGTCCGCCGCCTCTCCGGTCTCCACCAGACGAATGCGGGCACCCTTGATCAGCGGCAGGAACAGCTCCAGTTTGGAGATGTCGAAGGCGCAGGTGGTCGCCGCCAGCCAGCGGTCCGCGTCGGTCAGCGGCAGTTGCTGGTCCATTGCCAGCAGGAAGTTGAGCAGGTTGGCGCGGCTGATCTGTACCCCCTTGGGCCGCCCGGTGGAGCCGGAGGTATAGATGACGTAGGCCAACTGCCCCGGCTGCGCTGTCAGCCTGGGGTCATTATCCGGGTAGTCCGCCAGGGGCAGTCGGTCCACCGCAGCCGTCCTGGCCCCGCTGTCACCCTCCAGGGCGGGCAGGGCAGATTCAGTCAGGCACAGCGCCGGGCGGGCATGCCGCAGAATCGTCGTCAGTCGCTCGGCGGGGTGGCCGGGATCCAGGGGCAGGTAGGCCGCCCCCGCCTTCTGCACCGCCAGCAGGGTCGGCACCAACAGCGGACCACGGCTCAGCCGCACTGCCACCAATTGGTTGGCCGTGACCCCCTGCTCGCGCAGGTAATGGGCCAGTTGGTTGGCCTGCCGGTTCAGGTCGCGGTAGCTGAGCGCCTGGTCCCCGCATTCCACGGCGATGGCCCCGGGAGTGGCCGCGGCCTGGCGCTCGAAGCGGGCGATCAGATCCTGTTGCCAGTCGATGGCCGCCTCGGTCCGGTTCCACGGTGCCTGTGCCGGGGACGGTTCATCCAGGGTCAGCTGACACAACCGCGACTCCGGCTGCACCAGCATCGCCACCAGCAACTGCTGGAAATGTTCGGCATAGCGGGCCATGGTGGCGGGCAGGAACAGATCGGTGTTGTACTCCAGGGTGCAGTGCCAGTGCTCGCCGGCCTGTTCGATCTGCAGGGCGATATCCGCCAGCACCTGGTTATTCTCCACCGGCAGCCGCCGGGCACCGATACCGGCGAATTCGCTGGCGTCGGCCGAGGGTAGCTGGATCAGGTTGAACAGGGCCTGGAACAGGGGTGCATGGCTGGTATCCCGGTCCACCGCCAGGGCCTCCACCAGCTTCTCGAAGGGCACGTCCTGGTACTGCTGGGCCTCTAGCGTCACTTGCCGGGCCTGCTGCCAGAGTTCCGCCACCCGCTGTTGTGGCGCCAGGGAGCAGCGCAGTACCTGGGTGGTGGCGAAATAGCCGATCAGTTGTTCGGTGTGGCCATGGTGGCGTTGTGCTACCGGCACCCCGAGCCACAGGTCACGCTGGCCGCTGTAGCGGGACAGCAGTAACTGCCAGGCGGTCAGCAACGGGGTGAACACCGTCAGTCCCTGCTCGCGGCAGACGTTACCGAGCCGGTCAACCAGTTCGGCAGGCAGGGAGAAGCGGTAGCGCTCACCGTTGTAAGTCTGCTGGCTCGGCCGGGGCAAGTCGGTGGGTAGATCCAGCAGGGGCACCTCGCCGGCCAGCTTGTCACGCCAGTAGTCCAGCTGTTCCTCGATCCGTGCCCGGCCCTCCGGCCCCTGCCACCAGGTGGCCACATCGGCGAACTGCAGGGGCAACGCCGGTAGCGGGCCCGCCCCGGTTGCAGGCTGGCCCGGGTTTGCCTGGTAATGGCGATAGAGCGTGTCCAGTTCCCGCACCAGGATTTCCAGGGACCAGGCATCGGCGATCATGTGGTGGATGGTCAGTTGCAGCACGCTGCCCTGTGCGGGCAGGCGGTACAGCTTTACCCGCCACAAGGGGGCGGAGGCCAGGTCAAACCGGTGGACCGCCTCAGCCTGAAGCCGGTCGGGCAACTGCTCCGCTTCGCAGTGCTGCACCGGCGCCAGCACCTCGACCACTGTCGCCGGGTCCATCAGGATTTGCAGCAGCTGGCCGTCATCCTCGGCAAAGCCGGTGCGCAGGCTGTGCTGGCGCCGGGCCAGGGCGGTCAGCGCCTTCTGCAACACCCCGGGCTCGATGTCGCCATCCACTTGCAGTGCCACGGACAGATTGTAGGCGCGACTGCCGTCCTCGAAGCGGTCGATGAACCACAGCCGCTGCTGGGTGAAATGCATGGGCGCGGGGCCGTCGTCGCTCCGCGGCGGGATGGTGACCACCTCTCCGCCGGCGTCGCAGTCCAGCTCCGCCGCCAGGTCAGCCAGCACCGGCCTCTCGAACAGCCGCCGCAGGGGCAGTTGCACGCCATGGCGTTCAGCAAGACGGGCCACCACCCGTGCCGCCAGCAGCGAGTGCCCGCCCAGGTTGAAGAAGTTGTCTTCCGGCCCAACCCTGTCCAGTTGCAGGATCTCCTGCCAGATGTCCGCCAGGCGCTGTTCCGCCCCGGTCATCGGGCGATTGCTGGTCGTGGTCGGGGCCTCGGGTTGCGGCAGCGCCTTGCGGTCCACCTTGCCGTTGGCGTTCAGGGGCATGGCCGACAGCCGAACGAACTGCCCGGGCACCATGTAGTCCGGCAGATGGGCCGCCAGGTGGGTTTTCAGTTGGTCGTCGTCCGCCGCACCGGTCATGTAGCCCACCAGGCGGGCCTGCTCACCCTCGCCCCAGAGTCTGACGGCGGCGGCCTCCACCTGCGGGTGGCGCTCCAGCACCGCCTCGATCTCTCCGAGTTCGATGCGGAAGCCCCGCAGCTTGACCTGGAAATCCCGCCGGCCCAGGTATTCCAGCCCGCCCTGCGCCGTCCGCCGCACCTGGTCACCGGTGCGGTACATGCGGCCACCGGAGCTGGTGCCGAAGGGGTCCGGGAGGAAGGCGGCGGCGGTCAGTTCCGGCGCGGCGAAATAGCCGCGACCGACGCCGGCACCGGCCAGGTACAGCTCGCCGGCCACACCCGGCGGTACCGGGCGCAACTGGTCGTCCAGCACGTAACAGGCGGTATTGGCGATGGGCGCGCCAATCGGGACCTGCACCGATGCAGTGGCGGAATCCACCGGCTGGAAGGTGGCATAGACGGTGGCCTCGGTGGGGCCATAGCCGTTGATCAGCTCGGCGCCCCGGCCGGTAATGGCCTCGGCCAGTGCCCCGGACAGGGCCTCGCCACCAGCCACGGCGCGCAGTCCCTGCCATGACTGTTGACTGTGTTGCACCAGCAAACGCCAGGTGGCGGGGGTGGCCTGCAGTACGGTGATGTCATGCTGCGCCAGCAGCTGGTCGATCTCGCGGGCATCGCGGGCCTGCTGGCTGTCCGCCATCACGGTGGTGGCGCCCGCGGCCAGCGGCACCAGCAACTCCAGCACGGCAATGTCGAAGGTGGCGGTGGTCAGCGCCAGCACCTGGTCCCCATGGCCCAAGGGCAGGCGGTGATCCAGCTCGCCCAGCAAATTGGCCAGGTTGCCGCGGTTGATGGCCACCCCCTTGGGACACCCGGTGGAACCGGAGGTGTACAGTACATAGGCCAGTTGGTCGGGCGTGGCCGCTGTGGGCTCTGAGGAACAGTCCGACTCCAGCTCCGCCAGTTCGACCAGGGACACCCCGGCATTCCAGCGGGACACCCGCTGCCGCAGATCCGACTGGGTCAGGCACAGGCCGGGACCCACGTGGTCGAGTATGTACGCCGCCCGCTCATCGGGATAGCCCGGGTCCAGGGGGACATAGGCAGCGCCTGCCTTGAGGATGGCCACCATCGCCATGGGCAGCGCCTGACTGCGCTCCAGGCACAGGGCAACGCGGTCGTCCGGACCGATTCCCCGTTGCCGCAGCGACGCCGCCCAGCGATCGGTGATGCTGTCCAGTTCGCCATAGCTGAGGCTGGCCTGCCCCGTTACCAGGGCCGGTTGTTGGGGCGCCAGTTCCACCTGTTGGCGGAAACGCTGGAGCCAGTCCGCTGGCTCAGGCTGCTCCGCTCCCGTCAGCAGGCTGTGCTGGTCGGCGGGCAGCGACACGCTGCCACAGGGCAGTTCGGGGCGGCGCACCAGTTGCGCCAGCACGCCCTGGTAGTAATCGGCCATGGCGGCGATACCGGTCTCGGCAAACAGGTCGCGGCTGTATTCGAAGCTCAGCTCGAAACCGTTCGCCAGTTCCTGGACGTCGAGCTTGAGGTCGCACATGGCGGTGTCGGGCCGGTTGTCCACCAGCTCGGCCACCACGCCCCCCAGGTCAAAGCGGTCAGTGGCCAGTCCTGGCAGGTAGTTGAACATGGCCTGGAACAGGGGGTTATGACTGAGCTGGCGCTCCACGCCCAACTGCTCGATCAGGTAGTCGAAGGGCAGGTCCTGATGGGCCTGGGCCTCCACCGACTGTTGGTGGGCGCGGGCCACCAGGGCCTGCAGGGTCTCCGCCGGGTCCAGGCGGAGACGGTACACCAGGGTGTTGACGAAGCAGCCGATCAGCGACTGGACAACGCCATGATGGCGGTTGGCCACCGGTACCCCCACCAGGATGTCGTCCTGGCCGCTGAAGCGGTGCAGGACCAGCTGGTAGGCAGTTAGCAGGGTGATGAAATTGCCCCGGCCCTGGCGCTGGCCAAAGGCCTTGACGTCGTCCGCCAGCGCCTTGGGCAGGGTGACCTTGTAGCGGCCGCCCTGCTGGCTTGGTTGCTCCGGCCGTGGATAATCGCTGGCCAGGGTAAGCAGCGGCCGCTCCCCGTCCAAGCGCTGCCGCCAGTAGTCCAGCTGCCGCTGGCAGTCTTCGCCTTCCATCCACTGCCGCTGCCACAGGGCGTAGTCGACGTATTGCAGGGCCAGGGGTTCCGCCGCCGGGGTTCCACCGGCCTGCAATGTGCGGTAGTGGTGGCAGAAGGCCTCCACGATGAGCCGCAGGGACCAGCCGTCGGCAATGATGTGGTGGCAGTTGATGGTCAGTACCTGCTCATGGTCGTCCACCCGGTACAGGTGAGCCCGCAACAGCGGCCCATGCTCGAGGTCGAAGGACGCCATGGCATCCCGGCGCAGGGCCTGGTGCAGCGCCTGTCCGGCCTCCTCCTGACTGCGCAGGTCGGTCACCGGCAACTCCACCGGCTGGTTGGCCTCAATGATCTGGACCGGCGCGCCGTCCCGGTTGACGAAGCGGGTACGCAGCACCTCGTGCTGGTCCACCAGCACCTGCAGCGCCTGGCGCAGGTGCTCGTGGTTAACATCACCCAGCAGCCGCACCGCTCCGGGCAGGTTGTAGGCGGGGCTGTCCGGCTCCAGCTGCTGCAGGAACCACATGCGTTGCTGTGTGAAGGACAGCGGCAGCACCTCTGGTCGTGTTTGCGGCCGTGGCCCCGTTTCGTCCTGGCTGACCTGTTGCGATTCAAGGTCCTCCGCCAGTTCCGCAACGGTGGGCTTCTCGAACACCCTGCGCAGGGGCACCTCGCGATCCAGTTGCCGACTCAGCTGGCCGATCAGCTGGGTGGCCAGCAGCGAATGCCCCCCCAGCTCGAAGAAGTTGTCGTGGATGCCGATGCGTTCAAGCCCCAGCACCTCCTGCCACACCGACACCAGTTGCTGCTGCAGCGGGGTGGTCGGCGCCACGTAGCTGGCCGCGCTCTGGGCGGCGAAATCCGGCGCCGGCAGGGCCTTGCGGTCGACCTTGCCGTTGGCGTTCAGCGGCAGCCGGGGCAGCGGCACGAAGGCCGCCGGTACCATGTAGTCCGGCAGGGTGTCGGCGATAAACTTGCGCAACGCCTCCACCGCCGGCATGGGGTCGGCCACCACGTAGGCCACCAGCACCTTGGCACGGCGTACGTCGTCACAGGCCAGCACCACCGCCTCGCGCACCTGGTCGTGCTGGCGCAGGCGGGATTCAATCTCCCCCAGCTCGATACGGTAGCCGCGCACCTTCACCTGATAATCCGATCGCCCCACGTACTCCAGGTCACCGTTGGGCAGGAAGCGGGCCAGGTCGCCGGTGCGGTAGAGGCGCGAGCCGTCGCTGGCAAAGGGGTCCGGCAGGAAGACCGCGGCGGTGCGTTCCGGCTCGTTCAGGTAGCCGCGGCCAACGCCGACACCGGCCACGTAGATTTCTCCCACCGCGCCCTCGGGCAACAGCTCCATCTGGTTGTTCAGCAGGTACAGACGGTTGTTGGCCGTGGCCCTGCCAATGGGGACGTTACTGGCACTCTCGGGCAGCCGCTCAACCAGGGGATGGAAGGCCACGTCGTCGGAACATTCTGCCGGGCCATAGGCGTTCATCATTGGTATGTCGGGCAGACACTCACTCCAGCGCCGCGCCAATACCGGAGGCAGGGCTTCGCCGGTGGGTAGCAGCCAGCGCAGGCTGGCCAGGCCGGCGGCCGCCTCCCGCTGATCCAGCAGCCCCTGCATCAGCGACGGCACGATCTCCAGGATGGTGATGCCGTGCCCGGCCACCGCCCGCACCAGGGCCTCCGGGTCCTGGGCCACGCAATCCGGCAGGATCACCGTACGGGCGCCGAGGATGACGCCGGTCAGGCACTGCCAGACCGAGATGTCGAAACACTGGGACGCGGTCTGGGCGATCACGTCGGAGTCTGTCAGCGCCAGGCTGGGGAACTTGCCCAGCATGTTGTTGAGCATGCCTTCCTGGGTCACCATGGCGCCCTTCGGCGTTCCGGTGGAACCGGAAGTAAAGATCACATAGGCCAGGTGGTCGGGACCAACGGTTATCCCCGGGTTGTCGCAGGGTTCCAGGGCCTGACCGGACAGATCAAAAGTCAGGTGCGGGGTGGCCGCGCCCTCTACCAGCCCGGCCGCCTCTCCGGCCAGGGTTGCCAGTTCGGGCGAGGACACCAGCAGTACGGGCCGGCCCTGGGTCAGCACCGTGGCAATGCGCCGCGACGGGTGTTTGGGATCCAGCGGCAACCAGGCGGCGCCCGCCTTCAGCACCGCCAGTATCATCACCAGCAGCGCCGGGCCGCGCTCATCCAGCAGCGCCACCAGGGTGTCCGGCCCCACCCCGCGATCGATCAGTTGCTGCGCCAGCAGGTTGGCGCGGGTATTGAGTTCGCTATAACTCATCCCCTGGTCGCGGTAGCGAAGGGCCTCCCGCCCGGGGTGGCGCACCGCCATTGCCTCCATGCGCTCGATGTACAGCGGCTCCACAGGCTGCCGCGGCCCCTCGGCCCACTGCCGCAATTGCCGGTGGCATTCGGTATCCGACAGCATGGCAATGTCCCGGAGCCGGCGCTCGCTGTCTTCCCCGGTTACCAGGCACTCGCCCATACTGGTCAGCAGGGTGGTGAAATGGGCCAGCATCCGCTCCACTACCGGATGGCTGAAGCGGTCGGTCTGGTAGGTCAATTGCAGGTGCAGTTGCTCGCCGGGAATCACCACCACGGTGATCGGGTAGTTGGTGTGGGTACGATTGGCGGCGTCCTTGATGATGAATTCCAGGTTTTCCTGGCGCAGCCCGGCATCCATGGGGGCGTTCTCGAACACGAACAGGCTGTGGAAAAGATCCTGTTTGTCCACCTCGCTCCAGCCCTGGATCTGGGCCAGGGATACCGTTTCATGCTCACGCAGTGTCAGGTTTTCCCTTTGCAGGGCCTGTAGCCACGACCGCAGGGACTGGTCCCCCTGCACCTGCCAGCGCAGCGGCAGGGAGTTGATGAACAGGCCGACGATGGCCTCCATGCCCTCCAGCTCAGCGGGGCGTCCCGCCACGGTAACGCCGAACAGCACGTCGCTCTCGCCGCTGTAGTGGGACAGCAACAGGGCCCAGGCTCCCTGCACCAAGGTGTTGAGAGTGATATTGAGACCGCTGGCCGCCGCCTGCAGGCGGCGGGTCTGTTCCGGACTCAGGCAGTGGACACAGTCCACCACCGGCTCCCCGGCGTCGCGGCCGAGCCCCGGACGGTCGACACCCAGAGGGGTTGGCGCGGTGAAGCCCGCCAGCCGCTGTTGCCAGAATGGCCGGTGCTGTTCCGGGTCCTGCTGTTCGAGCCAGCGGATAAAGTCCCGGTAGGGCCGGGGTTTGGGCAATTGCAGTTCCTGACCCCGGCACAGCGCGCGATAACAGTTGAGGAAGTCCATCATGATGATGGAGAAGCACCAGGCGTCCATCAGGATGTGGTGGTAGCTGCGTACGAACTGGTAGGTATCCGGCGCCAGCTTGAACAACCGGACCCGCATCAGCGGCGCCCGGGTGAAGTCAAATTCCTCGGCACGCTCGTTACGCAGCAAGGTGTCCAGCTTCTGCTCCTGGGTCTGGGAGTCCAGGTGCGACCAGTCCTCGTAACTCACTGGCAGCTCCACCTGTCGATGCACCACCTGCAACGGACGCTTCTGCTTCTGCCAGACGAAGGAGGTACGCAACGCCTCGTGGCGGGACACCACCTGCTGCCAGGCCTGACGGAACAGGGTCAGGTCGAGGTTCGGCATTTCCATCACATGCCGGTACTGCAACAGATACATGCCCTTGCCCGGATGCATCAGGCTGTGGAATAACAGTCCCTGCTGCATGGGCGCCAGGGGGTAGATTGCCTCGATGTTCTTGGAAACGGACTTTGCCTTGTCAGTCATGACGCCACTCAACACTCTGAAATTGAAAACCTTGGAAAAACGCCGGACCGGGCCGCGCGCCTGCCAGCCGTTATTGATCCAATACGTCCAGCAGGCCCTGCAGCTCGTCGTCCGACAGCCCGGCATCGGGAAAGTCGGACGCGGTGGCCCGTCCGGCGCCGGGATTACCGCAATGCTCTACCAGGGCCGCCACCTCACGGATAAACGCCTCGGCGAGCTCGCGCACCATGGGCTCTCCGTGCACCGCCGGCGCATAGCGCCACTCCGCCTTCAGACAGCCACCCAGCACCAGGGCATTGACGTCCAGCCAGTGGGTGCGGTGGTTTTCCGGCGCCCGGGCGCCGGGACAAGCCCATTCCTCAACCCGGAACAGGCGGGATTCCGCGTCCCAGTGGTCGAACTGGCCCAGGTAGTTGAAGGTGATCAGCTCCGCCCGGGGCAAGTCCCGGGCCTGGCGATAGCGCAGCAGGTCGTAGCCAACGCCCAGCTCCGGCACCGACCGCAATGCCTCCTTGGCAGACACCACGGCCGCCTCGTCCGCATTGGACACCGGCACGGCCAGGGGGTAGCGACTGGTGAACCAGCCCGGGGTCCGGCTGATGTCCGGCGCCCAGGATTCGGCGGAGCGCCCGTGGCTCTCCAGTTCGATGGTGACCCGACCCTGGCCGAGCCAGTGGCCGATCACCCGCGCCAGTGCCGCCAGCAGCAGGTCCTGGGCCTGAGTGTTGTAGGCCTCGTGGCATCCTCCCAGCAGCCGCGTGGTGGTCTCGGCATCGAGGGTGACGCTGAGGGTGCGGCTGTCGGCATAGCGGTTGGCCTGCGCCGGTAATTCCGGCAGTTCCTCGAGCTGTTGCCGCCAATAGTCCAGCTGCCCGCTCAGGTCCGGCTGCTCCGCCCGCTGCTGCAGCGCTCGGGACCAGGCCTGGAAACTGGCGCCGGCGGGCGGCTGCGGTGGCTGGCTTTCGGGGCCGGCCAGATACAGGCCTTCGAGGTCGCGGGTAAGGGTCTGCCAGGACACCGCGTCCACCACCAGGTGGTGGGCGGTGCACAGCAGATGGCCGCTGGCGGGGAAGTACACCAGCCGGAACAGCGGCGCCTGGTCCAGGGCCATCGCCCCCTGCCAGGCTTGCAGGTTCGCCATGTCGGGCGTGCCCTGATCCACCGCGAAGGCCTGCCCGGCCATGGCTGGCTGGTAGGGGGCGTAGCGCTGTTGCCACTGATCCCCCTCCCGCTCGAAATACAGTCTCAGGCTGGCGTGGCGCTGCAGCAGCCGGGCCACCGCCTCCCGCAGCCGGTTTTCCTGCAATGGTTCGTGCTGGCGCAGCAGCAGGGACTGGTTCCAGTGGTGGGCCCGGGGCTGATCCTGCTCGAAGAACCACTGCTGGATGGGCGTTAGCGCGAAAGGCCCGTCCTGGGGCACGTCCGGTTCGGCGCTGGCGACGGGGCTTTCCCCGGTGCGTTCCACCACCTGGGCCAGGGCCGCCATGGTCTGGTGTTCGAAGATCTGTTTGGGGGTCAGTTGCAGGCCCTGCTGCTTGGCACGGGCAATGATCTGCAGGCTGAGGATGGAATCGCCGCCCACGGCGAAGAAGTTGTCGGTGGCGCTGATGCTGTCGTTGCCCAGCAACTCCCGGGTGATGGCGAGCAAGGTGCCCACCACGCCGTCCTCGCTGGCATCCCCGGCATCGTCCGCGGCCTCCGCCGGTTCCTGCTGGTCCGGGTCCGGCAGCGCGCTGCTGTCCACCTTGCCATTGTCCTTGAGGGGCAGGCCCGGCAGCGGGATCCAGACGGCGGGCACCATGTAGTCGGGCAGGATTGCCGCCAGCGCCTCACGCACCGGCGCCATTGCCGCCTCGTCGCACACCAGGTAGGCCACCAGGCGGTTCTGGCCGCGGCTGTCGGGGCGGTTCACCACCACCGCGTCCCGCACCCCTGGCTGGGCTTTGACGGTGTTGGCCACCTCGCCGGGTTCAACCCGGTAACCCCGTATCTTCACCTGGTGATCGACGCGGCCGATAAACCGCAGCTGGCCGTTGCGATCGATACTGACCCGGTCCCCGGTACGGTAGAGGACTTCGCCGCGCTCCGACCGGACAAAGGCCTTCGCCGTCATCTGCGACCGGTTCAGGTAACCCTCGGCCAGGGTGGCCCCCGCCAGGTAGAGTTCCCCGGATATGCCCCGGGGCAGCAGTTCACCCCGGGGGTTGCGTACGCTGGCGGTTACGTTTGCCAGCGGCTGTCCGATGGGCAGGGTTTCCGGCGCGGGGTTGGGTACCTCGTAGGTGATGGCCCCCACCGTCGCTTCTGTGGGGCCATAGTGGTTAACAATCCGCAGCTCCGCCACCAGACTCCTGGCCTGGTCCACCAGCTCCCGGGTCAGGGCCTCGCCGCCGCACACCAGGCAGCGACGTGGCAGCAGTCGCGCCGGCCGCGAGGCAATCAGCAGGGCCTTGAGGTGGGAGGGCACCAGTTTCAGGCAATCCACCGGCGCCTGCTCCAACTGGTCCGCCAGACCCTCGGCATCAAACGCCAGGTCTTCGTCCAGCAGGCGCAGGGTACGTCCGGTCAGCAACGCCCCGAACAGGGCGGTGTAACCAAGGTCGGTGGCAACGCCGGCCAGACTGGCCAGGCTGGCGTCGCCGGGCAGTTGCAGGCGTTCCATCACCGCCTGGCTGTATTGCAGGAGGCTGCCCTGACTGACCACCACCCCCTTGGGACGCCCAGTGGAGCCAGAGGTATAGATAACATACGCCGGTGCCGAGGGATCGGTGCGCGCAACCAGTTCGCCCGGTTGCGCGCGCCATCCGGCTGTCGCGTCCAGCCACTGGACCGACGGGGGGAGCCAGTCCGGCCGCTCCCCCAGCCCCACCACCAGTTGCGGCGAGGCGTCCTCGCAGGTCCAGGCCAGCCGCGCCGCCGGCCATTTCGGGTCCAGCGCGACGTAGCTCGCGCCCTGCTGCCAGGTGGCCAACAGGGCCGTGACCCATGGCAGCCCCCGGGGCAGGCACAGGGCGACCCGGTCACCGACCGCAAGCCCACGGTCCTGCAGGGCCCAGCCACAGCCATTGACCCGGGCGGCCAGTTCGCCGTAACTCAGCTGCTGCTCGCCCTCCCCGCTCGGCGGGAGTTCGTGGATCGCGAGAGCATCAGGGCGGGTTCGTACCTGGTGGACGAAGGCCTCCCAGGCACCGGGCTGGGGCCATTGCGTTCGTGGCCCCGTCAACTGGCCCGCCAGGGCTTCGGGTAGCCATTGCAGGTCGGCCAACGGCTGGTCCAGGTTATTCACGGAGCGGCGCACCAGGTCCAGGAACAGTTCCCGCAACTGGGCTACGGTGGTGCGCCGGTAAAGCGCCCGGTTGTAGCGCCATTTGCCCAGGAAGCCGTCGTCCCGGTCCACTACCACCAGGTTCAGTTCGTGGGCGGCGCCCCGCTGCTCCGCCATCAGTTCGCGGGCAATCACCCGCTCCCGCCCCGGCAACGACCGTTCGCGGTTGAGGGTAAACATGTGCTGGAACACCGGCGCCCGCCCGGTTTCGCGGCCCAATTGCAACTGCTCCACCAGAGTGGCGAAGGGATAGGCCTGGTAGCCCAGGGCCTCCGTGGCCTGCCTCTGGACCCGGCGTACCCAGTCAGCCAGGGTCAGGTCGTCGTCCAGGCGGCAACGCAAGGGCACCGGGTTGACCAGGTAGCCCACCAGGGCGTGCAGTTCCGGAGTGAGCCGGCCGCTGCTGGGGGTACCGATTACAAAGTCCCGCTGGCCAGACAGCCGGCCGAGGAACCACTGGAACAGGGCCAGCCAGTAGATGTAAGGGGTGACTCCCAGGCTGCGGGCCGCTTCCCGCAAGCGCCGGCTGTCCGACGACGGCAGGGTAAAGCTGAGTTCTTCCCCCTCGAAGGTCTGCTGCGCCGGATGGGGAAAGTCCGTGGGCAGTTCCAGGCCGGGGGCGTCCTCGAGCTGCTGGCGCCAGTAGTCACCATGCTCCTCGCCCTCATCACGGATCACCCGGGATTGTTCCGCCACCCAGGCGCGATAACCGGAGGTGTCCGGATTGCCCGGCTCGGCGGCAGACTCCCCGCCCGCCAGGTCGACAAACTCTGCCAGTAACTGCTCGAAAGAGGCAAAGTCCGCCGCGATGTGATGCACCACCAGCAGCAGGTAGTGTTGGTCCCCGTCCTCCCGGGCATTGCTCGCCAGCAGTGCCCGGCATACTTCGCCCGATTCCAGGGCCAGCGGCCGGTCCGCCTCCCGCGCCAGGTACACCCGGATGTCCTGTTCGGACTCGCCGCTGAACGAACGCCGATCCAGTGGCCGTGGGGGATGCCCGGTGTCCAGCCACTGCACCGCATCACCGTCCCGCTCGCCATAGGGACTGCAGAGGATGGGGTGACGTTGCTGCAGGACGTTGAAGGCCCGCTCCACCGTCGCGGCGGTAACACCCGGTTGCAGGCGGGCGGCATAGGCCAGGTTGTAGGCGCAACTGGTGGGGGCCATGCGGTACAGGAACCACAGGGAGCGTTCGTTGGCCCCCAGGGGGCGTGGCGCAAAATAGTCCGTCTGACCGGTCTCCGCCTGTCCGGCCAGTTCGGCCAGTATCGCAGTCTTGTGTTCCCGCAGGCGGTCCTTGAGGGCATCGTCGAGGGCGCCAGGCGGGGCCCGGAACGCCAGCTGGTCACCGTTGGCGGACAGGGTAATTCCCCGGGTCCAGCATTCGTGCAACAGGGTCGGGATACTCATAGTGCGCCCTCCTGCCAGGCCGGGGCCGGCGCCTCGGTGGTCGTGGCCGTTGCCAGGTAGTCCGCAAGCTCCGTAATGGTGGCATGACGTGAAAGCGTGTCCGACGGCAACCGGATTCCAAGACGCGTGGCCAGTTCGTTGGTGAGGGTCAGGGCGCCCATGGAATCCAGTCCGGTGTCCACCAGGGCCATGTCGGGGATCATCTGGGCCGGCGCCACCCGGGTTTCCGCGGCGATCCAGCGGCAGAGCCAGTCGGCGATGCCTGCGGCATCCCCTTCTGGCAGGGGCAAAGCTGCCTGCGATTTCCCGTCCTCTTCAGCGCACCACTGGGTCACCACCGTCAGTTCACCCAGCATATAGGCCTGGCATGCCGCGCCTCGCTGGATCTTGCCGCTGGTGGTGCGCATCAGGGAGGCAGGCGAAATCAGTACCACGGCGTGCAGGGGGATATCATGGTCCCGCGCCACGGCGGAGCGGATATCACGGACCAGACCGTCCAGGTTGCCGCCGGACCTGATCTCTCTCACCGCCGACCGGGTGATTTCCTGTACCAGTACCGCGACCTCCCCCGCCGCTGTCTCCAGCGCGAAGGCGGCGCCGCCATGACGGGTCAGCAGGGGACTGACTTCCTGCACCGTAGCCTCGATGTCCTGTGGGTAGAGGTTGCGACCACGGATCACGATCAGTTCCTTGGCCCGGCCACAGACAAACAGTTGGCCGTCATGCACAAAGCCCAGATCACCGGTGCGCAGATACGGGCCCTGGCCGTCCAGCTCCGCCGCCAGCATGTCGGTGCTGAGCTTGTCCCGCCCCCAGTAACGGCCGGCCACGCTGGCGCCCCTGACCCAGATTTCCCCCACCTCATTGTCTGCCAGGGGGCGATGGTGGTGCTGGTCGACGATACGTACCGTCATCTGTGGGTTAATCGGTCCGGAACTGACCAGGGTGCGACCCCGATCGACAGGACGGACCCGGCCAAGAGCCAGCTCGGCGTCCTCCACGGTCAGCGTGGCGTAAGGTTCCCCCGGGGGCGTACCGGTCACGAACAGGGTGGCTTCCGCCAGCCCGTAACAGGGCGCCAGTGCATTGACCTTCAGACCGGCGCCGGCAAAGTGCCTGACGAATTGTTCGAGGGTGACCGCCCGGATGGGTTCCGCGCCGTTGAAGGCAACTCGCCAGTGCGACAGGTCCAGAGCCCGTACCTGCTCCGGCGTTACCCGATCCACACAGTGGTCATAAATGAAATTGGGGCCACCGCTGATGGTGGCGCGGCTGCTGGCGATGAGCTCCAGCCAGCGCAGCGGCTGCTGCATGACCAACGGCGGCGGGATCATCTGGACGCGACTGCCGCAATACAGCGGCGTCAGCATCAGACCGATCAGCCCCATGTCGTGGAACAGGGGAAGCCAGGAGACCCAGACATCGCTGGCGTCGATCCTCATCTCCCGCTGGATCATCGCCACGTTGTGTAACAGGTTGCCATGGCTGACCGCCACCCCCTTGGGTGTGCCAGTGGAGCCGGAGCTGTACTGCAGCAGGGCGATATCGTCGGAGGACAGCCGGGGTTCCCGCCAGGCTTCGGCCTCAGCCGCGGGTGCCGCCGCTACTGCAACCACGGGGGCGGACAGCTTTTGTGAACTGGCCCAGTCCGTCACCGAACCCAGGCAATCTTCATCGGTCAACAGCACGCCGGCACTGCAGTCCTCCACGATGGCCGTCAGGCGGCGCCAGTCCCGGCGTTTGTGCTGGGGCGGATAGGCGGTAACGGCGATCATGCCGGCGTACAGGCTGGCAAAGAAGCCAACGATATAGTCGATGCCGTTGGGCATCAGGATCAGCACCCGACTGCCCTCAGGCGCCAGCGACTGCAGGTTCGCGGCGACCAGGCGGGCCCGACGGTCCAGTTCGGCGTAGCTCAGCCAGTCGGCCACTTCACGGCCATCCGGCAGGAACTCAAAGACCCGCCGATCCGGCTGATGCTCCGCCTGCTGGCGCAACCAGGCCACCCAATGGTCGGCCGATGTCTCTGCGGGGAAGGAGTTATTCTGCTGCATCCTTTGGCATTCCTTGTAAATTGCAGTTTGTTCTCAGCTGAGTCCTGGCTTTGGCCAGCGGATCGGGCGGCTCAGGCAGGCCGTGAATAGGGTTCGGCCATGGCCACGACTACCTTGCGCTCTCCCTGGTAGGTACCGCGCCCGTGGGCCACCAGCATGTTGTCGAGCATCATCACGTCGCCGGCCTGCCACGGAAACGACACCTGGACGTCATCCAGTACGCCGCGAATCTCATCCAGGGCAGCGGTCTCAATGGGTGTGCCGTCGCCGTAATAGACGTGGCGCGGGATTTCGGACTCACCCACCACCGACAGCAGGGTGTCACGGACCTGGGGCGCCAGGTTGGAGATATGGAACAGGTGGGCCTGGTTGAACCAGACCCACTCACCGGTGACCGGGTGCTGGGCCACGGCCTGGCAGCGCTGCCGGGTTTTCAGCTCGCCGTTGTCTTTCCATTCGAAATCGATCTGGTTGGCTTTGCAGAAGCGCTCCACATCGGCACGCTCGTCGGTGTTGAAGGCCTGCTGCCAAGGCAGATCCAGGCCGTTGCCATAGTTGCGCACGTACATCAGACCCTTGTCGGCAAAACGCTGACGCAGGCCGCTGTCGATGCGGCGATAGACCTCGCGGCTGTCGGCAATGGGCGTCTCGCCACCGGACTCGGCCACCGTGACGCTGTGGAACCAGATCTTCATCGGCCATTGCAGGGTATAGGACTGCTCGTTATGCAGCGGGATCACCTGGTGGGCGGGGTACTCGGTGGAGGTATACACCCCCTTGTTAAGCCGGGTGCGGGGCGTGGAGGCGTAGTCGTAGGTCAACAGGTCGTGGCCGAAGTCGCGGGCGAAGGCTTCGAATCCGTCCTCGCCGTTGAACCGGAAACCGCGTAGCAACAGCCCCCCCACCTGATGCAGATGCCGGTCCACCAGGCCCTTGATGCCGGCCATGCAGTCTTGCCATGGCGTTCCCTGCTGCTGTGGACTCACCATCAGGGGAAGTGTGTTCCCGCTGATTTCCAGACCATTCGTGGTTGCTTGGGCAAGCTCCCCCGTTGTCACACTTGTCATGGGTTTCCTCAATCCTGTGTATGCGTTCAAACCAGTCGCTGGATGTAGAATTTACACAAGGAAACACATTAATACAATTGATAATTATTATCGTTTAGTTTCTAATAGGCATTAAATTTAGCGCAGAAATAGCCGGGAACCTGTCAGACCCGGGCCGACCATCCACCCCAACCACTTCAATGGAGGTATTCAACGATGAGTTTGGATAGTCCCGAAACCGTG
This sequence comes from Marinobacter alkalisoli, assembly GCF_045449795.1. Classification (NCBI taxonomy): domain Bacteria; kingdom Pseudomonadati; phylum Pseudomonadota; class Gammaproteobacteria; order Pseudomonadales; family Marinobacteraceae; genus Marinobacter; species Marinobacter alkalisoli. The sequence goes on from NZ_JBJJLB010000025.1 coordinate 78,574, forward strand.
TTCAGCGTTGTTGTCAACGACGAGGAGCAATACGCGATCTGGCCGGAATACAAGCCGGTACCGGGAGGCTGGCGCGAGGCAGGCAAGACCGGCAGCAAGGACGAATGCCTGGCTTTCATCAGGGACACCTGGACTGATATGCGTCCCAAGAGCCTGCGAGAGGCAATGACGGATATGTCATGACGGGGCTGGTGCCCCGCCGCGCCGGCTATTGCTGGTCGGCGCGCGACACCCAGTCCCGCTCGGCAATGTGGGACAACAGCAGTGAGGCGGTCCCCAGTAGTCCCCCCATGGAATCGCCATAGCGGCTGCGGTTGAAGTACAGGAACTGGCCGTGGCGAACGGCGAACAGGTTCTGCCACTGGGCGGACTCGCGAAAGCTGGCGGTCTGCTCGCGACTGCTGAGCATCGGTTCGTAGGTATCGATGATGAAATCGGCATCGAAATCGCCCACCCGCTCCAGGCTATAGGGCACATGGAAACGGGCGTCCTCGTAGGCGTCCGGGTGCCCCAGCCCCAGGTCACCGATCACCTCATCCATGCCGCCACGGCCAATCAGCTGAAAATTGTCCTCGTAGATCTCCAGGGTAGTGATGGTGATGTCCTGCGGCCGTTCCACCAGGCGTCTGAACTCGTCGACCAGCCACTGGTAGTGCTTGAGCATATCCTGGTAGCGGTCCTCGCGGCCGACCAGCTCGGCCAGTTGACCGGCGTAATCCTTGATACCCGTCTCCTGTACCGGCAGCAGGACAACCGGCGCGATCACCGACAGCATGGGTTTGAGATCCTCATGATAGGACAGGCCGAGAATCAGGTCGGGCTTGAGGGCGGCAATGGCCTCCACGTCGGGTGCCTTGTGACTGCCGACATACTGGATACCGGCCACGTCGAACCGGTGCTGAACACCGCGGAACAAAGGCTCTGAAGCCAGTTTCTTACGACCTGTGGAGCCACAGGGCCTGATCCCCAACTCCATGAGCTGCACGGTCAGGCTGAAATCGTGAAGCGAGACCACGCAACGGGGCTCGGCGGGTACTTCCACCTCCCCGAAACGATTCTTGAACACACGGGTATCTTCCGCCATGGCGGTACTTGTCGTCAGTATGACCAGTAACAAGGTCGAAAATACCTTCGGGAACATGGTTACGGTTCTCCTTCCCTTAGTTTGAAAAATCACGGCGGCGGGCCATCAGGATGATGAAATAGGGCGCGCCCACCAGTGCGATGACCAGGCCGGCGGGCAGTTGCAGGGGCGCAAACAGGGTGCGCCCCAGGGTATCACCCACCAGCACGAGGAGTGCGCCGCTCAGGGCAGCCAAAGGCAGCAGGATACCGTGCCGGTCGCCACAGCATTGCTTGGCCAGGTGGGGGCCGATCAGGCCGACGAATACCATGGTGCCTGCGGTGGCCACTGCGTTGGCGGTCAGCATCACACTGGCCAGCAGCAAACCGATCAGAGCCCGCCGCTGGGCCAGGCCCCGGCTGGTGGCCACCAGCGAACCCAACTGCAACACATTGAGCTGACGGAACGCCAGCATCACCGGCAGGCCAGCCACCAGGAACCAGAGCGCGAGGCTGCTGACATCCGCCCAACCGACATTGTGCAGGCTGCCCCCCAGCCACATCAGCGCGGATTCCACCCGGTCGATATCACCGTAAGTGATCAGCAGCTCCGCCACCGCCCCCAGCACCGAGGACATACCGATGCCCACCAGGATCAATCGCAATGGGGAGAAATCGTTCTTCCAGGACAACAGGACAATCATCGTGGCTACTACCAGCCCGCCCGCCATGGCGGTTAACGGCAGCAGGTATCCCGGCAGCAGGCCAGGAAACAGCACCAGGAACAGCAACAGGGTTACGCTGGCTCCGGATTCCACACCAATCAGGCCAGGCGACGCCAGCGCGTTGCGGGTCAATGACTGCAGGATAACCCCCGCCACCGACAGGGACGCCCCCACCAGCATGGCGGCAAAAATGCGCGGCAGGCGGAACTGCCACAGCACCTGCTGCGCCATGGCATCCTCGCCCAGCCCCCAGAAGCCGAGCCAGACCTGTTGCCAGGACAGCGGAAAGCTGCCCAGGCCCGCGGCAATCATGCCGCCAGCGGTAAGCCCGGCCAACAGTACCGTGACCCAGGCCAGGTCGATAGGACGAAAGCGAAAGGAGAGGTTGCCCAGCCGCACCATGGCAGGCGTGGTCCACTTCATTATTTCACCCTCCGGATGACCAGGGCGATAAATACCGGTCCACCGATCAGGGCAGTGACAATGCCGGTATTGATTTCATAGGGGCGGACCGCCACCCGGGCCAGCAAGTCTGCGGCCACCACCAACACGGCCCCGGTGACCACCGCATACCCCATCATCCAGCGGTAATCGGCACGAATCATCAGCCGCACCGCATGGGGTACCACCAGACCGACGAAACCGATAGGGCCGGCCAGGGCCACCACCGCGCCGGAAAGCAACACCACGGCCAGCAGCCCCACCACCTTGAGCCGCAGGATGTTGACGCCAAGTCCGGCGGCGGCCCTTGACCCCAGGCGATGGGCGTCAAGAGAGCGCACCAGGGACAGCGCCAGTACCAGGCCAATCACCAGGTAGGGCCAAACCTGCCACAGTTTTTCACCATCGCTGGCGCCGATGGCGCCGGTGAGCCAGTGGCGCAGCTTTTCCAGCCCCTGCTGATCCAGCAACAGCAGGGTGGCGGTCATCGCGCCAAATAATGCGGTTACCGCCGCTCCGGCCAGGGTGAGTCGCACCGGGTTATGGCCACGCCCCCCCAGTAAAACCACGATCACCGCCGCCACCACGGCGCCAAGGAACGCGTACCAGGGCACGTACATAAATGCCGTACCCGGCACCATCAGCAGGCCCGCCACCACGAAAAAGGCGGCGCCGGCATTGATGCCGAGGATACCGGGGTCGGCCAGGGGATTATCGGCCACCGACTGGATGATGACCCCGGCCACCGCCAGGGCGGCCCCCACCACCGCAGCCACCAATAGCCGTGGCAGACGACTGTCCCGTACCACCGCGTGATCCAGGTTGGCGGGATCGTAATGGAACAACGCCTGCCAGGTGGTACTCCAGGACAGCGCCTTGGCGCCCATGCCCAGGTGCAGGAACATCAGCACAACCAGCGCCAGCATCAGGAGCCCCAGTCCGGCCAGCAGACGAGCGCTGGCGGGGCTGTGCAGGTCCCGCCATGTCTCCTGCGCGGTCACTGACAGACCTCCGGCTGCGGGGCCTCGCGCCGGGCGGCGCCGGAGCGGGGCACGCACAGGGGGTTACCGGAATGCGGATCGCGGATGATGTGGGCGTCGAAGCCAAAGACCGCATCCAGGTTGGCGGACGTAAACACCGCCTCCGGCTCGCCCTCGGCATGGATGACACCGTCCCGCAGCATCACCAGGTGATCGGCATAACAGGCGGCCTGGTTCAGGTCGTGCAGTACCGCCACCACGGTTTTGCCCCGGGCGGCCAGATCCACGGCCAGTTCCAGCAGCTCCACCTGATGGGCGATATCGAGGTAGGTGGTGGGTTCGTCCAGCAGCAGTACCGGCGTGTCCTGGGCCAGGGTCATGGCGATCCAGCAACGCTGACGCTGGCCGCCGGACAGTTCGTTCAGCGGTCGGTCCAGCAGCGGTTCGATATGGGTCAGTGCCACGGCGTTATCGATGGCAATCTGGTCTTCGGGAGACCACTGCCGCCACCAGTTCTGCCAGGGGTAACGGCCCTGCATCACCAGTTCCCTGACCGACAGGCCCACCGGGGTTCCGGTCATCTGTGGCAGCAGGGCGATACGGCGGGCGATGTCCTGGCGGGACAGCCCGGCCAGCGGTTCATCCCCCAGTGAGACAGTGCCGCTCCCGGGCCTGATCAACTGCGCCAGTACATTCAGCAGGGTGGTCTTGCCACATCCATTGGCCCCCACCAGGGCGGTGAAGCGGCCAGCGGGTATCGAGAGATCAATGTCGTCAAGTACGCGCTGGGGCCCGAAGCGGACACTTATATTCTTCGCGTAAAGCAACGGAACCTCTCCATACGATTGATCCTTTTATAAAACACAGCGCCACCCGGAGGTGGCGCTGCTGGACACACTGGCCCGGCGGGATCAGAACTCCACGCGGGCACTGGCGTAGAAGGTTCTGGGCTCGCCAACGGTAACGCGGAAAGCGTTCTGGCTAGCCGGGTAGTATGTCTCGTCCGTCAGGTTCTTGAAACCGGCCTGCAGTTTAATCTGCGAACGACCGGAAACCGGCACATAGTACCATGCCGCCGCGTCGAAAACCGTATAGGACGGAACCTTCCAGGTGTTGGCGTCGTCGCCCTCACGGCTGCTGGTGTATACCGCGCCAGCGCCCAGACCCAGGCCATGCAGTGGCCCGCCAACGAATTCATAGGTACCCCACACACGTGCCGAATCGCTGGGTACGCCATAGGGCGTGTTACCCTCGTTATCCAATGATTCCTGGCCATCGTCGACGATCTCGGCATCGACGTGAGCGTAGCTGAAGATCACGTTCATGCCATCGGTCACCTGCACCGAACCTTCAAGCTCGATACCCTGGCTTTGCTCTTCACCGTTCAACCGCAGTTGCAGGTTGTCCGCCTTGGCGACGTTACGACGCTCCAGGTCGTACCAGGCCAGCGACAGCCGCAGGTGATCGTCGAAGAACTGGCTCTTTACGCCCACTTCGACCTGCTTGGCCAGCTCCGGATCCAGGGTTTCCGGGGACTCCACACCGGCAGTGATATCAGTATAGTTGGGCTGAAAGGATTCACTGTAGGAGCTGTACAGGGACAGATCAGGCATGACCTTGTACAGCAGGCCCACCTGGCCGCTGATGTTGTCGTTGTTGTCCGACACCCGGCGCTGCTCGGGGGTTGCGTTCTGTTGGTAGGCGAGGGGGCTCAACGCCGTCAGGAAAGCAGTCTGGTCGGCTTCGCGCTCGAAGTAGTCATAACGGAGACCGGTCAGCAGATTCAACTGATCCGTCAGCTCCGCCAGATTCTGGATGGACAGGCCGGTTTCCTTGGTGACCTCGTCGTTACGACTGACCGCCGTCTGAGCCTTCGGCTCGGCCAGCGCCGGCTGCTGGTCGGCAAAGACATCGATGGTATCGAAATCGAGGGTAAGTATCCCGGGCGTACCGGATTCGGTCAGGGCGAAGCCATCGGTGTGATCCACGCCACGACGGTAGAAGTTGGCGCCGACATAGAGGTGGTTATCGATGCCGGCCAGCTTGTAGGAACCGTCAAGACTGTTGGATACGAAGAAATCCCGCTCGGTGACGTCCATGTTGGAATCGTGGGGGCGCACCAGCAGGCCATTGGCTTCCTGTACCGCAACCAGAGTAAGGTTGGGATCAAGCCCCGCCGCAGGCCGCGCCTGGTAGTCATCGAATTCCTTGTGGAAGGTGCCAATCTTGAAACGATTGGTCCAGCCGTTACTGAAGAAGTGGTTGTAGTCCACCTGCGCCAGAAGGTCCTGACTGTCCCGGACGTCAAATCGGGTACCCAAACGACGATCCCGGGGAATATCGGCAATCTCGATGTCGCCGTTCGCGTCCTGGACGGCAACGGTGCCCCGGTCAATTGACTGCTCCTGATCGTTCAGGCTGAGCCGGAAGGTCACTTCGTCCTGATCTGTCGGCAGCCAGGTCAGCGAAGGCGAAACACTTAACCGATCAACGGAATCGTCGTACGTGCCTTCAGTGGTGGATACTTCGCGGAAACTGCTGGAATTTTCAACGGCAACAACGGTACGGTACAGCAGGTTGTCCGAGTTCAGCTTGCCGGTGCTGTCAAAAGTGACCTCCCGCTCGCCGTGCTGGCCCACGTCCAGCTGCAGCGAAGTGGCCTGCTGCGCCTGGGGCTTCTTGGTGACTACGTTAATGACACCCCCGGGGCTGACCTGGCCGTGAAGTATGGAGGCTGGTCCCTTGACTACCTCAACCTGCTCAATGTTGGAGACATCCACCCGATAGCGGGGACTGACCGGATTGCCATCGACAAACAGGTGGTTATTGCGGATACCACGGATCCGGAACTGGTCCTCGGTGCCGCCAAAACCGGGCTCCTGGCTGATACCCGCGACATTGCGCAACACCTCGGTCAGGGTCTTGGCGTTCTGGTCGAGTATCACCTGCTCCGGAATAATCTGTACCGATCGGGGCAGTTCATCGGTATCGGCCTTGAAACCGGTCACGGATGCGGTCTCGTCAAAAACATACTTGTTCATGTCGGTACCACGCACAACCAGCTCGTCAAGTTGCTGGTGCTCTTCGTTTTCCGTCTCTTCTTCGGCGAAGGCCAGGGAGGGAGCAGTCAACGCAAGACCGACACACAGTATCGCGCTGCTTGACCGCAAATACGGTCGAAGGCCGTCTTTATCATGGTACATTCCGCCTGACTCCTTAACATTTGGTTAACTTAGGCGCGAGATACTATCATTTGCCATATCTAATGAGAATACTTATCATTAATATATGCATCAGACAGACGCCCCAGCCCTCCCGGTTGCCTCACCAATAACCCTGTATTGCCTGCCCTGCGCCGGAGCTTCGTCCGCCATGTACCAACCGTGGCGACACAACCTGGCAGATCGGATTGAGCTGGTACCCCTGGAATTGCCAGGCCGGGGCGCCCGCTTCAATGAGCCCTTTGCGGAGACCCTGGTGGACCTGGCGGCAGCCCTCGCCGATCAGATCTGTCGCCGGGGCCGCGGTCGTTTCATGCTGCTGGGGCATAGCCTGGGGGCGCTGGTGGCATTTGAGATGGCACGGCACCTCGCAAGATGGGGCCAGCCATCGCCCCAGGCGTTGATCGTCTCGGCGCGGTGCGCGCCCTGCCAGCCGATTCCCCAGCGACAACTACACCTTGCCCCAACCTCACAGTTACACGAGTTCCTGCGGGAGCTGGGCGGCACGCCGGAGTCGGTCCTGCACTCACGGGAACTGATGGAGCTACTGCTGCCGATAGTCCGTGCCGATTTCCGGCTGTACGAAACTTACCGGTTCCTGCCCGGTACACCACTGACCTGCCCCATCCATGCCCTGGCCGGCGATCAGGATACCAGCACGACCTTGAGCGGTATGCGTGCCTGGCAACAGCACACGCTCGGCTCATTCGGTTTGCAGTTTTTCCCCGGCGGACACTTCTATCTGAACAACCAGCAGGCCCCGGTTGTCGACCATATCAACGGTCTTATGGGCGAGCTGTTGCTTACAGATGAAGGCTCTCGGTCCTGATCCGGTCCCGATCTTCGCCGCAAGGATGTGACGATGGTTTCCGGTATTGAAATCCTTGCTATCGACCTTATCTAACAGACGTCCGTCATTCGCGCGGAATTCCTCAACGAATCAACACATTATTTTATGGCACGGGCCCCCGATGCAGGGGGCCCGTGCGGTAGAACGATAGGGAGGTTCGACTATGGAAACTCGTACTGACGACTTTTATCCAACCCGCCTGGAGCGTCCGACACCAAGCTTTGAGCGGCTGGACCCGGTTATCCACAGCAGCGGTAACCAACGGCACGATGGCCCATTGACTGAAACCGACCTGGCCCGGTACGAGCGGGACGGTTTCCTGGTGTTCAATAATTTCCTCGATCCCGCCACGGTGGAAAAATTCCGTGAGGACCTGCGGGCCTATGAGGACGATGAAGCGGTGCTGCAGTCAGAAGGCACCATCACCGAACCGGGCAAGCAGGAGATCCGCTCCATCTTCGGTATTCATGAGCTTTCGGACCGGTTCGACAAGTTAACCCGGGATCCCAGGATTCTCGACATGGTGCACCAGCTGCTGTGCAGCGATGCCTACATTCACCAGTCGCGCATCAACTTCAAACCCGGGTTTCATGGTAAGGGGTTCGACTGGCATTCGGATTTCGAAACCTGGCACGCCGAGGACGGTATGCCCCGTATGCGGTCGGTCAGTTTCTCCATTGCCCTGACTGACAACACGCCCTTCAACGGCCCGCTGATGCTGGTACCGGGTTCCCACAAGACCTTTATCCCCTGCGTCGGGCGGACGCCCGAAGACAATTACCAGTCTTCCCTGAAAAAGCAGGAACTTGGCGTTCCCAGTGATCAGGATCTGGACCGCATGATCGACCAACATGGTATCAAGGCACCCACAGGCCCGGCTGGCTCATTGATCATTTTCGAGTGCAACACACTGCACGCCTCTAATGCCAACATGTCGCCCTGGCCCAGAAGCAACCTGTTCTTCGTTTACAACAGTGTGGAAAACCAGTTGGTGAACCCGTTTTGCGGCAACAAGCCCCGGCCGGATTTCCTCGGCAACCGGAGCCGTACCGAAGCACTGCAGCCGACAGGGGTTCCGGCTCTCGACCGCACCGGCTGAGCGCCCCGGACTGACGGGGGCGCTCATTCCCCCGTCAGCGCCTGATCATACCGGTCGACATCAAAGGCCGTACTTGGTCTCGATGGCTTCGTACATACCGGTTTCATGAACCTTCTTCAGCCCTGCGTTCAATTCCTCAACCACACTGTCCGGAGTGGCCGGGTTGATCGCCAGGTACAGCTCCGTGTCATTGAAGGAATAAACCGGCTGTAACCCCTCAACATCCTGCTGGGAAGCGAAGTAGGGCCCTGCCAGGCGGTCGGCAATCCACAGGTCGACCTGGCCCAGCTCCAGACGCTTGGGGTTGAGGTCGTCGCTGTCCAGCGCGGAGACCTTATAACCACGCTCCAGCAGGTACTCGGTCATCACGTCGTTACGATAGCCACCAAACAAAAGCCCCCGGGCATCTTCCAGCTTGTCGATCTGCAGGTCGGTGTTGGCTGGGGCGAACACCGTCCACAGGTTCTTGGTCAGCGGTCCGACCCATTTGAACATGGGGGCGCGGCTGTCGGTGTAGGTGGTGCAGAAGATACCGTGATTCTTCTTGTCTTTCGCGCGATTGTAGCCGTAGTCCCAGTTACGGAGCTTGATAATGTAATCCAGGCTGGTGTGGCTGAGAATGGCCTTGACCATTTCGGTGCACAGACCGTCGATGCTGTCACCGTTGTGCTCGAACGCCCGACCGGTGGCACTCATGTTGTAAGGCGGGAAATTCTCAGTGTAAAAATAGAGCTTTTCGGATGCACTGACCTGGGGAGCTGCAGCCAGCGCCAGAATCAGGGATAGGAATAAAGACAGTTTCCGCACAGCGTTCCTCCTTGCAATGGTGTACGCATCACAAGGTCTGTGATGCGCTCGTTATGCGGCGGAGGAGTTTACCTGATGATTTAACGGTGTTTTATACAATTACTGTTTGTTTTCGTAAGGGCGACATTTCTGTGGTTGCTATAGTTACTTCCCGATACAGAAACTGCTGAAGATTTTCCCCAGCAGATCATCGGGGGTCATCACCCCGGTAATTTCTCCCAGGGCATCCTGGGCGGCACGTAAATCTTCCGCCAATAGCTCACCGGCGCCAAAGCCGTCCAACTGACCCTGGCCCTGAAGCATGGACGTGCGGGCACGCTCCAGCGCATCCAGATGCCGGCGACGGGCCAGGAACCCGCCCTCGGTGGTGGCGGCAAACCCCATGCACTCCTTCAGGTGATCCCGCAGAATCTCCAATCCCTCCGCAGACTTGGCGGCCAGACGAATGACCGGGGCGTCCGGGTTATCCACAAGCCCGACGGTTTCCCCCGACAGGTCCACCTTGTTGCGGATCACCGTCACCGGCGCCGATGCCGGCAACTGATCGATAAAGTCCGGCCAGATCTCATGGGGAGTGGTTTCCGGCGTGGTGGTGGCATCCACCATCAACAGGATCCGGTCCGCCTGGCGGATTTCATCCCAGGCCCGGGCAATGCCGATCTGTTCGACTTCATCGGGGCTGTCCCGTAGCCCGGCGGTATCAATGATGTGTAACGGCATGCCATCGATGTGGATATGTTCCCGCAACACGTCCCGGGTGGTGCCTTCAATGGCGGTCACAATGGCCGCCTCACGGCCCGCAAGCGCGTTGAGCAGGCTCGACTTACCGGCGTTGGGCCGGCCGGCAATCACCACTTTCATGCCATCACGGAGGATCGTACCCTGTTCCGCCTCTGCCAGAATGCCATCCAGGTCGGTAATCAGCTCTTGCAGATCAGCGGCCACCTTGCCATCGGCAAGAAAGTCGATTTCTTCTTCCGGAAAATCGATAGCGGCTTCCACATAGATGCGTAAGTGCGTGACCGCATCCACCAGACTCTCGATACGACGGGAAAACACCCCCTGCATGGAGCGGACAGCACATCGCGCAGCCTGCTCCGAACTGCTTTCGATCAGATCGGCAATGGCTTCCGCCTGGGTGAGGTCCAGTTTGTCGTTGAGAAATGCCCGTTCGGAGAACTCGCCGGGCCGGGCGAGGCGAGCACCCAGTTCACAGACCTGGCGCAGCAGAAGATCCAGAATCACCGTGCCGCCGTGACCCTGGAGTTCAAAGACATCCTCGCCGGTGAAGGAGTTGGGATTGGGGAAGAACAGACCGATACCTTCATCGATCAACTGATCGCCCTGGTCGTAAAACGGTCCGTAATGGGCGTAGCGAGGCCGCGGTTCATACCCCAGCATGCGGCAGGCAATGTCCCGCGCGGCCGGGCCGGACACCCGGACAATACCGACACCGGCCTGACCGGGCGCGGTGGCAATGGCGGCGATGGTATCGGTGACGTATTGCATAATGCTTTCTATGGTCCTTTCCTGTGGTCCTGAACCAGAAGAGGCTCCACGAAGGAGCCTCTGTCAGGTTACGGTGTCAGACACGGGATCCGCAGATCAGTGTTTTCTTCCCGCAACTTCCGCTTCAATCTTCCGCGTAATGTACCACTGCTGGGAGATGGACAGAATATTGTTCACCAGCCAGTACAGTACCAGACCTGCCGGGAACCACAGGAAGAACACGGTGAAGATCAGCGGCATCATCTTCATGATCTTGGCCTGCATGGGATCCGGCGGCGTCGGGTTAAGGCTCATCTGCAGGAACATGCTGGCGCCCATCAGGATCGGCAGGATGAAGTAGGGGTCCATCACCGACAGGTCGTTTATCCACAGCATGAACGGTGCATGGCGCAGCTGTACGCTCTCGAACAGGACCCAGTACAGGGATATAAAGACCGGCATCTGCACCAGGATCGGCAGGCAGCCACCCAGCGGATTGATCTTTTCCCGCTTGTACAGCGCCATCATCTCCTGGGACATGCGTTGACGATCATCCCCGTACAGCTCTTTCAGACGGGTCAGCTGCGGCGCGACCGCCCGCATCCGCGCCATGGAACGGTAACTGGTGGCAGACAGGTGGAAAAATACTGCCTTGACCAACACTGTCAGCAGAATGATGGCCACACCCCAGTTGCCAACCAGGCCGTAGAACCATTCCAGCACGATAAACAGCGGCAGAGCGATGAAGAACAGGAAACCGAAATCGACGGTGCGATCCATGTTCGGCGCGACGCCTTCCAGCCGGTCAATGATCTTCGGGCCAATGTAGGCACGGGCGCCGATTTCAGCGGTTTCGCCCGGCGCTACCGTCGTGGCAGGGTAAACAAAGCCCATGACATGAAGCTGGCCACGCTGGGTGGTCTGGAACTGGGCCGGCTGATCCCGTTCCGGGACCCAGGCGGTCAGGAAATAATGCTGCAGGAAGGCCAGCCAGCCATTGGTTACTGACCGATTGATCGGATTTTCCGTCAGATCACCGAAATCATACTTTTCATAGGGATCTTCCGGAGTGCTCACCACCATGCCGAGGAAAGCCTTGATACCGAGGCTGTTCTGGGCGGTGGGATCCGGAGTCTGGTCACGGACAATCTTGCCGGTCAGGTTGGCTTTCCAGTCCTGGTTGGACTGGTTGTTGACCAGGTAGCGCATGCCGATCTCGTAGCTGTCACGGGCAAACTGGTATTGCTTGGTGATTTCAACGCCGGATTCCGTGGTAAACGTGAGATTAACAATCAGTTCATTGGCGTCTTCCGATAGCTCATAACTGGAGGTAGCGGATTCATAGACCGGAGGGTTGCCGTTACGGCTGCTGTCGATACCGTCGCGACCAATCAGGCCACTCTCAAGGACATACGTGCGGTTGCCCGAGTTGGTGAGAATCTTGAGGGATGCCTTGCTATCGAGGGATTTGTCGTAATCCAGCAGGGAACTTTCCACCAGGTTGCCGCCCACGGGATCAATCTTGAGTTCCAGCACATCGGTGCGAACGGTAATCAATTGGTCGCTGACTTCGCCGCTTCCTGCACCGTTGGTGCTGCTGACACTCTGGCTGTCGTCCTCGGGAGTGGCGAATTCACCATCACTCACGTTGCCAGACTCTTCCGGGAGCTTCAGGTTATCGGCGCTGCCGGTCTGTGCTGAAGAGGTGGTCTGCTGGGCAACCTGTTGCTGCTGCGGCTGGTGATAATCTTCATTCCAGGCAAGTACCATCAGGTAACTGACAATAGCGAGGCCGGCAAATAATACGATGCGTTGAATATCCATAAACTTACTGTTTGGTCTGGTTCGTGTTATGGGAATGGGTAGCCTGCCCACAGGACGTTAATCCCGGGGTTTCCCCGCAATGGTCGGTACCCGGTACCGGATCATACCCGCCTTCGGCCCATGGATGACACCTCAACAATCGTCCTACGGCAAAAAAAAGTCCTTTGAAAGCACCATGATGGGTGATGGCTTCAACGGCGTATTGCGAGCAGGTTGGATAATGCCGGCAGTGGCTGGCCATCAGGGGACTGATTGCATACTGGTAGAGGCGGATTGGCAGGAGCAGCAATTTGCGCATTAATCCGTTCCTTTACCGGTGGGAGAGGGATCCGGTGTCGACGATTGAATATGTCGATGTTTTCGTATCAGCCGTGACCAGAGGTCATTCAGCGTAGCAGTGACGATCTGGTTATCAAGCTGAGCCAGACCCTGCCTGCCAAGAACGATAATATCCAGGCCCGGTAGATCAGGCTGGAGCCTGAAGGTTTCCCGCACACGTCGTTTAATACGATTGCGCTGAACGGCAAGCTTCAGGTTTTTCTTGGAAAACACCAGACCGACCCTGGCGTGTCCCAACGAATTGGGAGTCGCCAGGATCAGAAAATTCCGGTGCGGAACTCTGATTCTTACGTCGTTGAAGACTTTGCCGTAATCGCCTGGTTTCAGTAACCGGTGGGATTTCGGGAAACTCAAAGCCTTCATGAGGCGGACGATGTCTTACGCAGACAGACGTGCGCGACCCTTCGCACGACGACGGGAAATCACTTTACGACCGTTGGCAGTGGCCATACGAGCACGGAAACCGTGAACGCGCTTACGCTTCAGTACGCTTGGTTGAAACGTTCTTTTCATGGTGATGATCTCACATTTCAGGTATTTGGAAATTCAATGGTTGGCTGGAAAATGAACAGCCAAAACAGGAGCGGCATTCTATGCAAACTGACGGACGAATTCAATGGCTAATGCAGGGGGAGGTGTGGAAAGTGCGGAGGAAGGGGTCACCTGGCCAATCACTAATAATATTAGTAGGTCTTTTTTAATCTTCTTAAGGATTAATTATTACTGTTATTACTGAGCGCCTTTTCTGTGGATAAGCGTATTTAGACCTTGAAATTCATGTCTTTAGGAGGTTTACAAAGAAGTTGACAAGGCGGCGTGAGATCTGTGCATAAGCGATGCAGGGATTGTGAGTAACTCCGGGGGGTGGTTAAAACCCGACTTATCCCTGCATTGGTCAAGAGGCTACGCACAGGGTTAAACGCAAGGTATACACACAGGGCTGTGGGTAACCGGAAGGTGTATTATTTTTCTGTACACAACCCTGTAGGTAAGTTTGTAAAAACTTGAAAATAAATAAAATAAATTTCCACAGGCTGTTCATGAACCGGTTTTTCCTCTTTTACTTGAGGGGCCCGCGAGGTAGAATTCCGGGTCATCTCTGGCATCGGGTTAAAGCAATCCGGTTTGAGAAAATTCTGAGGCATCGGAGGCAGGCTGTTGTGCCGAATACCATCTGGCATCAGTGTCTAGAAGTACTCCGGGACGAGTTTCCCGCCCAACAGTTCAATACCTGGCTGAGGCCCTTACAGTCTGACCACCGTGAAGGTCAGTTGATGCTGTTTGCGCCCAACCGGTTTGTTATGGACTGGGTGAACGAAAAATACCTCAGGCGTATAGAAGAAGTACTGAAGGATTTGAACGGGGGGCAGGCGCCCCGTGTGAACATGAAAGTCGGATCGGCGCCCAAGGCCGGAGATCTGGTGACACGTTCAGAGCCCGACAATCAGGCAGGTGGGGCTGCGCAGGAAGAAGCCGGCAGTTCGGTGACTGAAGAAGAGAAAGGCGTGGCGGCGACGGTCTCGTCTCCTTCCGTGAAACCCACCCATGACAGGGGGCGGCGTTCGGTTCAGGTAGAAGGCGATATCAAGCATCAGAGCTTCCTGAATGAGGGCTTTACCTTTGATACCTTTGTTGAGGGTAAATCCAACCAGTTGGCCAGGGCTGCGTCCATGCAGGTGGCGGAAAACCCTGGCGGCGCCTATAACCCATTGTTCCTGTATGGCGGTGTCGGTCTGGGTAAGACCCACCTGATGCATGCCATCGGCAATGACATCGTGCGGCGCAATCCCCGCGCCAAGGTGGCCTACCTGCGTTCCGAGCGGTTCGTGGCGGATATGGTCAAAGCGTTGCAGCTGAACGCCATCAATGAGTTCAAACGGTACTATCGCTCGGTGGATGCGTTGTTGATTGATGACATTCAGTTCTTCGCCCGCAAAGAGCGTTCCCAGGAAGAGTTTTTCCACACCTTCAATGCGTTGCTTGAGGGTGGGCAACAGGTCATCGTGACGTGCGACCGCTTCCCGAAAGAAATTGTGGATATGGAAGAGCGGCTCAAGTCGCGGTTCGGTTGGGGGCTGACGGTGATGGTGGAACCACCGGAACTGGAAACCCGGGTTGCGATCCTGATGAAAAAAGCCGAGCAGGCCAACGTCAAGCTGAGCAGCGAAGCGGCTTTTTTTATTGCCCAGAAAATCCGGTCGAATGTTCGGGAGCTAGAAGGAGCGCTTCGTTTGGTGATAGCGAATGCTCACTTCACCGGATCGGAAATTACCCCGCCGTTCATTCGTGAAAGCCTGAAAGATCTGCTGGCTCTGCATGAAAAGCAGGTCAGCATTGATAATATTCAGCGCACCGTAGCGGAGTATTACAAAATCAAGGTGGCGGATTTGCTGTCAAAACGGCGAACCCGGACGGTAACCCGTCCGCGGCAGGTGGCCATGTCATTATCCAAGGAATTGACCAACCACAGTCTGCCGGAGATCGGCGATGCCTTTGGGGGCCGTGATCACACCACCGTCCTGCACGCCTGCAAGAAAATCGTGGAACTGCAGGAGACGGATCCCAGTATCCGTGAGGATTATCAGAACTTTATGAGGCTGCTGACCACCTGATCACCGGGATGGTTGCGGACAAACATTCACCTTCCAATAAAAGACTGCTGAGTGCCATGAAACTGACGATCAGCCGAGAATCACTGCTTACCCCGCTGCAATCCATTGCCGGGGTGGTAGAGCGCAAACAGACCATGCCGGTGCTGTCCAATGTGTTGCTGGTGGCCGAGGACAATACCCTCACCATGACCGGCACCAACATGGAAGTGGAGTTGGTGGGCCGGATCACGCCGGTGCATGTGGATCAGCCCGGGAAGATCACGGTGCCGGCCCGCAAACTGGCGGATATCTGCCGGGCACTGGGTGATGAAGCGCCCATCGAACTGGCCCTGGAGGGCGACCGGTTGCACCTGCGTTGCGGGGCAAGTCATTTCACCTTGTCGACGTTGCCGGCCGAGCATTTCCCGAATGTTGAGGATGATGCCGAGAGCTTTCGTCTGGAGCTGCCCCAGAAGGAATTGGGACGTATGTTCGATGCCACGGCGTTTGCCATGGCCCAGCAGGACGTTCGCTACTACCTTAACGGGCTGCTGCTGGAAGTGGATCAGGGGCACGTGCGGACCGTGGCGACGGATGGCCACCGACTGGCAATGGCACACTTCGATCTGCCCACCGGCAGTGAACTCCGTCAGGTGATTGTGCCGCGTAAAGGTGTGCTGGAGTTGGCGCGTCTGCTGGATGACGTGGAGACGCCCGTTACCCTGGTGATCGGTGACAATCACCTGCGGGCGACCGTCGGAAGCTACACCTTTACGTCGAAACTGATCGAAGGCAAGTTCCCGGACTACAATCGCGTTGTTCCTCGCGGTGGCGATAAGATCGTCCTGGCCGATCGGTCGACACTGAAGAATACCCTGCAACGGGCGGGGATCCTGTCCCATGAGAATATTCGCGGTGTGCGATTGAACCTGGCGCCTAATGAGCTACAGGTATTCGCCAACAACCCGGACCAGGAACAGGCCGAAGACGCGCTGCCGGTGGAGTATCAGGGCGAATCACTGCAGATCGGCTTTAATGTAGGCTATCTGGTGGATGTGATGAACGCGCTGGATGAGGATCAGGTGAAGATTACCCTGTCCAACCCCAACAGCAGTGCGTTGATCGAAGCGCAGAACGATAATCGCTGCCTGTACGTGGTCATGCCCATGCGCCTGTGATGGTTGTTGAGCCGGGCCACAGGAAGGTGGCCCCGCGGCGGATGTCGGGGAACAGTTATACATCGGGTTCAGCTTAAGTCGAGGTGAAATAATGAAGGCAACGGTGACCAACAGTATCAAAGGCGCATTCCGGATCGGCCAGACGGTATCCGTGCTTGGCCGCACCGGTGTTAACTGGTTGCGGGGGGATCGGCCACCCACGCCACGGTTGTTGCGCCAGACCTTCGAATCCCTGGGTGCCACGTACATCAAGCTCGGGCAGTTCATAGCCAGTTCCCCCACGTTTTTCCCCAAGGAATATGTCGAGGAGTTCCAATACTGCCTCGATAAAACGCCGAACCTGCCTTTCAGTGTAATCCGGAAGATCATCCGGGAGGAGCTGGGGCGTCCCATCGATCAGGTGTTTGCCGAGATTGATCCGGTAGCCCTGGCGTCGGCGTCCATTGCCCAGGTTCATTCCGCCAGGCTGTTGACCGGGGAAGAGGTGGTTATCAAGGTGCAGAAGCCCGGGGTGGAAAACATTCTGCTGACGGATCTGAACTTCCTGTACCTGTCAGCGAAAATCCTGGAAACCCTGGCGCCGAAGCTGTCATGGACTTCGCTCTCGGGGATTGTGGAAGAAATCCAGCGCACCATGATGGAAGAGTGCGACTTCATCAAGGAAGCAAACAACCTGAAGGTATTCCGCGATTTCCTCCACACCACCCACAATGAAGACGCGGCAGTGCCATTGGTGTATGAACATTGCAGCACCCGCCGCATTCTTACCATGGAACGATTCCATGGCGTTCCGCTGACGGATCTCGAGAGCATCCGTGGTTATGCCCGTGATCCGGAGCGAACGCTGATCACCGCGATGAACACCTGGTTTTCCAGTCTGACCCAGTGCGAGTTTTTCCACGCCGATGTCCATGCGGGCAACCTGATGGTGTTGAAGGACGGCCGGGTCGGATTTATCGATTTTGGTATTGTTGGTCGTATTCGTCCCGATACCTGGCAAGCAGTCAGTGATTTCATCTCTGCTGTGATGGTCGGTAATTTTGACGGTATGGCTGATGCCATGATCCGGATCGGAATTACTCACGAGCGGGTGGAAGCCTCGGCCCTGGCCGGCGACCTGCGCAAACTCTACCAGCAGATGGACACCATGGTGCCGGACCATGTGCCCTACGAAGCGGATCAGGCCGAGGATGATGTAAACAACATCCTTATGGATATGGTGAAAATTGGTGAAAGCCACGGTCTGCATTTCCCCAGGGAATTTGCCCTGCTGCTGAAGCAGTTCCTCTATTTTGATCGTTATGTGCATATCCTGGCGCCGGAAATGGATGTGTTCATGGATGAGCGACTGAACATGCTCCACTGAGCGTATCTACAGCCCTGGCGGGAGGACGTGGTGTGCTGGCGAATGTGCCTTAATCCGTCGCCTTCCTGCCGAGGGTTTTGTACACTAAGGCAGCACTCGCAAAGCGCGGGCGCTGCCTTTTTTGTTTCTGATTCACTCTCCGGAAAATCCCTGACTTTATGGCGCTGGTCAAACTGCAAACGGAACACTTCCGGAACCTTTCCTCCGCGCCTGTGAATTTCTCTCCGTCTTTCAACCTGCTGTCTGGCGAGAATGGCAGTGGCAAAACCAGTGTACTGGAAGCCATTGGTTATCTGGGACTCGGGCGATCCTTTCGGGTCAGTCGCCACCAGGCCGTTGTACAACACGGACAACAACGCCTGACGGTATTTGGCGGTCTCGACCAGGGGCTGGATGAAGTAACACGTCAGAGTGCGGAACCCGGAGCGCTGATACATCGATTGGGGTTCGCCCGGGACATCAGTCAAAAAGAAACCACGTTACGGGTGGACGGCGAAGCGGTGAAGAACCTGTCTTCGCTGGCACGCCACCTTCCGGTATCGGTGATTGATCCAGGTGTATTCGATATTGTCGCGGGTGGTCCGGGAAAGCGTCGGCAATTTCTGGACTGGGCAGTGTTCCACGTGGAACCTTCTTTTGCTTCTGTGTGGCAACAGTGTCAAAGAGTGACGTCACAGCGGAATCAAACGCTGAGAAATGGTAGACTAGACGAAGCCTTGATCCGGGTCTGGGACAGTCAGTATACGCAGTTGGCCAATCGACTGACGGAAGCCAGACGCGCTGCTTTTGGCTTGTTTGAATCGGCATTTGAGCGTTTATTGGCAGAGGTTGATGCGCCCTGGGTCGAAGGCATGAAAATGGACTTTTACCCTGGCTGGGACATCAGCCAGTCCCTGTCCGATGTGCTTGCTGCTCATCGGGAGCAGGAGTTGCGGATGGGGCACACGTTGTATGGTCCCAATCGCGCAGATGTGAAGTTGCGGTTTCAGGGCCGGCCGGTTGCAGAGACCTTCTCCAGGGGGCAGCAGAAAACCCTTGTGATTCTGATGAAGATTGCTCAAGGCATGGTGCTGAGCAATCTTGGCAAGCAGGTTACGTTCTTGTTGGATGACATCAACGCCGAACTGGATGTCAGCCACCGGGCGATGCTTGCTCAAAAACTGTATGAATTGCGATGTCAGGTATTCATTACCTCCATCGAATCGCCCCGCCCTGATGAACTCTGGGGGGACGCAAAACCGGAATATCGGATGTTCCACGTGGAACATGGCAAATTGACGGAAGAATAAGATCTGGGTGGCGCAGCGTGGCGCTGGTAGGAATTGGAACCAGCCATACGGCAGACCCGGTAATCACCCATCAGGAGTACCTAATGAGCGAATCGAACTACAATTCCTCCAGTATCAAAGTCTTGAAAGGACTGGATGCGGTTCGGAAACGGCCCGGGATGTACATTGGCGACACCGACGATGGCACGGGTCTCCACCACATGGTGTTTGAGCTGGTGGATAACTCCATTGATGAGGCCCTGGCCGGTCATTGCTCCGAGATTGGCGTTATTATCCACCCGGACGAGTCCGTTACGGTCAAGGATAATGGCCGGGGGATTCCAACCGACCTGCACGAAGAGGAAGGGGTATCCGCAGCGGAAGTTATCATGACCGTGCTTCACGCCGGCGGTAAGTTTGATGATAACTCCTACAAGGTTTCCGGTGGTCTGCATGGCGTGGGCGTCTCTGTTGTAAACGCCCTCTCCTCTACCCTTACGCTGACCATCCGCAGGGAAGGCAAGGTATACGAACAGTCCTACAGCCATGGCGTACCGAATGCACCTCTGGGTGTGGTGGGCGACACCGATGCCAGTGGCACCAAGGTTCACTTCATTCCGTCTCCGGACACCTTTACCCATATTGAATTCCACTACGATATTCTGGCCAAACGGCTCCGTGAGCTGGCATTCCTTAACAGTGGTGTCCGTATTCGCCTTACTGACGAGCGTAGTGGCAAGGAAGAGGTCTTTGAATACGAAGGCGGGCTGCGGGCATTCGTAGAGCACCTGAATAGCACCAAGACGCCCATTAACCGGGTTTTCCACTTCAATAACGAGCGGGAAGACGGTATCGCGGTGGAAGTGGCCATGCAGTGGAACGATGCCTTCCAGGAAAACATCTACTGCTTCACCAACAACATCCCGCAGCGTGACGGTGGTACCCACCTGGCCGGCTTCCGTGCGGCCCTGACCCGTTCTCTCAATAACTACATTGAACATGAAGGCCTGGGCAAGAAAGCCAAAGTCAGTACTTCCGGTGACGACGCCCGTGAAGGTCTGACGGCAATCATCAGTGTGAAAGTGCCCGATCCGAAGTTCTCCTCCCAGACCAAGGACAAGCTGGTGTCGTCGGAAGTGAAAACGGCGGTGGAGCAGGAGTTGTATCAGTCTTTTGCCGACTTTCTGCAGGAGCAGCCCAACGAAGCCAAGCTCATCGTGAACAAGATGATCGAGGCTGCGCGGGCCCGTGAAGCGGCGCGTAAGGCCCGGGACATGACCCGTCGCAAAGGCGCCCTGGATATTGCCGGACTGCCAGGAAAACTGGCGGACTGCCAGGAAAAAGACCCTGCCCTGTCTGAACTGTTCATTGTGGAGGGTGACTCGGCCGGTGGTAGTGCCAAGCAGGGCCGCGCCCGCAAGACCCAGGCCATTCTTCCGCTGAAAGGTAAGATCCTCAACGTGGAAAAAGCCCGTTTCGACAAGATGCTGTCATCCGCGGAAGTGGGCACGCTGATCACGGCGCTGGGTTGTGGTATTGGTCGCGAGGAGTTCAATCCGGAAAAACTCCGTTATCACTCCATCATCATCATGACCGATGCGGACGTGGACGGTTCCCACATCCGAACCCTGCTGCTGACGTTCCTGTTCCGTCAGATGCGCGAAATCATCGAGCGTGGGCACGTGTTTATCGCGATGCCGCCGCTGTACAAGGTCAAGCGCGGCAAGCAGGAGCAGTACCTGAAGGACGAGAAGGCCAAGGTCTCCTACCTGACCCAGACGGCCCTGGAAGGCGCTCAGCTGTTCGTGAACCCGGAGGCACCGGCAATCAAGGATTCGGCACTGGAAACCATGGTGAAGGATTACCAGGCGGTGATGGCGATGATCGATCGACTGTCCCGCGCCTATCCAGCCAAAGTACTGGAGCAGATGCTGCAGAACGTGACCCTGAAGCCGGAAGACCTTAAAGAGGAAGAAGCGGTTGCACGTTGGGTCGCACGTCTGGGCGAGGGCCTGGATCTGGATACCCGTACCGGCACCAAGTACACGTTCTCGGTGGAAAAGGATTCCGAGCGCAACCTCTACCTACCCAAGGTAGTGATCTACGTGCACGGGATTCCCTACACCCACGTGTTCAACCATGAGTTCTTCGAATCCTCCTCCTACGCCGCCATTGCGCGAATGGGTGAAACCCTGGACGGAATGATTGAGGAAGGCGCCTACATTCAGCGCGGTGAGCGTAAGCAGACCGTGTTGTCCTTCGAAGGCGCCCTGGCCTGGTTGATGAAGGAAGCCCAGCGCGGCCTCAACATCCAGCGCTATAAGGGGTTGGGTGAAATGAATCCGGAGCAGCTGTGGGAAACCACCATGGATCCGGAAACCCGTCGCATGATGAAGGTCACCATCGAGGATGCCATTGCTGCAGACCAGATCTTCACCACGCTTATGGGGGATGACGTTGAACCGCGTCGTGCCTTTATCCAGACTAACGCTCTGGAAGTGACCAATCTGGACGTGTGATCACACCTGCGCCAGTGAAGTAATAAAAAAGGCGACCAAATGGTCGCCTTTTTTATTGAAAATCAAAGAGTTGTTTTCTTCCTATCCGGCAGCCTACTTTCCCGACCCGGAATCCGAGGATCCGCTGTTCTCATGTTGGTCTGCGAGATGCGGCGCCATCACCTCTTCCAGGGTATAACCGGTGAGCCGGCGAATGGCGCGCCACAGATAATAGAAAATGGCGATCATCATGATCATCGATGGAATGGCGATCATCGGGTAACTCACCAACGTCATCTGGCCCAGCTCCTCATTGAAGGCCTGGGTACCGGAGGGACTGACGACAATCCACCTCGCCAGTACATAGTTCATGATGGAAGAAAACAGGAACGTCAGACTGAAGAAATAGGTCGCCTTCAACAGTCTTGCCTCAAACTCGTCTTCGCTACCCTGCTCTTTCAGCGCTGCCTGGATCTTGTCGACGTTCAGAACCGACGGGTTGTACAGCAAGGTGCGCACCAGGGGATATTTGGTGCGTGTGGATATCAGCACGGCCAAACCAATGATGGCGGGAATGGCCGCTTCCTTGATCGCCAGCCACCCGGCGTCCAGTTCCAGCAGCCCAATACCACCGGTCAGCCCCACGCTGATCAGACCCAGCACCGCAATAAAGTTCTTCTTGTGGTACTTGATGAGTTCGAAAAGCCCCCATCCCAGAGGAAAGGCCAGGCCAATGAGCAGGGCATTCACGCTGCCCAGATACTCATCACCGCTCAGCTTCATCAGAATCACGGAGGGAATAATAATACTGACCAGTAAATCAACCCAGGGCCTTGGCTTGTGGTCCGGAACGTTGGAGGAATTCGGAGATGTCATGGTTTAGCCTGGTTGGTGAAACAACAGCAGGCCGAAAGGCACTGCCGGAGAACTCCCCGGCAGTATACGATGAATCGAACGGGTTACGTAAGCGGGGTCAGAAGCTTCCCGACGTACTCGCCGCAGAGCCGGAGTCCCCAGTTTGCAGGAGATTGTTGGCCCCGGGTTGCCAGACTAACTGACTATCCGGGTCGGTCTCACTGCGTTTGATACACTTCCATTCAATGCTGGCATTAGCGGGCATAGTGAAGACGCCGTTCCAGGTCGGGTAACTATCCGAATCCAGTTTGAGTGCGTCTGCAGGCGACCAGTTGCCAAGTTCGCTGTTGTTGCCGGTCACATACACACTTTGGCCCCAGTCGGTGGAACCGTTGGCGCACTCAAAGGCCACCGTAACGCCCTTATTGTCCGTTGGCTCGTCGTTATCACCACCGTCACAGGGCGCGCCTGTGTGCAGTGCCGCTGCCTCCATCGGAGGGATATCCAGCGTCACCTGTCCGTTCTGGACACCGACACAGCTACCGTCTCCGGCGATGTTGCGATACTGACCGTCCGGAAGCGAGGTATTGAAGGTTCGTGAAAGAGCCCCGCTTTCCCGGTTGATCGCCACAAAGCCCTTGCTGCCGCGATTGAACGCAATCTGGTTGTTGCCGTTGTCCCACCAGCCGGATACCCCGGTACCATCGGTCACGTTGCGGAATTCCACCATACCGGCAATGGCGTCCCAGCGATGTTCACAGACCCAGCCGTCACCACATTGCGCGCTACCATCCTGGTAAACGGCCTGGGCGGGCGGTCCCTGATCACCGTCGGAGAAGCTGTAGCTGGACATCACCTTCGGGTAGCCATAAGGCCAGGCCAGCATGAACACGTTGGCGAGGTTGTACACGCTGCCGTCCTTGTAGGTCACAACGTTACTGCCGCCGGCACCATGGCCACGCTGATTGTCATGGTTATCGGTGAACACCACAGCATCACCACCGGCGAGGAACCCCCAACTCTCACCAAAGCTGTTCAGATTGGCCAGTTGCTGGTTCTTGAACACATCGCCAATGGCGGCGCTGTAGCGAAATTCGGTGACATTGGAAATACCGGTGTATTCCCCGGCACTCACCGCCTCGCCTCCGAGGTCGATCACTTCCTGGAACACATAGAGCGGATCGTTCAACCCCGACAGGATGCCGCTGATGTCGGACGGCGACATATGCTTGGCCGCATCAATGCGAATGCCCTTCACACCCAGGGATGTCAGATGGTTCAGATAGCCGGCAATGGTGTTCTGCACGTAGCCATCCGCAGTATCCAGATCCGGTAACCCCACCAACTGGCAGTTACGCACCCGCCAGGCATCGTTACCGTAGTCTTCAGGATTGATGGTACAGGGGGAGTGGAAATCGTTGCTGCTGTAGATGGGATAGCTGAAAGAACCGGAGTCATAGTTCGAGCCGGCGGTGCCTGTTCCGGAACCGTTGGCCATATGATTGATCACCGCATCGGCATAAACATCCACACCGGCGGCATTACAGCGCTGAACCATATCCGCAAAGGCGCTGGCATCGCCACCACGGCCCTGCAGCTGATAACTGACCGGCTGATACCGGGTCCACCAGGCACTGCCCTGGATATGCTCCTGAGGCGGCGACACCTGCACAGCACTAAAGCCCTTCGGCCCCAGAAAGTTTTCACACTCCTGAGCGACGTCGCTCCATTTCCATTCAAACAGATGAACAAACGCGCCCGCCTGGGCCTGTTGAGTGGGTAACACCATGGCCACGCCCAGGGCGGCCCCGGCGACAAACCGATGTAGTGGGATCATTGCATGCTCCTGTATTGTCTTTGTTGTGGTGCATTCTGTGTCTCAGCCAACGGTTGATTGTTTTCTGTTCAGGCAGGCTGATAAGTAGCAACATGCATTGTGCAACTTTCCGGCATAACATCCTTGAATCGTAAAAAGGGGGCGTAGTCGCAGGGAGGATCTATTTTTTGGTCACACCAGAAGTACGAAGCGTCGGTGAGGGCAGGCGTTCGGAAACTGTGCGGAGCCATGGATGGCGGAGCCCAAGCGTCCCATGGATGGGCTTGAAGCGTGTTTCCGAACGCCTGCCCTCACCGATGCCTGCACCCATTCCGGAGACCAAAAAAAGCCGGGCATATAGCCCGGCTCCGGTCTTAAGAAAAGTTTGAAGGGAATTAAGCCCCGACTTCCTTCAGACTTTCTTCCACAATTGCCAAGCCTTCTTCCAGCACAGCGTCCTCGATGGTCACCGGCATCAGGAACCGCAGGGTATTACCGTACATACCGCAGCTCAGCAGAATCAGCCCCTTCTCCTTGGCCTTCTTGGTCACCGCTGCCGCAAGATCCGGCCTGGGCGTACGGCTGTCCTTGCTTTCCACCAGCTCGAAAGCCGCCATGGGACCAAGGTTACGCACATTATCCACATGCTCGAACTGGTCCTGCCACTGACTGAAACGCTGGTTCAGCTTGTCGCCGAGTGCCTGGGCCTTACCCAGAATATCCTCTTCCTGGAACACCTCGAACACCGCCAACGCCGCCGCACAGGCCGTCGGACTGCCGGTGTAGGTGCCGCCAAGCGAGTTCGGGCCGGACGCATCCATGTAATTGTCGGTACCGACGATGGCGGAAATCGGCATACCGTCAGCCATGCTCTTGGCCATGGTAATCATATCCGGCTCAACGCCACTGTGTTCAATGGCGAACATCTTGCCGGTTCTGCCAAAGCCACTCTGCACCTCATCCACAATCATCAGGATATCGTTCTCGTCGCAGATCTTGCGGATCTCCTTGAGAAAGCTCGTCGGTGCAGCATAGAAACCGCCCTCACCCAATACCGGCTCAATGACGATTGCTGCAGTATGGCTTGCCGGGGAATCGGCCTTCATCGCCATCTTCAGGCCGCGCAGCGCCTCGTCTTCGCTGACGCCGTGATAGGGCACCGGGAAAGGCGCGCGGTACACCGTGCCGGGCATCGGACCGAAGTCGGTCTGGTAGGGCGCGGCCTTGCCGTTCATCGCCATGGTGTAGAAGGTACGTCCGTGGTAGCCGCCGTCAAAACAGATCACGTTGGTGCGGCCAGTGGCAGCACGGGCAATCTTGATGGCGTTTTCCAGGGCTTCGGCACCGGAGTTGGCCAGCATGACCTTGGCGTGGCCGCGTACCGGGCTCACACTGCTGAGTTTCTCTGCCAGCTTAACGTAGCCCTCATAGGGCATGACCGTCTGGCAGGTGTGCATCAGCTTGTCGAGCTGGGCCTTCACGGCTTCCACCACCTTCGGGTGGCGGTGGCCGATGTTGAGGACACCGATGCCGCCGGCAAAATCGATCATCCGGTTGCCATCGGCATCCCACAGTTCCGCGTTGGTTGCGTGATCGGCAAACTGTTCATTGGGACTTGCCGCGCCCGCTGCAACGTAGCGTTCTTTGAGTGCCTGCAATTCTTTATTGCTCACTTTGCCATTCTCCCTGGTATCAGGTTCGAATATTCGGCGGCGACCGGGCTATGCCGGGTCGCCGCCCTGGAATCTCTCTATCAGTGTAAGGAGTACGGTGACGGTTCACAAACCGACTAATTGATAGCAGTGGCCGTTTCCTCCCCGGAATCGCGGAACTGCAGCCGTGCCAGGCGCTGGTAGAGCGGGTTACGCTGCATCAGCTCGTCATGGCGACCGATATCCTGAAGTTTGCCCTGATCCATCACCGCAATCCGGTCGGCATCGCGAACCGTGGCCAGACGGTGGGCAATGACCAGTGTGGTTCTTTGTTCGGTCAGCGCCGGCATCGCCTGCTGAATCAGGTGTTCGCTTTCCGCATCCAGCGCGCTGGTGGCCTCATCCAGCAGCAGAATGGGGGCATCCGCCAGTAACGCACGGGCAATGGCCAGTCGTTGTTGTTGACCGCCCGATAATCCGAGACCGCTGTCTCCCAACCGGGTGTCATACCCTTGTGGCAGCGCCTGGATGAATTCATCGGCATGGGCAATCACGGCGGCTGCCCTCACCTCCTCCAGACTGGCTGTTGGCCGGGCATAGCGAATGTTGTCCAGCACGGAACCATGAAACAGCGCCGGATCCTGGGGCACGAGGGCAAAACACCGTCGCAGGTCCGCCAGGGTGAGCTTGCAGGCAGGAATGCCGTCGATGTTGATGGTGCCGGCTTCCGGTTCGTAGAAGCGCAGCAGCAGATCGAACAGGGTGGATTTACCGGCACCGGAAGGGCCCACCAGCGCCAGCGTCTCACCGGCACGGATGTGGAGGTCCAGGTGGTTGATGGCGGCTACTTCCTGCCGCGACGGATAGCGAAAAGTCAGCCCCTGAATGTCGATCCGACCGCTGACGTTGGCTGGCAGCGGTACCGCGTTCTCCGGTTCGCTGGTCAGTTCCGATGGCGTCTGCAACAGTTCAAACAATCGGGCCGCGGAACCGGCGGCGCGCTGGAGCTCTCCGATCACTTCGCTGAGTGCGCCGGCGGCCACCCCGACCAGCAGACTGTAGAACACGAAAGCGGCCAGTTCACCGGGGCTGATCCGGCCATGGATGACATCCAGCCCACCGATCCACAGCACCACCCCAACGTCCCCCATGACCAGCGCGATCGCCAACGCTGTCAGCCAGGACCGTTGCTGAATGCGGGCACGGGCTATGTCGAACGCCCGCTCCGACACTTCAGCGAAAAAGCGGCGGTCGTGGGGCTGATGATTGAACGCCTGAACGGTTTTTATCTGGGCCAGATTTTCACCCACGTAACTGCCGACATCGGCCACCCGGTCCTGGCTGAGACGGGATAACTGACGGACCCGGCGACCGAAAAACAGAATCGGTACGATCACCAGCGGGAAGCCCAGAAAAATCACACTGGCCAGCTTGGCGTTGGTGACAAACAACAACATCAGACCACCCACCAGCATCAGCGCATTGCGCAGGGCAATAGAGATCGTGGAGCCGATCACCGACTGCAACACCGTGGTATCGGCGGTAAACCGGGACTGGATCTCCAGCGCCCGGTTCTTTTCAAAGAAGCCGGGATGCAGGTCAATCAGGTGGTTAAAGACCTGCTTGCGGATATCCGCCACCACCCGCTCCCCGATCCAGGACACCAGGTAAAACCGCGAAAACGACCCGACCGCCAGGCCCAGCACCAGCACAAAAAACAGACCGATGGCCCTCGCCAGGTTCCCGGGCGATTGGGTAGCCAGTCCCTGGTCCACCAGAATTCGTAAACCCTGTCCGAGACCAAGGGTAATACCGGCCGTGATGATAAGCGCCACCACGGCGCCAACCACCGCCCGACGGTAGGGGCTGATAAATCCAATAACCAGCTTCAAGGCCTTGCGATGACGGGTATTAATGATGTGCCTCCTGGATACGGGGTGCGGTAGACTCTGGCAACAATACGGTTTGTACTCCATACAAGACCTATCATACATCCGGGAAGAGCACGGGTGGGTGGCAGGGTCTTCCGGGACACGCTGTGAATACGTCCCTGTACGCTCGGCAAAAACCATCCCTGGTTTTTGACGGTCCCGGAAGACCCTGCCACCCACCCGCGCTCCCAAACTCTGGAGACCGTAGGTCGGATTAGCGCAGCGTAATCCGACAAAACTACCAAAGGATACCCCCTAGTGCGCGCTTACGCCGATAACGACTACCCCGCTGACCACAAACCGGACTGGAAGGTAATAGCCGGTCTCTGGCCCTATCTGGCGGAATTCCGCGGCCGTGTATTCCTGGCCCTGGGCTTTCTGGTGATCTCCAAGCTGGCCACCGTGGCGACGCCGGTGGCGCTGAAGTACATCGTCGATTACCTGGACCAGAACCGGGGCGGCGAATTGCTGTTGTGGATTCCGGTCCTGCTGGTGGTGGCCTACGGCCTGCTCCGGTTTGGCAGCACCCTGTTCAGTGAGCTGCGGGATGCGGTGTTTGCCCGGGTAGCGGAGCGAGCGATGCGGCGGGTGTCGTTGCGGGTGTTTGAACATCTGCACAATCGGGAACTGGCCTTTCATCTGGACCGGAAGACCGGTGGCCTGGCCCGGGATATCGAGCGCGGTACCAATGGCATCAGTTTCCTGCTGCGTTTTACCCTGTTCAACATAGTGCCCACCATTCTGGAAATCCTGCTGGTCGCAGGGATTCTGCTGGTGGTGTTCAACGTGGGCTACGTGCTGGCGATTTTGGTGGCGGTGGTCGTTTACGTGGTCTTCTCCATCAAAATTACCGAGTGGCGGACCAAGTTCGTACGGGAAGCCAATGCCCGGGACAACCAGTCCAATTCCCGTGCAGTGGACAGTCTGCTTAACTACGAGACGGTGAAGTATTTCAATAACGAGAACTTTGAGGCTCAACTGTATGACCGGGATCTGGAAGATTGGGAAAAGGCCCGTCTGAAAAACCGGTTGTCACTGGCGGCCCTGAACTCGGGTCAGGCCTTGATCATCGGTCTGGCGATGATTGCCATTATGGCCATGGCCGTGCGGGAAGTGGCCAGCGGCGAGATCACCCTGGGTGACTTCACCATGATCAACGCCTACCTGTTGCAACTGTTTATCCCGCTGAATGCCCTGGGGTTTGTCTACCGCGAAATCCGTCAGGCGCTGGTGAATGTGGAGCGTCTGTTCGGGCTGCTGGGTGACCAGCCGGGCATTGAGGACGCTCCTGATGCCAGGGCTCTGGCTGTGGATAACGGAGAGGTTCGCTTCCGCCACGTCCATTTTGCCTACCGCCCGGACCGCCCGATTCTGCGGGACGTGGATTTTTCGATTCCGGCGGGCCATACCGTGGCCGTGGTCGGCGCCAGCGGTGCCGGCAAGTCTACCCTCGCCCGGCTGCTGTTCCGTTTCTTTGATGTGGATAAGGGCGCTATTACCATTGATGGTCAGGATATCCGCAACGTCACCCAGGACAGCCTGCGCGCCGCCATCGGCGTGGTGCCCCAGGATACGGTGCTGTTCAACGATACGCTTTATCGCAACCTGGCCTATGGCCGACCGGAGGCCAGCGAGGAAGAGGTGTACCAAGCGGCGCGTATGGCGCATCTGGAAGACTTTATCCACAGCCTGCCCGATGGCTACGAGACCCGGGTCGGTGAACGCGGGCTGAAACTGTCCGGTGGCGAAAAGCAGCGGGTGGCCATTGCCCGGGTGATTCTGAAGAACCCGCCGCTGCTGATTCTGGACGAGGCCACGTCGTCACTGGATTCGCTGTCCGAGCAGGCCATTCTGGGGGCGTTGAAGGAAGTCAGCCAGCAGCGGACGACGTTGGTCATCGCCCACCGACTTTCCACGGTGCGGGATGCCGACGCCATTCTGGTAATGGATGGCGGCCGGATTGTGGAAAGCGGCCACCACAACGACCTGTTAGCCCGGGGTGGCCGCTATGCACATCTGTGGGAGCAGCAGCATCGGAGCGATGATAACTCCCAGTTGAGCCAGTAAGCGGAGGGCCTCGCCAAAACCGTGCGGAGCCATGGGTGAAGAGCGAATAGCTCTTCACGGGCTGGCCATGGATGGCCTGCCCTGGACCTTCAGCGCGACGCAGGAGCAAAAAGCGCTGAAGGGCGGAGCCCGAGCGTCACATGGATGTGCCGAAGGAGCGTGTTTTGGCAGGGCCCTCCGCTTACTGGCGTCCCGGGGGCTCGTTATCAGCAAGCCTAAGCGCCAGCCCGGAGGCCCGGACCACCTGCTGCCCCACACTGTCCTTCAGCACCTGGGCATCGCCGGTAATCAGGCTGAACCAGTTTCTGGCGCGGGTAATGCCAGTGTAGATCAGCTCCTTGGTCATTACCGGGCTGAGCCGGTCCGGCAGTACCAGGCAGGTATGGTTGAACTCCGAGCCCTGGGACTTGTGCACGGTCATCGCGTACACGGTTTCCAGTTGCTGCAGCCGGCTGGGAGAGATCCAGCGGATGCCGCCGCTGCTGTCTCCGCTCGGGAAGGCGACCCGCAGGGTGTATTTGGGCTCACCGGATTCGGTTTTGTCCCAGGGCACGTTGAAGGCAATGCCGATATCCCCGTTCATCAGGCCCAGGTTGTAGTCGTTACCGGTGATGAGCACCGGCCGGCCGGCGTACCAGCCTTCGGCCCGGGGAATCAGTTTCTCGGCCAGCAGGTGCCGGGCGATCCGGTCGTTGAGCCCTTCCACACCCCAGGGGCCCTTGCGCAGGGCGCAGAGGACCTGGAAATCATAGAAGGCCTCCAGGACATTAACTGCCAGGGCGTCCCAGTCTTCGCGAGAACTGCTGTCGGTCAGGCCGTGATTGTTCATCCTTTCCAGATAACACCGGTAACCGACCGGGGGCGGCAACCGCTTTTCCTTCACTACCCGATCCTGACCGGCGTTGCGGAACGCCTCCGGCGTGCCGGATACGGCATGGCGGCAGATCAGCGCCAGGGACTCTTCCAGTTCCGGTTTCGGTTGGTGACCGTTGAGCCAGATAACGTCGTCGAACCCGCCATCGCGGCTCTGTCGTAGCACGCTGGCATCCAGGGTGCTGGTGTTCACCGCTTCGGCAAGCCGGCGAATGCCGCTGTCTTCCTGGAACCGGTAACTCTTGCGCAGCATGGCTACGGCCTGGTCCAGGGCCTGGCCGTCCGGGTCGATCAGCGCGTGCGGCACCGGATCTGCGGTTATCGCCTGCAACCACTGGCCGGTTTCCTCGGTGTAGTGGGCGTCCAGAGCCCGCTGGCACAACTCCCCGAGCACCGCACCGGCATCCACCGAGGCCAGTTGGTCCTTGTCCCCCAGCAGGATCAGCTGGGCGTTGGCGGGCAGGGCGTCAATCACCGAGGCCATCAGGTCCACGTCCACCATGGAGGCTTCGTCGATCACCAGGATATCCACCAGCAGCGGGTTGTCCCTATTATGGCGGAACTTACGGGTATCGGGCCGGCTGCCGAGCAGGCGGTGCAGGGTCGTGACTTTGGCGGGAATGTCTTCGAGTTGCACGTTGCCCGGCAACTGGTCCAGTGGTAAACGACTGACCGCACCGCCGATCGATTCATTCAGACGCGCAGCGGCCTTGCCGGTGGGCGCCGCCAAACGGATGCGGTATTTGCGGCCGGCCCGCTCCGGGGTTTCTCCCGCTATGGCCTGCAACGCTGCCAGCAGGTTGACCACGGTGGTGGTCTTACCAGTGCCTGGTCCGCCGGTGATGACGGCAAAGCGGTTACGGGCAGCGAGGGCGCAGGCGAGTTTCTGGTAATCCACCGCTTCCGCTGACCGGAACAGTTGGCCAAGGGCTTTGGACAGAGTTCGGGCCGGGCCGGCGTCGGGGTTTGTCAGGGGCGACGGCAGGGCAAGGCGCTGCAAAATGCCTTCAGCAATACGCTGTTCGTATCGCCAGAAACGGCGCAGGTACAGCCGGGTTCCGTTCAAGACCAATGGCGATGTAAGTGAGCCATCACTAACGGCATTAGAGGCGTCCAGAGCTGACTGACATTCGGAAAGGGTGATGCGGGCCAGCACATCCGCGGGTTTCAGATGGTTGAGCTCCGCTGCTTCGGATTCGGTGAGCGTGTCGCGAACCGGCTCTTCCGGTGGCAGCGACAAGGTGTTGCCGGCATCGGCCAACAGGTTGGCCAGATCAATGCAGACATGGCCCCGGCCCACCTGATGGGAGGTCAGGGCCGCCAGCAGCAGGATCAGTGGATGCGGGCACTCGCCCTGCTCTTCCGAGAGCTCCCGGATCAGTCGGGCAAAACCCACATCCAGGGGGCGAACCCATTCCGCCTGTTGCCACTGATCCAGCAGGGCTTCGGTTTGCGCCAGGCTCGCCAACAGGCCGGCAGTATCGACGACCGGGTTAGTGCCTTTTTGCTGCGGGGCTGACGTCGGCAGGTCATCCCCCAGGTCCAGGGCGATCTGGTTTTCGGATTTGCGGGTCCGGCTCATGCGGCCACCTCCCCTGATACGGACTCGCCATCAAACAGGGCATCCAGTTGCTCGATCAGGGCCCTCGGTGGTTTGTCGGTGAAGGCGCCTCCAGTCGCTGAATTTACCCCGCGCAGGAACAGGTAGACGGCACCGCCGATATGACGGTCGTAATCGTAATCCGGCAGCCGTGCTTTCAGCAGGCGGTGCAAGGCCAGCAGGTAGAGTACGTATTGCAGGTCGTAACGTTTGTCGAGAATGGCGTCGCCCATGGCCTGATCGGTGTAGGCGTTGTCGTTCTCGCCCAGGGTATTGGATTTGTAGTCCAGCACGTAATACTGCCCGTTGTGTTCGAACACCAGATCAATAAAGCCTTTGAGCATGCCGTTGAAGTGGTTCTCCTCCACCCGGGGCCGGTCAGCGCGATTCAGAGTGTTTTGGGTAACCAACTGATCGAGCTTTGTGATACTGACGTTGCGGCTTTCGAACCAGAACTCCAGCTCCGGGCGCAGGGCAGACAGCTCACCCAGGCTGACGGATTCGCTGCCGGAGCGATCCAGCCGCAGGGGGCTGGTGATCAGTGACAGCAGCCACTGCTCCAGCGGCGCTACCCAGTCAGACCAGCCGCGGGTGCTGCACCGGCGGCTGAGTTGTTCCCGCAGCATGGCGGGGTTATCCACAACTCGCTGGAAGCCCTGCTGGCTACACCATTCCAGTAAATCGTGCAGGAAGGTGCCGGGGCCGGCGCCTTTGGGGAAGTTGTGGTGGTTGCGGGTGTCCGGCGCTGGCATGGTTTCTTCCCCTTCATCCTGGGCGCTTTCTTCCAGCAGGTTCTGGGTCTGGGCGTCTTCCACTTCTCCCGTGAAGGCGATTCCGGTGCCGGTCATCCCGGTGTATTCGATGGAGGAGTAACTGGCAATCCACCAATCCTCTTTCGCCTCCCGGGCAGAAACCAGCGCCGGCCCAAGGGCTTCGGGAGCCTGCTCAGTGTATTGGGTTTCTTCCGCCTCCGGCAGCGGGGTCACGGTGATTTCCGGTCCGCCATCGGCCAGTCTGCCCAGGCAATCCGGGATTAGGCTCTCCGCTTCGCCGGTGACCAGGTAGCCCAGTCCGCTTTGCTGCCAGTTGTCGATGGCGGCAGCGCCCACCCAGGTGGCGAAGCGGGCGCGGGTCAGGGCCACGTAGAGTTTGCGGATGTCTTCTCCCAGTCGTTCCTGATCGGCTTTGGCGACGTCTTCGGGGGTCGGGTCGAACACGGTGATCAGTGTGCCCTTATCGTCGTGGTAGCGCACAAAGGCCTGCTTTTCACTCTGGGCGCGGTAAGCGGTGCCGAAAGGCAGGAACACCAGCGGGTATTCCAGACCCTTGGATTTGTGCACGGTAATCACTTTTACCAGCCCGGCATCGCTTTCCAGGCGCAGGGTGCGGTGTTCGTCTTCCTCGTCCGCCGCCCGCAGGACCTGGGTGTAGTGATGGACCAGGGCGTGTTCACCGTCCAGTTGCAGGCTGTCCTGCTGCAGCAGTTCGGCGATGTGCAGAATGTCGGTCAGCCGCCGTTCACCATCGGCCCGCTGCAGCAACCGGCCGGGCACCTGGAAATCCACCAGGAAGCTGCGCAGCATCGGCAGCACACCCTGTTTCTGCCATTGCTGTTGGTAACCCATAAAGCGTTCGATTTCCCGCTCCAGGGCGATCTCATCGGTGAGTAACAGATTCATGGCCTGCCAGGACTGCCCCAGTGTCGGTGTGGCCAGGGCCGCGCGGATGTAGGCCAACTGCCGGGGCTCGGCAAAGGCCCGCAGCCAGCACAGCATTTCTTTGGCTTCCTGAGACGTCAGCACCGAATCCCGGTCCGACAGGTACACGCTCTTGATACGACGGCGGCCGAGCGCGTCCCGCACCGCGCCGGCTTCGTTGCGGTTGTTGACCAGGATGGCGATGTCTTTTGGCGTGACCGGATCCAGGTCATCCGGGTTGTCCGGTACGGCGAAACCGGCCTGTCCGGCCTGACCCAGGGTCAGCAGGCGGGCGATTTCGCTGGCGCAGGTCTCGGCCACATCGGCGGTAGCCGCGCCCTTGGCCAGGCCTTTCGGGTTGCCGTCTTTGCCCTCTTCATCGGATTCGTGGGTCCAGAACACCAGGCTCGGCTGCAGCTCGCCGTTGATTGACCACAGTCGTTTGGTGCCGTTGGCATCCACCCCCTGGAACGGCAGCGGCGAGCTCTCACCCTTGCCAAACAGGAAGGCGCCGTCGCGGCTGTGCTGGTCGCTGTGTTCGAACACCCGGTTTACCGCAGCCACCATGGGTTTGGCGGAACGGAAGTTCCTGCCCAGGGTGTAGGTGCTTTGCTGTACGCCCTGGCGGGCCTGCAGATAGGTGTGGATATCCGCGCCGCGGAAGCCGTAGATGGCCTGTTTCGGGTCACCGATCATCAGCAGGCAGGTGTCCGGGTCGCTGCCGGCCACGTTATAGACCCGGTTGAAGATGCGGTACTGCACCGGGTCGGTGTCCTGGAATTCGTCAATCAACGCCACCGGGAACTGGCGGCGGATGGTGGCGGCCAGCTGGTCGCCCCGGGGGCCGTGCAGGGCGTCGTCCAGGCGGGTGAGCAGGTCATCAAAGCCCATTTCCGAGCGCTTCTGTTTTTCCGATTCCAGCCGTTCGGCAATCCAGTTGCTGGCGTGGCGCAGGATGTCGGATTTGGCGCTGGGCGGGTTCTGGCTGAATGCCATCAGGGCTTCGATAGCCTCGAAGGCCGGGTGATGGGGGGCGGAGTCATCCCCTTTCAGAATATTGTCCAGGCCTTCGGGGGTCTGGTTCCTGAAGCCGGCCTTATCGAGGCCTTCCGGCAGCAGGTCCTCGGATTCGGTCCAGGCAATCAGAGTGTCCCAGGTTTTCACCATGGCGTTCTTGCTGCCGCCATGGAGCCGTTTGCTCTTGTTCAGCTCGTTCAGCAGGTCGATCACTTCCCCCTGCCACTGAGCCCAGGGTTTTGCCTTCAGTTCCTGCGATCGTTCCAGGCGTTCGCTCACCACCTGATTGATGGCCTGGTGCACGTTTTCCGGCGGTGTGCCCAGGCTCTCCGGGTCATCGATCAGGTTGCGCACGGCCTTGCGCAGGTCAGCCGGGGTTTTCCAATGGCTCAGGGCTTCGTCCATCATTGCCGGTGGCAGCGGGTAAACAAACGTGCGCCAGTAATCCCGGGCCACTTCGTCCAGTAGCTCGCTCTGGTCGGTTTCCAGGGTGAGCTTGAACAGGCTGCCGCTGTCGAAGGCGTGCTCGCTGAGCATGCGGTTACACCAGGCATGAATGGTGGAGACGGCGGCCTCGTCCATCCATTCCGCGGCCAGCAGCAGCTTCTTGCGGCACTCCGGCCAGGTGGCCGGGTCCGGGTAGCTGTCTTTGCGTAGCTGATAGATCAGCGCCGTTTCCGCCGGCGGATCGGCTTCGTCCGGCGCATCGGAAAACACCTCGGCGGCCTGGGTCAGGCGGGTACGGATACGGTCCCGCAGTTCCTTGGTGGCGGCATCGGTAAAGGTCACCACCAGCAGGTTGGGCGGCAGCAGGTTCTGCAGCGGGCTGTCGGTTGGCTGGCCATGGCCCAGCACCAGGCGCACATAAAGAATGGCAATGGTGAAGGTTTTGCCGGTACCGGCACTGGCTTCGATCAGGGCGCTGCCGCTCAGGGGCAGGGTTAACGGGTTCAGATTCGGATTGCGGTTGTTCATCTGGTCAGTCATTCCATGCTCCCGATCTGCTCTGCGGCCGACTTGTCCTGCTCTGCTTCCCACAGGGGCACATAGAGTTCATGCAAGAGGGCTTCGAATTCACCACTGGCCAGCAGTAACTCTGCGTTCTCGAACGCCCCCCGCAGGTAGCCCGTGTCCCGTTCCAGGGCTGTGCTGTAGGCCTGCTCCGCATCACTGATCGCCCGTTCGTGGTCGCCCAGGAATTTCTTGCTCTGGTAGAAGCTGGTAATCCAGGCAAAGCCGGCTTCGCAGTGAATCGGCAGTGCCCGGGTGGTGGCGTCCATCCAGCGGCTGAGGATCGCGTCGAAATGCTGCCGGGCCTGTTCCGGCGCCATCGGGGCAAAGCGGAACTTGCGGCCTTCTTCCTTGCCCAAGATCAGGGTTTCGAAGGGCTGCCCGCTGAGCTGACCGGCCAGGTGAATCACCCAGTCCCGCATCAGGTTGGCGTAACGTACTTTCTTGCTGTAACCGGAGCCGGTCAGCAGGCCGGAACTGGCGACCACCAGCCGGCACAACTGGCCCTCGGGGTTGCAGCGCAGGCTGTCGATCAGATCCACCACTTCCACTGAACCGATGGCGTTTTCAAACCGGTAATCGAAGGCCAGGGGCTCGGCCACCGCCTCCGGCCATTCGGCCAGGGCGTTACGGTAACGTTCGAACAGATCCGGCAAACGTCCGGACAGCTCGGAGCGCAGCCGGTGTTCGGTCACGCCCATACCCAGATCGCCCCGTCGGGCCATGCGGTTCAGGGTGGTTTCCAGCCGTTCGTACAGTTCTTCCTCGGTGCCGGCTTTCAGCAGGCTTTCCTGAATCAGTTCGTTGTCCAGGCGCCAACGCTCCAGGCCATTCAGGTCGAAGTTTTCGTTGTCGGTGTCTTCGTCTTCCACATCGTCAAAGCGTACCTGCAGGCGGCGCTGGTAGAAGGTGTCGATGGGCTTTTTCAGGAAGCCGGCCAGATCGTTCAGGGTTATAGGCTCTTCAGGAGCCTGATAGGACAGCGCGTCCTGTGTCTGTTCGGCTTCCTCAACGCCATGGGCGCTGCGCCATTCCCGTTCGTAGGTGAACAGGTTGCGGGCCCGAAGCACCTCGGCCAGCGGCTTCGGCGGGCTGTCCTCGCCTTCCTCCAGACCATTGGCTTGCGGGAAGTAGTCCCGGCTAAAGGGTTGTAGCGGGTGCTGGGTGGTCAGGGCTTTGGTGACTTTTGCATCGGGGGCGCCTGCCGCTGTCCACAGGCTATCGAGATGGTCCTGAAGCTGTCCCACCAGCACCGACGGTGGCCGCTCGGAATCGTCCTTGATGCTGCGCCCCACCCAGCTTATGTACAGCTGTTCCCGGGCCGATAGCAGGGCTTCCAGGAACAGGTAGCGGTCGTCTTCCCGGCGGGAACGGTCGCCCGGACGATAATCCTGGGCCATCAGGTCGAAATCCACCGGCGGCCGGGAGCGGGGGTAGTCGCCATCATTCATGCCCAGCAGGCACACCTTGCGGAAGGGAATGGCCCGCATCGGCATCAGGGTGGCGAAGTTCACCTTGCCGGCCAGGAAGCGTTGGTTCAGGCCGCCTTCGTCCAGACCCTCCAAAAGCACATCCTTGACGATGTTCAGGGGCAGCTGCTGATCTTGCAGCCCGGCTGCCAGAGCATCGTCCAGCCACTGTTCCAGTTGGCGGCGGAAGCGGTTGAGCAGTAACAGGTCGCTGCCCTCGACCTTGTGGAAAAACTGCCCCAGCATGTCCGAGAACAGGGTTTCCCATTCGTCTGGGGTACGGATGGTTTGCAGCGCCTGCCACAGGCTTTCCAACTGATGCACGAATTCACTCAGTCGCCCGGCCAGGCTTGCCTGTAGGCCGCCGATCTCGCCATAAGGCTCCACCCCGGCCCAGGGTTCGTCCTCGCCCATGCCGTAACCCAGCAGCATGGCCCGCAGGCCGGATTGCCAGGTGTTGCGTTCCAGGTCCGCTGGCAGGTCCAGGCTTTCCCGGTGCCTGCCGTGCAGGCCCCAGCGGATGTTGGCGCCTTCCACCCAGCGCCGGGCCAGGGGAATCTCTTCTTCGCTGATGGCAAAACGGTCACGGATGCCGGGCACTTCCAGCAGGCTGATGATCTCACTCACGCCGAAGCGGCTGCGGGGCAGTGACATCAGGGTTTCCAGGGCAATCAGCACCGGTTCGTGGTGACGCTGGCCCTGATCGGAAATGGTAAAGGGTATATGGCGCTTGCGGCCGGGCTGGTAACGGCCGAACACAGCCTGGATGTGGGCCGCATAGACGTTGATATCCGGCACCATCACGATGACATCCCGGGGCCGCAGGTCGGGATCAGCATTGAATGCAGCCAACAGCTGGTCGTGCAGGATTTCCACTTCCCGCTGGGGGCCGTGGGCATCGTGGAACACCAGGGAATGGTCGTGGGTCAGATCCAGCTGGCGCTGCTGCTCGCGGATTTCCTGCAGCGGGGTCAGGTTGTGGATATCGTTCTGCAACTGGTGCAGCAGGCAGGGCTCCTCGCCGGCGCCGTGTTCCGAAAAAATATCAATCTTCTGGTCCGGGGTCTGGAAGCTGCTGCGATAGTCGTCGGGGTTGTCGAACTCGTCCAGCAGACGGATATAGTCCCGGCCCTGCTTGCCCCAGGCTGCCAATAGCGGGTTGGCGTGCTGGTGCAGCTGATCCGGATCGTCAATCTGTGACAACACCGGATGGGCTGCGCCCCGCTTGCGCTCGGCTTTCAGCAGTTCCCGGTCGCTGATGATATCCGCCCAGTAGAACTGACAGGGATTGTGAACACACAGCACCACCTGGCTGAAGCGACTGAGCACGTACAGGGCTTCCAGCGCCTGCCGGGGCAGTGACGACACGCCGAACACCACGATGCGTCTGGGCAGCCGGGCCGGATTGGCCGGGGTGTGAATGTGCTGGCCCTGTTCCATAAACCGGGTATGGATTTGCGAGCGGCTGGTATCGGAGGCTTCGCCCACGTCTTCCACCAGCTTGCGCCAGAGTAACGGTTGCCAGCGGGTTTCCGGGTCCAGGGCTTTTTCTTCGCCGCGGGCGGTGATGATCACATCTTTGCCCTGCTCCCAGGCGGCCAGCCAGTCGGCGCGGAATACCTGGTATTGATCGAACAGGTCCGCCACTTTTTCGGCCAGCTGGAAATTCCGCAGATCCGGGTCGGTGCCTTCCAGAAAGCGGGCCAGTGGGGTAAAGGCCTCATCCTGCCCCACCAGTTCAGGCAGCAACCGGTAGAGCCGCCACACCAGCCGGCGCTTGTCGAAAGGAGACTGCTCCGGCACTTCACCGTCCGGCAGCACCGCCCGGTAGGCCTGCCAGATGAAACGGGCCGGGAACAGGAAGTCCATGCCGGCAGCAATGCCCAGCCCGCCCTCGACACCGTCATCCGTGCGCTTCTCCGCCAGCGCCAGCTTCAGCCACTGGGCAATGCCGTTACTCTGCACCAGAAAGGTTTCGCTCTGCAGCGGCGGCATGGGGTTCTGCCGGCAGATGTACACCACGGCACGGCGCAGGTCTTCCAGATGGTTGGCGTGGATGGCGTGAAAGCCGGGTTCGATGGCGCTTGTCTCGGGCATACCTGCTCTTTTGGGGTCCGGGTAAACGTGGCGACTACAGAGTAGCGCAAACCCGGGTGAAATTTCTCGAAAACCCATCCGCCAACCGAAGAATGGCGTAAGCTGTAGGTAGGGTTCCCTTTAAAGGATGCCGCTTATGATCTCGTCCCTGATTCGTGCCCGAACCGGGCCTCCTGCCCTGTTGTTCATTGCCGTGTTGGTTTTCCTGGTACCGGCCTCGCCCCAGGCGGATAACACGGATTCTGAAATCCAGGGCACTATCCTGATGCAGATTGAGGCGTTCGCCAATGACGATGATGAAACCGCATGGCAGATGGCGTCGGATGGGATCAAGCACCGGTTCGGCAGTTCGGAGGTGTTTCTGGAAATGGTTAAGCACGCCTATCCTGCGGTTCACCGTGCCAGTGCCATCGAGTTTGTGAGACGGGTACCCCACGGTGATTTCGAGATTCAGGTGGTGCGTTTGAAAGGGCCGGAGGGTAAGCGCTGGGATGCCTATTACCGGATGGTGCTGGTTGAAGATGAGTGGAAAATCGGTGGTGTACAGATGCAGCCGGCGGATTTGGGTATTTGAGACTTGTTCTTGGCCATCGTAGAGTTTGGTGCACTGCAACCAAGCGGGTAGGTTCTGCCAAAATACGCTGTGAATACTTCCCTGTACGCTCGGCTCCGCCATCCATGGCTCCGCACGATTTTGGCAGAACCTACCCGCTTGATTGCTTGATAACTTGTGCCGGCTGCCTCGTTTAATAATTTTCCTGGAGCACCATGACCACCCAACCTAAAGGCCAACGCCTCCAGACGGCGGACCTTGAAGATCCCCTGTATTACCTGAGGAACATGGACACTGTCGTGTCGTGGGTGACCAGTCATCACGGGGATCTGCTGACCGCCGATGAGCAATCCCGTTTAGGTAATTTCTTCGAGCTATCTACCGCCGCGCGGGGACTGCTGACGCGCATGGTGATGCGAACGGGCGAGTTGTTTCGGGTGGACAAGCTGAACTATCCGGAACTGCCGGGTTCCGTGGCTGACGCCTTGGCCGAACTGAGCGACAGTCACTGGCTGGAGTCGTCCCCTTTGCTTGGGATTGATGATCTGTTCCGGCTGGTTACCCTCACCGAACTCCGACCGGTGTTTGCAAACCTACTGATGGAACTGGGCCTGCCAAAGAACCTGCCCAAAACCCGGATGCGTGAAGTATTGACGGAACATTTCCCGGAGCCGCAGCGCTTGTATGAATGGTTGGGTGATGAGGTTCCGGCGGTGGTTCGGCTACAGGATATGCCTCTGTTTGACCGCATCCGTTTGATGTTCTTCGGCAACCTGCGCCAGAGCTGGACTGATTTCGTGCTGGTGGAACTGGGTTATCAACAGTACGAGCAGGTGACTTTTTCCACCGATTCCCGGGCGTTTCATCAGCGGGCGGACGTGGATTGCTACCTGCGGATGCACCAGTGCCGGCAGTGGCTGGATGAGGGTGTGTCTGCCGTTGAGGTGTGGCCCGAGGTGCCCGGGCCTTTGGCTAATCCCTGGCTGGCCAGTCGGCGGGATCGGTTGTTGCTTGAACTGGGCCGGCAGGCGGAGCGGCAGGGTGAGCGGGAACTGGCGCTGGAAGTGCTGGCGTCCAGTAACCACCGGGAGGCGCGGCTGAAGCAGCTTCGGTTGCTGGAACGTATGAAACGTTTCGAAGAGGCCTGGAACATCGCCCGGCGTTGGCAGACCCAGGATCTCAGTGATGCCGAGGCCCAGGGGCTGGCGCGT
This sequence comes from Marinobacter alkalisoli, assembly GCF_045449795.1. Lineage (NCBI taxonomy): Bacteria > Pseudomonadati > Pseudomonadota > Gammaproteobacteria > Pseudomonadales > Marinobacteraceae > Marinobacter > Marinobacter alkalisoli. Next base: position 120,160 of record NZ_JBJJLB010000025.1, read on the forward strand.
ATCCTGAAACGGCTGGCGCCGAAAATGGGTGAGGCACCGCCGGTGGTGGATTCACCACCGCCAATCCGCGAATTTACCGTCACCGTGCCGAAACCCGATACCGGTCCGGTGGAGCTGGCGGCCCAGCAGCATCTGGAAACCGATGAGGCTCCGGTGTTCTATGTGGAAAACACCCTGATCAACGGTCTGTTCGGCCTGCTGTGCTGGAACACTGTTTTCGCGGCCATTCCCGGCGCCTTTTTCCATCCTTTTCACGTGGGCCCGGCGGATCTGATGCGGGAGGACTTTGTTGGGCGGCGCGAGCAAGCCTTCAACCGCTGCTTTGCATGGTTGCGGGATGGCAGTTATCGGCAGCGCATCCGAGAGACCTGGCAGGAGAAGCAGGGCATTGCCAATCCCTTCGTGGTCTGGCCGGTGTTGTCGGAAGACCTGCTGACGATGGCCATGGACTGTATTCCGGCTCACCACCTGGAACAGCTGTTCGAGCGCCTGCTGCAGAACCTCAGGGAGCACCGCAGCGGCTTTCCGGACCTGATCCGGTTTTATCCTGATACCGCAGGCCCCGGGCCGCGTTACGAGATGATTGAGGTGAAGGGCCCCGGTGACCGGCTGCAGGATCACCAGCGTCGCTGGCTGGCCTTCTTCGCCCGCGAGGGAATGCCCGCCAGTGTCTGTTACGTGCGCTGGCAGGCAGATGGGGACAGCGAGTGAAGGTTGCCGTCCGTACCCTGTGTGAATTCGCTGCCCGTCGTGGTGATCTGGACTTTCGCTATACCCCGGCACCCAGTGCCGAAGAGGGCATGGCCGGCCATCAGGCCATTCAGTCCCGGCGAGGCTACGGCTATAAAAGCGAGTACTTACTGACCGGGGAGTGTCTGGGATTAGTGCTCTCGGGGCGAGCGGATGTTTACAATCCGCACAAAGGCCGGCTGGAAGAGATCAAGACCCACCGGGGCGATTTGTCCCGCATTCGCGAGCATCAGCGCGCGCTACACCGCGCCCAATTACGGGCGTACGGTGCCCTGCTGTGCCGGCAGGAAAACCGCAAGAAACTGGAACTGGCGCTGATCTACTACGACACCGGTAAGGACAAGGAAACCCCGGTGACGGAAACCGCCACGGCGGATGAGCTCTGGCAGGAGCTTGAAGGCCTGTGCCGGCAATATAAGGCCTGGGCCGAGCAGGAAGCGCATCACCGGGAGCTGCGGGATGCCCTGTTATCCGAATTGACGTTTCCCTTCGCCGAATTCAGGCCGCGGCAACGCCAGTTGGCGGAAACGGTGTACAAGAATTCGATGAAGTCCGGCACGTTATTGCTGGAGGCGCCCACCGGTCTGGGCAAAACCCTGGGTACCCTGTTTCCAGCCCTGATGGCCATGCCGGTGGCGCAACAGGACCGGCTGGTTTACCTCACCTGCCGCAATACAGCCCGCCAGCTGGCCATGGATGCGGTGGCCCGTCTGCGTGCCGCCCAGAATCTGCCACGTTGGCCGCTGCGAACCCTGGAGCTGGTGTCGAAAGACGATGCCTGTGAGCACCCGGACAAGGCCTGCCATGGTGATTCCTGCCCGCTGGCCAAAGGCTTTTTCGATCGCCTGCCGGATGCCCGGGCCGAGGCGGCACAGACGGAAGACACGTTGGATCAGGAAACATTGGCGAAGATCGCCGCCGGTCACGGCATTTGCCCCTATTTTCTCGCCCAGGAGATGGCGCGCTGGTGTGATGTGGTGATTGGCGATGTGAACCGGATGTTTGACCAGTCCGCCCTGCTCCACGGCCTGATTCGTCAGAACAACTGGAAGGCCAGCGTGCTGGTGGATGAAGCCCACAACCTGGTGGACCGGGGCCGGGGCATGTATTCCGTGCGGCTGGAACAGCAACGACTGCTGAAGATCAAAAAGATTGCCCCCAGGCCGTTGAAGGCGGCAATTGACCGGACTGGCCGGGCCTGGCAGAGCCTGATCCGGGATCATCAGACCGACGACGACACCTCGACGTTTCTGGAAACCCTGCCTTCGCAACTGCTGGGGGCGCTGCAAGCCTTGGTCTCCAACCTCACCGATTACCTGGCCGACAATCCGCCGGACCTTGCCCTGCAGGAACTGTTGTTTGAAAGCGTGGCCTTCTTGAAGCTGGCGGAGTCCTTCGGTGATCATTCCCTGTGCGAATTCCAGCGCACCGGCCGGGGCCGGGCCAGTCTCACCATCCAGAACCTGATACCGGCGGACTTTCTGCGGGAGCGGTTCGAGGCGGCGCAATCGGTCCTGTTGTTCTCTGCCACATTGAGTCCTGGCGTCTATTACCGGGACCTGCTGGGTATGCCAGAGGATGCCCGCTTCACGTCCCTGCCCAGTCCGTTCAGTGCTGATCAGTTACAGGTGCATTTCACGCCGGGCATCAGCACCCGTCAGAATCACCGGGAGTCCTCACTGCAGCCCATCGCGGACCTTATCGCCCGGCAATTCCGCGAACGGCCCGGTCACTACCTGGCGTTTTTCAGCAGCTTCAAGTACGCACAGGCGGTCAGTGAGACCCTTGCCAGAGAGGCGCCGGACATTCCCCAGCGAGCCCAGCAGCCCGGGATGAGTCCGCAGCAGCGGGCGGAGTTTCTGGCGGGCTTTCAGGAGCCTGAGGGGCGTGTTGCGTTTGCGGTTCTGGGCGGTGTGTTCAGCGAGGGCATCGACCTGCCTGGCGATCAATTGATCGGCGCCTTTGTGGCCACCCTCGGCCTGCCGCCCTTCGATGCCTGGCATGAGATTCTCAAGGCCCGTCTTGAGCAGCGATTCGGTGCCGGCTATGACTATACCTATCAGATTCCCGGCCTGCAGAAAGTCGCCCAGGCTGCCGGGCGGGTGATCCGTACCCCGGAGGACCGGGGCGTGATCTGGCTGATCGATGACCGGTTTCTGCGACCGGCGACCCGCTCATTGTTACCGCGATGGTGGTTTCAATAACCCCGTAGCTGATACGCGGATCACGCCGGCGTCTGATCAGGATTCCGGGTGTTTCCGTAACGAGGATTCCAGCGTTTTGGTTGCAGTAATATCCACCAGGGTGATGACGACCCCGTCAATCACATTATCCAATCTGCGGTAAGGTATGATCCTGACCGAAAACCAGCGGTCATCGTTGGTGGTAATCTGCTTCTCACTGACCGCCAGGGTCGTCAGGGTTTGCCGGGCGTCGTCCTGAAGCTCCGGGTAACGGAGGCTGGTGGTCAAGTCGCTGAGCGGGCGGCCGATGTCGTTCTCCCGCAGGCTGATAATGGCTGCGGCCCGCTCGGTATAGCGCCGTACATTCAGGTCCTGATCCAGGAACAGAACGGCGATTTCGATGCTGTTGAGCACGTTCTGCATATCGCTCTGGGCGAGCGCGAGGTCATCCAGCTTGGTTTGCAGCTCCGTGTTAATGGTTTGCAGTTCCTCGTTCATGGACTGCATTTCTTCTTTGGACGTTGTCAGTTCCTCATTGGCGGACTGCAACTCCTCGTTGGTGGACTGAAGCTCTTCGTTGGACGCCTGCAGTTCCTCCCGCGTCAGCTTTGCCTGTTGCCGCAGGCTTTCAATTTCCTTCTGATACCGCTGGATTTCCGCAGCGTGGTCCGATTCGTTGGCCGAGCCCGGTTTGCGGCGCCGGGAGGTCGCCGTCGCGGGAGCATCGCGGAACACCACCATGGTCATGCCCTTCAGGGCATCGGGGTCACGGATGGTCTGAAGGGTTACGTCAACGGCCTGAGTGCCAGCCTCGGTTTTCACCAATAATCCTGTGAGCTCCACCGGTTCTGTTTGGCCGGGCGTTTGTTTCAATGCGGTATACAGGGGTTCGCGCAACCCTTCCCGGGCCATGGCATGGATGTTCCAGTTGGCCTTGCCGGCTGCGGGTTCCAGATACTTGCCGGTACGCCCGCTGATATAAACGATATCAGCGTCTGCATTGAGCACCACAGCGGCCGGTGAATAGACCTGCAGCAGCAGATAATCCGCGGCGGATTGCAGGGTGGTGGCAGCCTCTTGTGAGGGAACCTGGTTGGATGGCACGGAATGCTCCTTCGGCAGGGTGGACATCGGAGGAAACGATTTTAGCAGGAAGTCAGAGTGGCGGTCGGATTGGAAGGGTTTGCATCGGTACAGGCGCATTTTCGGTTTAAGCGGTGAGAACAGATGATTCAGCCGGCCAATGGTTTCCGAGCTGCCGAGCATCAACAATCCGTTGGGACGAAGGCTGTAGTGGAACAGAGGCAGTATCCGGCGCTGCAGGGTGAGATCGAAATAAATCAGCAAGTTGCGACAGGCAATCAGATCCAGCTTGGTGAACGGTGGATCCAGAATGACATCGTGCCGGGCAAACAATACCTTGTCCCGTATCGATGGACGTATCTGGTAATGATTGTCGTGTTTGGTGAAAAAGCGCGCCAGCCGGGTTTCCGACACGGAGTCTGCAATATTCAGTGGGTATTGCCCTCGCCGCGCCACGGTAATGGCTTCCGGGCTGATATCAGAGGCAAAGATCTGCAGGTCCAGTTTCCGGCCAGGTCCGATGTGTTCCTGCGCTTCGGTGAACGCAATGGCCAGGGAATAGGCCTCCTCCCCGGTTGAGCAGCCCGCTACCCAGACGCGCAGGGTGTGTTCCGGTGACTGCTGGGAAAGGAGTTCTGGCAGCCCCGTATCGATCAGGTAGTCCCAGGTTTCGGGATCCCGGAAAAACTGGGTAACACCGATCAGCAGTTCCCGGAACAACAGCTCTACTTCCTGGTTGTTTTCGGTCAGGAAGCGGGTGTAATCGGTCAGATCAGAGATGCCATGAATGGCCATGCGGCGCTCGATCCGCCGGTTCAGGGTCGTCGGCTTGTAAAGGGAAAAATCGTGCCGGGTGTGCTGCCGCAGCAAGCGAACGACGGGGTCCAGCCGTGTCAGCGAAGTGTGGGCCCTGGGAGTATGTTCCGGGCTATGGCCCGGCTCGGGAACGCGCCGGACATAGGCCAGTATGCGTTCCGGTAATTCATCGGCCGGCGCCACAATGTCGGCACAACCCGCGGCGATGGCGCTTTTGGGCATGGCATCGAACTGGGCCGAATCAGGACTCTGCACCACCGACAGCCCGCCAGTGGCCTTGATGGCCTGCAGCCCGAGGGTGCCATCAGAGCCCATGCCGGAAAGTACAACGGCAATGGCCCGCTCACTCTGTGCGCTGGCCAGGGATGAGAACAGTACATTGATGGGCAGGCGTAGCCCCCGGGGTTGCGCTGGCTGATCCAGCTTCAGGGTGTCATCAACCACCCGCAGCTCCCGGTTCGGCGGGATGACATAGACCGAATCCGCACGAACCGGCATGTTCTGCTCCACTTCATACACCGGCATTTCGGTATAGCGTTGCAGGAGTTCCGGCAGCATTGCCTTCTGGGTCGGGTCCAGATGCTGTACCACCAGAAACGCCATGCCGGTATCGCACGGCGTATTGCGAAAGAAGTCCTCAAGGGACGCCAGGCCGCCGGCGGACGCGCCAATACCAACGATACGCATCAGGACCTGGCGGAGCCTGTCACGGCTTCAGTGAGGATCATCAGAACACAGTCGCCGGAGACGGCAGAATTTGCGGTGATCGTCAGCCTCCTGAGATCCGGGAGCTCAACCGATACGCTTGCGGCACCCTTTGTACCTGAGTCTTGTTCTTTCGTCTTTTTGAGCAGAGCGTTCACTGCACCTTCCTGGCCGGGCGCCAGAAGCGCCTGCAGGGGCTTTCCGATCAGTGGCTGTGCGGATTCATCGAAAAGTACGCCTGCGGCCTGGTTGCCATCAATAATGTCACCGTCGTTAGCGACGATCAGATAGGCGGCGGGAGCCAGCTCATAGAGCGACTTGTAGTATGCCAGTTCCTCGCTGATTTCGTGTTCATTAGCCTGAAGCTGCTCATACAGAAGATCAAGCTCCACCTGATAGGTCTGAAGCTCATGGAGCAGCTTGAGGGCGTCGGCAGCGGATTCGGGTTTGCTCGCGCGCTGGTAAAGCAGTTGCAGCGCATCCACGCTGAGCGTACCGCTATGGTTGGGTGGCGGCACCCCGTGGTCGATCAGATCCCTGGCGCTGCGGCGCAGCCGTTCATGGTTTCCGGCATTCGATTTTCCGTGGGTGTCTTCCATCGTGTCTCCCAAAAAAGTGCGCCCCAAAACCGGCTTCAGAGTTACGTCAATTGAGTCTACTCCACCCTGAGGTCCTGGAATAGCGAGTGTTGGGTGTTTCCGCCCAGAGGAATCCTCCTGTGTGCGTTAGCGAACGGACGATGTGCGGCCTGAGCCCCTAGTGTTACAGAGAAGATACATTGCCGACCCGTGAAGCCGCGGAAATATCGAAAACAGGGAGTAAACCATGCTGCGATATCGAGATTTCTTCCCGATGGCGGCGGACACACAGGCCAACGCCGGCCTGGAAAAGAGCATTCCACTGAGTGATGCCCTGCCGTTGGGCATCCTGGTGACGGACCAACATGGCAAATGCCTCTATAGCAATGCGGCCTATCAGAAGCTCTGTGGCTGGCCCGCGGACGAGCTGATCGGATCGCACTGGAGTTCGGTTGTCCACCCGCTGGATCATGACAGGATCCTTCGGCACTGGAACGCGGCGGTGCAGGGGCATAAGGCGTTCCTGTGTGAAGCGCGGTTAAAGCGTGCAAACGGAGAGGTTATCTGGGCCCGCCACAACGCGGCGATGCTGACCGATAATGTGCCCGGCGCTGGCTATGTGCATACGATAGAGGATATCACCATCTATAAAGCCCGTGAGCGGGCGGGGCGGAAGGCCGAGGAACAGCTGTACGAGGAGAAGGAGCGGGCCCAGGTCACCCTCGACTCCATTGGTGACGCGGTGTTGAGCACTGATATTGACGGGCGGGTTTCCTACATGAATCTGGTGGCGGAGACGCTGACGGGCTTCAGCCGCTACGAGGCCATCGGGCGGCCCTTGAGTGACATTTTTCGTGTGGTGGACGCGAGTACCCACAAACCGAAAGCTGATCCGGCCCGGCGCGCCATTCAGTCAGACAGCATTGTGGCACTGGAAGCGAACGCACTGTTGGTGGCCAAAGATGGCGTAGAGCTGGCGATCGAAGACTCGGCGGCGCCTATCCACAACCGCTTCGGTGTCGTTGTCGGAGCTGTGATTGTATTCCATGACGCCCGCTTTTCCCGGGAAACCACCGCCCGCATGGCGTATCTTGCCCAGCATGATGAGCTGACCGGTCTGCACAACCGCAACGCATTCTATGAGCGGTTTGACCAGTCTCTGGCACTGGCGAAGCGGCACTGTAAACAGATGGGCCTGCTGTTTATTGACCTTGATAATTTCAAGGATATCAATGATGTTCTCGGTCATGACAGCGGCGACATTATCCTGGCGGCACTGGCCGGCAAACTGCAGAGTTGTGTAAGGGCGACGGATACTATCTGCCGCTATGGTGGCGATGAGTTTGTAGTGTTGTTAAGCGAGATCGCCCAGCCCGATCACGCCTTTGCCGTGGCCGACAAAATACGCGAAGCGGTTGCTGTTCCCATAGATATCGAAGGGCATGAGGTGGCGCTCAAGCTCAGTATCGGGGTGAGCGTGTATCCCGACAACGGCGAGACCGCCGAGGAGCTCCTGAAACAAGCGGATACTGCCATGTACCAGGTCAAGATACTGAACCGGCGGCCCGTGATCGGGGGGCTGACTCCTGTCCCGGAAAGACAACAATCAACCTAGTGTCCCGCAGTAGGTTAACGAATTAGCCAGGCGGGACACTAGTACTTCAGGTGGTCGGTAGCCAGACGGTCGGTTTCCCGCTTCACCACGGCGTAGCATTCACAGGAAAGCGCTTCGAGGCGCGACCGGTCAAGGACCGCTATGTGGCCGCGATGATACTCGATGACGCCCAGTTTCTGCAGCTTGCCAGCGGCCTCGGTGACGCCTTCCCGGCGGACGCCCAGCATGTTGGCGATCAGCTCCTGGGTCATCGTCAGCTGGTTGTCTGGAAGGCGATCAAGGGATAGCAGCAGCCAGCGACACAGTTGCTGATCGATCGAGTGGTGGCGATTGCATACGGCGGTCTGGGACATCTGGGTGATCAACGCCTGGGTATAGCGCAGCATCAGGACCCGCACGTCGGCGTCGTTGTTGAACTCACCCTTGAGTTCCGACGAGGGCATCCGGTAAGCATAGCCCCGGCTTTGCACGATGGAACGGCTGGGGGTGCTGTCTCCCCCCATGAATACCGCAATACCGGCCATACCCTCGTTACCCACCACCGAGATTTCGGCGGAAGCGCCGCTGAGCATCACGTAAAGCAGTGAAATGATGCAATTGGTCGGGAAATAGACAAAATCGATGGGCTGGCCGGATTCGTAAATCACGTCGCCCAGCTTCATTTCAACCAGTTTGAGCCGAGGAAAAATCCGTTCTTTGGCACTGTCCGGCAAGGCGGCCAGCAGATGATTCTGCTCGGGGACGATTGATGTGTCAGTCATTGTCACCTCCCTGGCAGAGTTGTGGTTGATGAGGGCATGTCCTGTGCTGGTGTTCGGTGACGGGCTGGAGTGTGCACGCCATTAACCACATGAAGCTAACACAAAGTCATCATTCTGGCTGCAACATTATCGTTTAATGATGGTCTCCGCCGTTGAGTCTGGCCACTGGTCGCTTTTTGAGCGTCCGGTTAATGGTGACCGTTTTAACTGCGCTCTCATGTCCAATAGCGGCTATCGCCTGGGCCAGGGTCGCATTGGCAATGGCCTCGTGGTTCTGGGGCAGGGAGTTTACCGCAAGGGGCAGGAAGTCCAGCAGGCGGTCATCGCCGAAGGTGGCCAGGCGCAGGTTGTCCGGCAGTCCCCCGGGTTGTTCGAGCAGCACATCCAGAACCCCCTGAAGCAGGGTGTAGGATGCGGTTACCAGGGCGTCTGGAAGGCCCTGATCCCGGAGAATGCGCTGCATCATTGCGGCACCGGAGGCGCGGTCGTAATGGGGGCCGCTCTCTACGATGGTTGTGACACCGGCGTGATCGGCGGCGGCCAGAAAACCCTCGCGGCGCTCCCGTGTCATGGCAATCCCGGGTACGGCATCCAGCCAGGCGATGGTCGCGGTATCACTGTCCAGCACGGACCGGGTCAATGCTTCCGCTGCGGTCTTGTTGTCGCTGACCACGCAGCGGATCACATCCGGTGACTGGGCCCGGTCCACCGCAATCACCGGCAGGCCGTCCTGCTGTAATCCAGGGTAGAAAGAATCGTCCCGGGCCAGGGCACTGGCGACGATCAGCGCATCGCAGCGCCGCGCCTTGAGGGCCAGGGCCAACGCCTTTTCGGTGTCCGGGTTATCGTCCGAGCCGGCAATCAGCAACTGGTAGCCCTGGGCGCGGGCGCCTTGTTCCAGCAGTTTGGCGAGCCGGGCGTAACTGGTGTTCTCCAGATCCGGCAGGATGAATCCCAGCGTTCGGCTCGCGCCTCCGCGCAGGGCGGCGGCCTGGGTATCTGGCTGGAAGTTATGTTCGCGAGCCACCGCCAGAACCTTGTCGATGGTGTCCGGCTTGATCCGCCGTGCCGCGCCCTGGCCATTGATGACATAGCTGGCGGTGGTTCTTGATACACCGGCCAGGCGGGCTAGTTCGGCGAGTGTCATGAACGGCTACTCCCTCGGTTTGTTTTCGACATCCAGAGATTGCTTGATTTCTGATCATATCTGTTTCATTATCGATTTTAAGCATGCTGACACGATTCAGCAACGAAAATATGATACCGCCGTATCACAACAACAAAGCGAGGCAACGATCATGCTGACGCTGACCGCCAACGACGTTCGACTCGGTGTAACCGCCACTGACTGGCAGGATGCACTGCAGCAGGCTGCCCGGGATCTGGAATCGGCCGGCCGCACTTCTACAGATTACCTGGCCGGCATGATGGCCCGGGAACAGCAGTCTTCTACCGTTCTGGGTAACGGCATTGCCATTCCCCACGGTACCCCTGAAAGTCGTGATGCGGTGCTGGATACCGGTATCCGCATTCTGCAGTTCCCACAAGGCATAAACTGGCACGATGGCGCCCGCGTTCATGTACTGGTGGCTATTGCCGCCCAGTCCGACGAGCACCTGGATATCCTGCGGCATCTGACCCGTGTGCTGGACAAGCCGGGCCTCGCCGACCAGTTGGCGAAGACGGCGGATGCCTCCGAACTGGTGGCACTGCTGTCCCGGGCGCCGGTGGTGTCGAAATGCGATGGTGACACCCTGTGCCTGGGGGTGGAGGCCCGAACAGCCAATGAGCTGGCGTTGATCGCGGCGGCCCGTCTGCAGAGTCTCCAGTGCGTGGGCACGGACTTCCTCAGCGAGATCGTTGGCCAGCCGCCGGTGGCGCTTGGGCAGGGGTTCTGGCTGACCCATCATACCGTCGGTGCCAAACGCCCCACCCTGTCACTGGCCACCCCAAAAAAGCCAACGGCGGAACTCAAGGGGGTGTTCTGTCTCGCCGGTCAGGGGGATGAATGCCATGACCTGCTGGACGGTATCGATAACTTCCTTGCCCGCAATGAGCCCATCGAAGGGTTGGGTGCCGACGCCGTGCTGGCGCGGTTGTCCGGTGAAGCGGCGAATGCGGTTACCGCAAAAGTGACCCTGCTCAATGCCCACGGACTGCATGCCCGACCGGCGAAACAACTGGTGCAGGAAGCCAGGCGTCACAATGCCTGTATTCGGGTGCGATTGCTGGACAGCGATGGTAGCGCGGTGTCCGCCACCAGCCTGACCCGGGTGATCGGTCTGGGTGCGCGCCGTGGTCAGGTACTGTTGCTGTCGGCCACGGGCGAGGACGCTGAACAGGCCATTACGGACCTGTCCCGGGCGATTACCGAAGGGCTGGGAGAAGAGGTTGCACCGTTGCGGTCCAGTGAACAGGACGGGCTGGAGCAATCCCGGGCCGCACCCGATCCGTTGGTGGACGACCAGCCACTGAAGGCCGTTGCGGCCTCCCCCGGTTTGGCCCTGGCGCCGGCGTTCGTCCTGCGCCAGCCCACCCTGGATTACCCCGCCACCGCTGACGACAGTGAGCAACAGATCCAGCGGCTGAGTCGGGCCATTGACGACGCCGACGGCCAGTTGCGTACCCTGATTCGTCACGCCGAAGGTGGCGAGGCGGCGCCGATCCTGTCGGTGCATGTGGAAATGCTGCAGGACGATGACCTCTACCAGGCGGCACTGGAAGCCATCAACGAAGGCGGGTCCGCCGAGGCGGGCTGGTGGAAGGCCATTGATACCGCCGCCAGGGCCCAGGAAGCCCTGGCCGATCGCCTGTTGGCAGAGCGTGCCGCCGACTTGCGGGACGTCGGCCGGCGCGTACTGGCCAATCTCTGCGGTGTGGCCATGCCGACACCGCCAGAAACTCCCTACATACTGGTGGCCGACGACCTTGGGCCTTCCGATGTCGCCCGCCTGGATACCTCCCGGGTTCGCGGTCTGGTGACCGCCCGTGGCGGCGCGACGTCCCACAGCGCCATTCTCGCCCGTGCCCTGGGGTTGCCAGCGGTAGTGGGGGCCGGGGAACAGGTGCTGACCATTGCCGATGGCGCCGACCTGGTGGTGGATGGCGAGCGTGGCTGCCTGGTACCCAATCCCGGTGCGGAGCGTTGCGAGCGCATCCGTCGCCGGTTGGAACAGCTGGAAACCCTGCAGGCACAAGCCCATGAAAATCGTCACCAATCCGCCACCACCCGTGACGGCCACACTCTGGAGGTTTGCGCCAACCTCGGCAATACCGCCCACACGCCGGATGCCGTGGAGCGGGGGGCGGACGGCATAGGGCTGCTGCGCACCGAATTCATCTTCATGGCACACCCGGAGGCACCGGATCTCGACACCCAGGTGCGGGAATACCGCCATGCCTTCGACGCCCTGAACGGTCTGCCCCTGGTGGCCCGTACCCTGGATGTCGGGGGTGACAAACCGCTGGATTACTGGCCCCTGCCCCAGGAAGACAATCCGTTTCTGGGTATGCGCGGCATTCGCCTGTCGCTGACCCGGCCGGAGATTCTTGAAACCCAGGTGCGCGCCCTGTTAACCGCTGCCGGCGACCGTCCATTGCGCATCATGTTTCCAATGGTCAAGGATCTGGACGAGTTCCGCGCCGCCCGGGAGATTGTGTCAAAGGTCCAGGCTGAAGTGCCCGCCAGCGACGTCCAGGTGGGGGTAATGATCGAGATCCCCTCCTGTGCCCTGCTGGCACGAACCCTGGCGCCGGAAGTGGATTTCTTCTCCATTGGCACCAACGACCTGACCCAGTACACCCTGGCCATCGATCGCGGCCACGGTCAGTTGTCCGCCGAGTCCGATGGCCTGCACCCGGCGGTGTTGCGCCTGATCCAGCTGACGGTGGAAGCGGCCCATGCCCACGATCGTTGGGTGGGGGTGTGCGGCGAACTGGCTTCCGATCCCCAGGCGATTCCCGTGCTGGTGGGACTGGACGTGGATGAACTGTCGGTGACCAGCCGCCGGGTGCCGCTGGTCAAGGCCTGCATCCGTGGCCTGACCCTGGACGGCGCCCGTCAGCAGGCGGAACTGGCCCTCGGCAAGGCCAGCGCGGCGGAAGTCCGCGATGCCCTGGAGGCACTGTGATGGCCAGCATTCTCTGCATCACGCTTAATCCCGCCCTGGATCTGACTGCCGACACTTTCACGGTCATTCCGGGCAGTGTGAACCGGGCCGAAAGTACCCGTCTGGATGCCGCCGGTAAGGGTATCAATGTCGCGCGGGTGCTGGCGCGACTGGGCCATTCGGTGACGGTCAGTGGGTTTCTGGGGGAGGCCAATGCCGCGCCCTTTGAACGACTGTTTGCAGACGAGAACCTGCAGGACGAATTCGTCCGGGTGCCCGGCCAGAACCGCATCAATATCAAGATTGCAGAACATGATGGCCGGGTGACGGAGCTGAACGGTCCGGGCTTTGAGGTCACGGGAGAGGCGTTGACGCAGCTAGAGCGTCGACTGGCGTTACTGATCCCCAAAAGTGACGCGGTAGTGATCGGTGGCAGTCTGCCGGGCGATTTTCCCGAATCTTCCCTGGCTGCATTGATTACAGGGAGCAACGATGCGGCAAAGCCGGTATGGCTGGATACCAGTGGTGAAGCGTTGAAAGCCGGTGTGAAGGTTATGCCTACGGCCGTTAAACCCAACATTGATGAGCTCGCGGATTGGGCCGGTTCTTCTCTGGATTCTCTGGCTGCGGTGGCCGACGCCGCGGCCAGGCTGCAGTCAACCGGGATCTCGCAGGTCATCGTCTCTATGGGGCCGGACGGTGTGCTCTGGCTCTGCTCCGGCGGGAGTCTGCGGTCGTTACCCCCGGCGGTGTCCGTGGCCAGCACCGTCGGTGCGGGCGACACCCTGCTGGCGGGGATGGTGCATGGTGACCTCAGTCGCCATGGGGCGGAGCAGGTACTGGCCTTCGCCACGGCTCTGTCCGCGGAATCCGTCCAACATGTCGGTGTTGGCAACCCCGCCGCGCCGGCATTCCAGAAACTGCTTGAACAAACCCGGGTTCAGCCCTGGCCTGGTGAGAACAACAATGGGGAGATGCCGTTATGAATGTGATTCTTGTGACTTCCTGCCCCCAGGGCGTGGCCACCAGTTTTCTGGCGGCCCGGGCCCTGGAGCGGGCCGCCAGCCAACGTGGGTGGCATGTGACCACCGATATCCGTGGCCCCGGAGGGAAGGCGTCGTCGGCCCCGGATGACGCCACTATCCACGATGCGGATCTGGTCATTGCTGCCCTTGGCGCACCGGTGGATCTGACCGCCTACGCTGGCAAGTCCCTGTATCAGTTGACGGTGACCGCCGCCCTGCCGGATCCCGCAGCGGTACTGGATAGTGCAGAACGGGAAGCAACGCCCTGGGATCCGGAGGTGGCGGATGACGTTCCGGAAACCGCTTCACCGGCCTCCACGGGCGGTGGCCGGACGATCGTTGCCGTCACGGCCTGCCCCACCGGCGTCGCCCACACGTTTATGGCGGCTGAAGCCCTGACGGCGGCGGCGCAGGAAGCCGGGCACCACATCCGGGTAGAAACCCAGGGCTCGGTGGGCGCCCAGGACCCCCTGACCGACGAGGAAATCAAGGCAGCGGACGTGGTCATCCTTGCCTGCGATATCGAGGTCGACCCCAGCCGTTTTGCCGGTAAACCGGTGTGGCGTACCTCGACCGGTGCGGCGCTGAAGAAACCGGCGGACACCGTGCGCGCTGCCCTGTCGGATGCCGTTGTCCTGGATACGGACCAGCAGAAGGTGAGCGCCAGTACCGGCAGCGGAGAGAAACGTGGCCCATATAAGCACCTGCTGACCGGGGTGTCGTTCATGCTGCCGATGGTGGTTGCCGGCGGCCTGCTGATTGCCCTGTCCTTTGTGTTCGGTATCGAGGCGTTCCAGGAAGAAGGCACCCTGGCGGCTGCGTTGATGCAGATCGGCGGTGGTACCGCCTTCAAACTGATGATTCCGTTGCTGGCCGGTTACATTGCCTGGTCCATTGCCGACCGCCCCGGGCTGGCGCCGGGCATGATCGGTGGCTTCCTGGCGGGCGAGCTCGGCGCCGGCTTTCTCGGCGGTATCGCCGCCGGTTTCCTGGCGGGTTATGTGGCCCGATTTATCAGCCAGAAACTGCCCATGCCGGAGAGCATTGAGTCTCTCAAGCCGATCCTGATCATTCCGTTACTGGCCAGCCTGGTGACCGGTCTGGGCATGATATACGTGCTGGGCGAGCCCATGGCCGCCATCATGGATGGATTGACCGGTTTTCTGGAGAGCATGGGCACCACCAACGCCATTGTGTTGGGCGGTATCCTCGGCGCGATGATGTGTTTCGATCTGGGCGGACCGGTCAACAAGGCGGCCTATACCTTCGGGGTGGGGCTGTTATCCGAGGGCAGTGGCGGTTCCGCGCCCATGGCCGCCATTATGGCGGCGGGCATGGTGCCGGCCATCGGCATGGGTGTGGCCTCATTTGTGGCACGCCGCAAGTTTGCGGAAGCCGAGCGCCAGGCCGGTAGGGCGTCGTTCGTGCTGGGACTTTGCTTCATTTCCGAGGGCGCCATTCCGTTCATGGCCAAGGATCCGTTGCGGGTGATCCCGGTATGCATGATTGGCGGCGCGATTACGGGTGCCCTGTCGATGCTGTTCACGGTCAAGCTGATGGCGCCCCATGGCGGGTTGTTTGTGTTGGCGATACCCAATGCCGTCAGCGTGGTGTTGCCCTACCTCCTTGCCATCGCAGTCGGTTCGCTGGTGATCGGGTTCGGATACGCGCTGATAAAGACCGGCAAGGCTGAGGTGGTGCCCGGTCCTGCTTGATGGCAGGGGTATCCCACTGCGAATACCCACATAAAAAACATGGTTACAATTGCTGACAGAAATTCCCCGGAAAATCTCTAGAATTCATCGGCATAAAGGACGGAGGTCGTCCCTGTCACTGGTTAAGGGGTAATCCTGGGATGAACAATACGGATCTGGTGTTTCAGAGCTACGGACGTTGCTGCAAGGACGAACAGTTCTTTGTGGATTTCTATGATCACTTTATGGGCAGCTCTGACGCCATTCGCAATCGTTTTGTGAACACCGATATGGCGGCTCAGCGCCATTTGTTGCGCAACGGCATCATGCAGCTGATTCTTGTCGCCCGGGGCATGTCGGATCGCAAGCTCCGGGATCTGGGGGAAAGTCACAGTCGCCATCATTACGACATCAGTCCGGAATGGTACGACTTGTGGCTTGAGGCTCTACTGAGAACCGTGCGGATGCATGATCCCGAGTACACGCCGGAGCTCCGTGAGGCGTGGGAACAGGTTCTCAAACCGGGAATCGAGATTATCCGCGGTGCTTATTGAGGCTCGGATTGCTCTGGCATGAGCCAGGTTTTTTGGAAATCAAATGGCCCCCGGATGAGGGCCACTGCTGTTAGCCGAAGTGGAAAAACGCCAGCTTGTTGCCGTCCGGGTCTTTCACGTAGGCGCCATAGAACTGATTCGGAATGCGCTGGCCCGGCTCACCGTCACAGGTCGCACCCAAATCAATCGCCTTGTGGTAGTGGGCATCCACCGCCTCCTTTGACCCTGGATGAATGGCCACCATGTTGCCATTACCCGGGTGATTCGGTTCACCGTTATACGGTTTGCAAACCGCCAGCATGGGAGAGCCCATGTTCTTGCCGATGAACGCGATGCGTTCCATATCCAGCAGCACTTTCGCACCCAGGTCTCCGAGCAGATCTGTGTAGAACTGCTTGGCCTTGTTCATATCGCTGACGCCAATGGTTACGTATCCGATCATGTTGTTCTCCTCAATTGGCTGGCTGGTGGGTATAGGAATGTTTGATCCATAATCCTGATCATCAACTATACTTGAATGTGAGCTACACAGTTTGGTGGAAATTTGATCATTCTCACTTGGCTGCGTAGAATACGCCAACTCCAATAAGCTAACAGGGTATGATTATGCTGACGTTATCAGTTGCGCTAGGGATTGTCGCACTGGGGGTTTTTGCTTACCTGGCATTGAAATTTGTAGGTGAGTGGCAACTTCGTAACAAGATGATGCGGAAAGCTTGTCGTCTTGAGCGTCAGGGTGTTAAACCTGCTGGATCCTCTCTCTCGCATGGCATGTGCCTGAACAAGCAGAATGCCGTGATTGTACCTGATCAGATGGAATCGCTCGTCTGGTATAAAAGGTTAATGGATTAACTATATTCGATGGAATATCAGTATCTTGGCTGGATACCTTGTATCAGCGGCCACCTTGATTTTGGCCTGATGAAACCGGGGATTTCCGGCGGTTTTACCAACAAGAAAATCAAGGATGACAATACCAACAGAATTAATTTTGGTTATCTGGCGCAGAAGGACCACCATGCCCGCCGGATAATGCTGCAATCCAGAGTTAACTGGCGTGATCGACTTTCAGCCGATGAGTACGACGGTTCATTTCGGGTATTCGTTCTGGCGGAGGCACCCGAAAACACCTGCATGGATAGCCGTCAGCTACGTGGCAGTTTGTATATATATCCGACGGCCGAGCAGGAAGGCAGCAAGCAGGAAAACCATGAGAAACCATGGTTCCACGAAATCCACACGGCCAAAGAGATATACGACCAGAGCAATGGCCAGGCGAATGGATGGGAAAAACCTCGGGAAGCGCTCAACCAATGTTATGAGAACCTTCAGCATGAACTGGATTTCGCTGGCTTTTGGCGTGTTGACTTTAAGGTAACCTGTGGCGGATTGGTGTTCCTGAACACGCCCACGGAGTCCTATAGGGCTTTATCTGATCAAGAAAAGTATCTGATCACTCGCCAAGCCTACTATTACATCAAATACTCGCTACATTCCCATAAACATCACCAGGTTGAACAAGACTCACTCACCACGATTGTCCCGTATAATTCGTCAACAGATGGCAAAAAAGAAGCAGCACTGAAAATGCTGTGCCAACTGAAGCGAGAACTTACCCACATCAAGCGCACACTGACTCAGGAACAAATGCTTTACTCGGATGATGCCCTGGGGATTCTTAGCTATATGGGCTCGTTACTGACCACTCTTCATTTTTCCAGATTGATTGACGCCGAACTGCACCAGCGGGAAGAAAACTATATTGATTCATTGCGTCGCTCATTCCAGACTCAGGAGTCGAGGAGTAAGAATTATCGCGCAATCGAAGATGCAACCAGATCCACATACCGAGTGTACATTGGTTGGGGGCTGGCATTGATTTCGTTGTTTTTTGGCATCGTGGCGCGCCCGTTTTACAAGCCGGTCCTGGAAAGTGAACAGTTTGCTATTCCGTCCTTTATTGACTTGGCCCTATTTGTATTACTTTTTTTATTAGTGGGCGGGCTGCTATACAAGAAGATGTCGGCTTACATGATTGCGTCAAAGCTTGATGAAGCCTCTATCCGGCATTTTGTTCACGCACGATATCAGCAGGGAGCGTGGCAGCTTGTCCGGGCTTTCCTTGAGGATAACAAGGAAGTCATCTTTGTCTTTCTGTTATTGGTTACCGGTGCTGTAGCTGCCTATTTGGTCTGATCATTCTTCGTGGCACCACTTCTTAATGCAGAGACTGTGAAGCAAAGTCCAGAATCTTGCGGTGCTCTGTATAGGCAATCAGTTGTATCCCCTTGCCTTCAAGGCTGTGTCTGGTTTCTTCGAAAGCCTCCTGGCGATGGCCACCCGCCGTTGATACTGCTTGCCAAGGTTTTCCTGATCCAGCTGGCGCTTGATATTCTTCTCCATAAGCCCTTCCTGGTACTCCTTGGTCACGAAGTTTTGGCCAACGTAGTAATCAAAAAACTCATTGAGTGTTTCAGCCGGGTTCTGGCTCAGGATGGCCCTTTGCTCAGAGAATCGCACGATGGTTTCACGGGGCGGATTATTTCTTCAAATATGCCTTTGTGAAAACCGCATTCAAGATTCGAATTGGCCACAGGCCCATGGCATGCCCGCGATGGTTGTTCTAATCCTAATCCTGATTCTTATTCCTGAGAGACTTCGACAGATCCTTTGAGAGGTCGATCAACGCACTTTCAATTTCCGGATACAAGCGTTTTGACGAAATGTATTGGGGGACAACTAGGTTTGCCTTCTCAACTTCCGGTAGATGACGAATCACGTCGAGGTAACGCTCAAGCAGCTCGGGTTTCGTCGTGGGCCGCGTAAGTTCCTTCTTCAGGCGTTCCTCGAAACGATTCAGTTCCTCGTTGTCATCAGTGTCGTTCAGTTCCCAGTGCAGTTGTCGGGCAAGCGCCTTGCGGGACCAACCCACCCTGGCGATCAAAGACTCGATGGCTTCCTGAAGCTCCAGCGTCCTATTAGTCCCCATTTGTCCCCGGCCCCCTATGTATCTTTGAACTGTCCCAGCGGGGACATAAACCAAACACCTATGGAGAAATACCATGAAAAAGGCAAAAACCCCGATGTCGCCGGCCGCTGCTGCACGTATTCAGAGTGCGACCGCAAAACAGCATGGTGGAACCACGCCGAAAGGCTCCTTTGCTGCGAAAGCGCAATCCGTGGCTGCCAAAAATATGGCATCTGGTGGTCAACGTCCACCTAATGGTCCGAGCACCACTGGCAATCGCTCTGGCAAAGGACGAGGAAATAATCGGCCCTCGCGCTAATTAGGGGCCCGCATGCGGGGGCATGTATGCCCCCGCTTTACCAGCAATCCTTTACACTGCTGGATAAAACCTGTCCGATTTCGGACTTTCTCTCTTCAAGCTCATTGTACGGCAGAACTTCCACTGTTTTTCCCACAGCACAAATACAGATCTCTTGTTTCGACTCATGAATTTCACGTGGCAGGGCGCTCAAATCCCCATTTGCACATGCATTCACCATCGCATACTCCAGTTCCATGGGATAGCGCTTGGTGTCCAGGAAATTGCGATCTACAAGACCGTACCCCGTAAAGCCAAAGGTGAACGCTAAAACTGCCGGTAAAGCGCCCTTTGCCCCATACTTATGGCCGGTTATGGGTTTTTCGCATTTTTCGCACTCGATTTCGCGGCGTTGATCCAATTCGTTAACGGCAGAACAGGCAGGACAATTCACCGATACAGTAGTGGAGCGTTCAATTTCCTGGGTCATGATGCAGATTCTTCCGTTTTCCTGACTTTTGTGCGGCGTCCTGCAGGTTTCTGCGCTGCCCGCTCTGCCTTGATCCTCTCCAGCAACGCCTCTGCGCTGTTCTCCCCGCTGATCAGCTCCGGGTTGTCCTTGCGCCATTGCTCGGTGAGTTCGCCCCGGAAGGCTTTGGCCAGGATGGACTGGGTGAGGTTGTTGACGCGGGCCAGGGCGTTGTTTACCTGTTGTTCGATGCGGTCGGCGTGGGCGAAGAGTAGGTCTACTTGGCGGACAATTTCGGTTTGTTCTTCCAGTGATGGCACCGGTATCAAATCTTTTCGAAGATCAGTTAAATGAATGTGTTGAAGACCAGTGCCAACACCAATCATTTGCCCTTGAACCACTGGCGATTGAAACGCGATTTCCAAGTAATCGCTCATTCTTCTATCTGCTGGTTTTACCAGTGCAACGGAAACAAAAATACTGAAGATTTTATCCGTGCGAATCTGTCGAACCACCCCCAGTGTTCCATCCTTAGATATCAGAATATCGCCCTTCTCTGGATTAGTTCTCTTGCAGAACTCCTCATGGTCATTCTCAGAGATGAAGTTTGTTTCCGAAAACGATATACCGTTCCCTTTAGTAAGGTTTTTGACGGTAATGAATGGGACTCCGCTACTGACGTAAGTCGGCTTTTTGTGAACACCATCAGTAACTTTGGTCGCCAGTGCCTCAACTGGTATCCAATTCCATGATTCTGGCAATTCCGATGGCGCATCAGAAGTGTCGATGTTTACGGCTTTAAATTTCGACTTTTTCCCAGTTCTCTGGTTTTCTTCTTGAACAGCTATCTGGCGCAGCGTTTCGAGTTGCTTCAAAAACTCTTCTAATGTGCGATTGGTGGCGCGACCTTCTCGCCACTCCTCCGTCAATAGCCCACTCACCGCCGCAGCCAACACGGACTGGCGGAAGCGTTTGAGGATTTGCGGGATGCGTTCGAGGCGGGCTTTGGTGTTTTCCACCTGGTCCAGCAGGGTGTCGAGTTTGTCGGCGATGACTTTTTGTTCGGCGAGGGGGGGAACGCCAAATCCAAGTTCCTTTAGATACTTGAAATGACGTGAATAACCTTTGTTGGGAATCTCAAGTGACCGGAGCTGGTGATAAGCAAAGCGAGGCAGAAGATATGGCTCGGCTTGTAAAATCTTTGTTCCATCCGCTCCCGGCACAAAACTGAAGTCGACCCACTTCACTGTGCGAGTGTGATCACCAAAGACGATTAGTGGTTCGGTAATTGAGATCAGTTTTTCAGGATCATCGACATACCCGCCAATCTTCTTTTGGCCTTGGTCGATAACAGGGTGCTTGCCGTTAGGTTTACAGTCTTTTGTTTTGACCTTTTTGCCCGTCGTGGATACCTGGGCGAATCCATCTGCGGCTATTATTTTCGCCCATTCTGAGGGTTGGGAGCTCATCTACTTCACCTCCCCGATCACTTCCAGCAAAAGCACCCCCGCCCCATCAGCCTCTTTCTCAGCCCCCAACTCCCGCATCAACGCGTCCAGCTCTTCCAACGCCTGCACTAGCTCCCCCATCGCTTCACCCGCCAGCACACTCGGCTCCGGCAGGTTGGCGGCATCCACACTGTCGCAGTCCTTCAGCCAGGAAATATCCAGCGAGTCGCCCTTGTGTTCGGCAATCCACTGGCGGCTGAAGCTGCGCCAGCGGCTGTGGGCCAGGCGGGGGTCGACGCCTTCGTTTTCGTCGCTGTGTTCAGGGAGTTCGATGGCTTCGGAGTGGAAGCTGTATTCGCCTTCTGTTCGGTTGGTTGGATGGGCGGCTGGGGCGTCCTCCCCCTCTCTCCGGCCCTCTCCCGCGAGGGGAGAGGGAGCAAACACGGTTTCGAAGGGTTTTAGGTGCCGTTCGCCAAACGGTGTGCGTTTGCCGAAGCTGGGCATGTTGGTGCGCAGGTCGTAGACCCAGACGTTTTCGGTGCAGTTTTCTTCCTGGAACTTATCCGTGGCGCTGCCTTTGGTGAAGAACAGCACGTTGGTTTTCACGCCCTGGGCGTAAAAGATGCCGGTGGGCAGGCGCAGGATGGTGTGCAGGTTGCACTTGTGCATCAGGTCCCGGCGTACGTCGGTGCCTACACCGGCTTCGAACAGTACGTTGTCCGGCAGAACCACGGCGGCGCGGCCACCGGGTTTGAGGTTGCGGTAGATGTGCTGCAGGAAGGCCAGCTGTTTGTTGCTGGTCTTAAACGTGAGGTCGTCCCGGGTGATGCTGGCATCGCCGCCCTTGCTGGTGCCGAAGGGCGGGTTGGCGAGGATCACATCGGCCTTTTCCAGGGTGGCGCCGGTCTGGCCCAGGGCGTTGCCCAGGTGCACCACGCCTTCGGCATCCCCTTCCATGCCATGCAGCAGGCAGTTCATCAGGGCCAGGCGGCGGGTGCCGGGTACCAGCTCGATGCCGATGTAGGCTTTCGTGGTCTGGAAGGTTTTCTCTTGATCCTTCAGTTCGTACAGCTCGTCGGTCTGGCTTTTGATGTATTCGTGGGCGGCAATCAGGAAGCCCGCGGTGCCCGCCGCTGGGTCCTGGATATGTTCACCGGGTTGCGGTTTCAGGCAGCGCACCATGGTGTTGATCAGGGCGCGGGGGGTGAAGTACTGGCCGGCGCCGGATTTGGTTTCGTTGGCGTTCTTCTCCAGCAGGCCTTCGTACAGGTCGCCCAGGCCGTCTTTCTGGGCGCTGAACCAGTCGATCTGGTCCAGGGTCTTGATCATCTGCTCCAGGTGGCGTGGTTCGCGCAGGCGGGTCTGGGCATCGGCGTAAATGGCGCTGATCAGCGGGTCGTCGTGCACCCGATTGCCTTCGCCGTCCTTGCCGGTGGACAGGCTGAGCAGGATACGTTTGTAGTCGTTCAGCAGGTTGATGCCGGACTTACCGTTAATGTCCGTCCAACGGCAGCCCTCGGGCAGCGGGTGCTTTTTCAGGGTGCCGGCTTCGGTGTTCTCATGGACCATTTTGATGAACAGAAGTAGCACCAGTTCGGTCACGTAGTCCGAGTAGTTGATGCCGTCGTCCCGCAGAACGTCGCAGAGGTTCCAGAGTTTCTGGACGATGTCGTTGTTGGTCATGTGTACTCTCAGTGTTGCTGAATTCAGTGGTAAGGCTGCAGCTCATTGCTATCGCTGGTCATCAGGCGTAGCAAGCGTGGGTTGAGAAAGAGCTTTTCGTTGCCTGCTGTTTTCTCCTGCAGTACACCGATTTCAACCAGCTGCTTCAGATAATTGGACGCTGTTTGTCGTTTAGCGATGTCTTTCTCTACCAGGTTGGTGATGCGGCAATAAGGCTGTTCGAAAATAGTCTGAACCAGTTCGTGGCTGTATATCTTGGGCAGCGCTTGTCTTACATGGTCTTCTGTTTCGGTAATCAGCTTCCGCATAGCGGCTATCTTGGAGCAGGTCCAGGACGATACCTGCTCTACGCCGTTAAGCATAAAGATAATCCACTCCTGCCACTCACCGGTGCGGGTAACCTGGGTCAGCAGGCGGTAGTAATCATTTTTGTGCTGAACAATGTAACGGCTCAGGTAAAGGATGGGCAACGTAAGTAGTTGTTGCTCGATCAGGTACAGCACATTGACGATACGGCCGGTTCGTCCGTTGCCGTCGTGGAACGGGTGGATGGCTTCAAACTGGTAATGGCTGATGGCCATTTTGATCAGTGGGTCCGTGTCATCGTCCGAATGCAGATAGCCTTCCCAGTTGGTGAGCAGGTTGCGAATAACCGTCTCGCCAACGGGAGGGGTGTAGATGGTTTCTCCGGTCGCCTGATTACCAATAATGGTCCCGGGCATTTTGCGGACATCCATATCCACGCCCTTCAGGGTGCTGCACACTTCAATAGCGGTACTGGCGCACAGTGGTTTTTGCTGAAGATGTACGAAGCCCTCGTGCAGGGCTGTCCGGTATCGGAGCGCTTCTTTGGTAGCCGGGTCGGCCCCTTGATCTTCCTGCGAATATTGAAACAGCTTGTCGGCGGTGGTAACGATGTTCTCGATCTCAGAACTGTCTTTGGCTTCCAGCAGTGGTAGCAGGTTTATAAGCAGCGATTGATTCGGAATCAGTTCCCCGGCCTGTTTAAGTTCAGCGAGAGCGGCCCGGGCGGGAATGCAGGCTTTGAGGATAGCGAGAGTCTCCGTCCCTTCTTTGGCAGGCGGAAGAGGAGGTAACTGGTTGTAAGGCTGATCCGGTCGCCAGGTCATGTTTAAATTCCCTTAAAATTTCGACATAGAAGTGTGTTTTGGGCAGTCTATGTTTATGCGGTAAACATAGCAATGATCTATGTCGAAAATCTCAAAGAAAATCGACATAGGTTAAGTGGGTGTCGATATGATAAACATAGTTTGCCTCAGGCGTTCTTTTTAGTTTGTGGGTTTTGTCGTGGTGATGTGGCGGCTATGGCTAATAAAGCCGACTTGAAATCCTTGGAAGTGTATGAGGAAGCTACGGGAAATGCCCTATATTGGCAGCCTGGCATGAAATCTCTGAAAAAGGCGAAATAATGTTTTCATTCTCTTGGGTAATTGGTTGTGGTGACAATGCGCGAGGCGGAAACTCAGATGATGTACAGTGCGGAAATGTCCTGGAAACAGTGGATTTAATTCTAGAGAATTCTGGTTCCGTGACATTAGATATCGACGATAGCGGTGAAATAGGGCCGGAGAGTTTGCAGATCGAAAGTGAGGATGGAAGGTCAGTTATTTCATTAGGGGAAAATACCGTTGATGATTACGTTGTGCGCACGTTTACAAATAAATCCGCTCATGGGGGAAAAGTTTCCATTCTTGGGAATGAGTGGGATTCTAGTCTGGTTTGCGAGGATCCGGACATAGTGAAGTCTATCGTCGAGGAGTTTCTTTCAACAGGGGATGTGAGCATAAGTTTGCTGAGCTGAGTTCGTGAATTCACATTTTATGAAGAACTACCCTGCTATACGAAACTTGCTGATATCTATTTTTTCAGTGGATGTAGGTTTGGAAGAATGTGATGAAATAGCAGCCTTAGAGCGAGTGCTGTGTGATCCGGCTCAGCGAGCGGACATTAAAGAAGAACTAAGACAGCTTTTCCAGGATGATTCCACTTCGTGGATTGAGTTATTAGAGAATGATGACTACGTGGTGTACCCAGCAGATAGTGATGCTGACGCAAAGGAGTACGTGATCGAGCACCCCTGGAATATTGTTTTTCCCGGCGCAACAGCTCCATAGATTTCGACTGAGGATTCGCGCCGAGGCATCGTTAATGAGATAAATCCAGAGCACTCAACGCCAGAGAGTATTGTCGAAATTGTTGAGCAATGGGGGGCTCGGAACGGGTTGCCTGGCTTTAAACCTGCGAAGTGATGTTGGCGATTATGTCGGCTACGCACTCCGCTCTGGCCACATCGCCTCGTTCAACTCCTCCAGCACTGTATCCAACTGCTCCCCCAGCACCTTATTCATCTGCTTCGCCCCGCCGTCATCGGCAAAGCGGTGGTTCACAAATTCCCGGTCGATGATCACTTCATGCACCAGTTGCTTGGCCAGGCGCTCCAGCCATTTGCGCTGGTTCGGGGTCCAGTTGTGTTGGGTGTAGATGCGGTCCATGGCTTCAGCTACGCGCTGTTCGAACGATATTAATGGTTCGCCCAGGGCGGCGCGGCGAATATAGCCGATGATGCTGGCGGCGATATCCTTGTTGGTCTGGTTGCGCACGGCGCTTTGCAGGCGGGCTTCGGAGTAGCCGTGGTTGTCCAGCAGCAGCTTTACTTCCCGTAGCTGTTCCCGGGTGAGGTCCCGGGGTTTGTTCACTACAACGGCCAGGGCGGCGGACTGGTTGAGCTGCTGTTTTATGAACTCGTTAAAGCTGTCCAGGTAGTCTTCCGGCTTGTCGTGTACGCCATAGCTTTGAGTGCGCTCGCGGATTTCGTCCTCGTGGTCGGAGATCAGCGGCATGTAATCGCTGCCTACCAGGGACTTCACCTCTGCCAGCTGGTTCAGCAGTCCGCTGTGCTGTTTGATGAACTCCGAAGCTTGCCGGGGGCCGAGTTGATGCAGGTGTTGGTGCAGGGATTTGGGTTCCACGCCCCAGCTCTGGTGCAGTTCATCCAGCTTTTGTTTCAGTTCCGGTCGGTTTTCCGCTTTGTTGTCAGCCTTGCGCAGCACCCGCATGAGTTTCTGGCTGAGCTGGCTGAGTACCACATCCGCCTGGCTCTCATCAGGCTGTTCACCGGAGCTGTTTAGAGCCTTTTCCAGTTGCTCGTCATCGGTGAGCTCGTCCACCAGTTGTTCCAGGGTGATGTTGGGGTCTTTCACCAGGGGCTTCATGGTGTTCACATCCTGCAGGGCGGCGTAGATGTCGACCGGGTCGTAGATGCGGAACACGGTTTTGCCGATCTCATCGCAGCGGCGAGTGGCGCGGCCGATCATCTGTTCGTAGAGGATGCGTGAGCGTACCCGGCGCATGAACACCAGGTTGCAGATTCTGGGCACGTCGATCCCTGTGGTGAGCAGGTCCACGGTAATGGCGATGTTGGGGTAGCGTTCGTTCTTGTAGCGGCGGATGAGCTGGTCCACTTTATCGCTCTGGCCGGTGATCTTGGCCACGGCGGCTTCGTTGTACTGGCCGTTATAGAGATCCTTGAAGGCATCGTCCAGCAGGCGTTTGACCATATCGGCGTGCAGGTCGGTGGCGCAGAAGATCATGGTTTTTTCATCACCGAATGGGTCCAGTTCCTGCACCAGTTGTTCGCAGATCACCCGGTTGAAGTTTTCGTTGATCACTCGGCGGTTGAAAGTATCCACTTCGAAGTTGAGTTCGTCTTCCAGTTCGGTGGTGTCCACTTCCCCGGTCTGGGTGTTGATGACTTCTACCGGTTTACCTTTTTCAAACGTAATACCGTTCTGGGTGAGCAGAGTTTCGTAGCGGATGGGCGGTTCGTGGTCGATCAGCCAGTCGTCTGCCACCGCTTCCCGATAGGAGTAGGTGTAAACGGGTTTGCCGAAAATCTCGCTGGTGTGCTTGGCCGGGGTGGCGGTGAGGCCGATCTTCACCGCATCGAAATAGTCCAGCACGCGGCGGTAGCTGGACAGGTACTGGCTGGTGTCCCGCAGGGCCAGTTCGCCTTCGGTCATCTCCTGGTCCAGAGTGTAGCCCCGGTGGGCCTCGTCGATGATGATGCAGTCAAACTGGTCGATGGGCGGCGGGTTGTCGCTCATGAAGATGCGTTTGACCATGGCCTGCACGGTGGCCACCTGAATGCGGGTTTCCGCTTCGGCGGCCATGTCGCCCAGCTCGGCAAGGTTGTAGATCTTGCTGAGGGTGTGGTTCTGTTCAAGCGGCGCTTCGTTGAAGGCATCGATGGCCTGCTGGCCCAGTGAGGTACGGTCTACCAGAAACAGGATACGGTGGAAGCGCTCTGCCTTCAGGAAGTGGTACATCAGCCCGATGATCGTACGGGTTTTGCCGGTACCGGTGGCCATAGCCAGCAGCGCGATTCGCACGCCACGAGCCAGGGCGTGTTCGGTGGCGACAATGGCGTTCTGTTGATAATCCCGCAGTTTCAGGTAGCCGAATGGCTCGTCTTTTAACAGTTTCTCGGCGTTTTCCTTGTCCCGTTCCAGCAGATCCAGCAGGCCGCCCGGGGTGTGGAATTGCGGTAATGCCCTGCGCAGGTTGCTGGGCTCCCGCACATCCCGGAACCAGGTGCCCGACTGTTCCGCCAATTGCGGTATGTAGGGGCGACCGTTGCAGGAATACACGAAGGGCACGTGGTAGTGGCCGCTTTCATCGGCGGGCCAGGCAATGGTGCGGCCCATTAATTCCCAGGCACCGACTAAGGGTGCGTCTAACTTGAAGCCTTTGCTGTAACGTTCGGCCTGGCGGATTTTACCGGCGACGTTGGTGTTTTCTTTCTTGGCTTCTACCACCGCGATGGGTGTCAGCCCCACAAACAGTACGTAATCGGCTCGGCCCTTCTCGCTGTTGTGGTGGGTGGGCCATTCGGCGATGGCGCGGTAGTGGCCTTTTTCCGGGCGAGCGCCTTTCTGAAAGGTGATGTCTTGACTGTCGGCTTCCCAGCCCGCTTCCTGCAAGTGCTGGTCAATAAGGATGCGGGTGAGTTCTTCGTTCAGTGCCAGGGTATCAGTGGCTGCTTTGGTCTGTTTGGCCACCTTCTGGCGCTGCTGGTTAACAGTTTGTTCGCCCTGCTCCGTGAGCTGCTGTTGCAGCGCTTTGATTTTTTGCTCGTAGGCTTTTTGCTGCTGGATTAGTGCCTGTTCGTGGTGGCGGGCCTGTTCTGCCAAAGCACGGGACTCTTCGTCCATGGCCAGGGCCAGCGCTTCGTATTCGGCTTTTTCTTTCTCGATCAGATGGCTGAGCTGCTGGCTGCTGTCCAGCTCCATACTGGCGTGTTGCAGTTCGTGCCGTAGCTTTTCGATGTCGCTCTGAAGCTGTCGCAACTGTTCGCTGGGGTCTGCTGGCGGTACAAAGGGGCCGGGCTTGAAGCTGGCACCGGCTTTACCAAAGGAGCGGTGAAACCAGATAGCCAGGGCTCGCGCCACTTTAAGACCATCCATCGCTTCTTTATGTTGGGTGCGGAACTGGTGAGTGGCCTTGTTTCCCTCGATGCGCAGGATATGGAACAGCTCTTTGATTTGCGGTTCCAGCCGCAATTCACGGTTCAGGCGGTACAGAAGTTCGGACTGGCTGGTTTGCTCGTCAAACTCGATGCCGGAAAGTGCGGCCAGGTGCTGGGCCAGGGCTTCGCCAAGCTGACGGAGTTTGATCAGGGTGGTGTTGGGGTCACTGGCGAAGGCACGTTCGGCGGATTCGGCCAGTTCCACGAATAGGGAATCGTGCTCTGACAAAAACGAAAAGTTGCCGGACTTGAATTCCGTTGCCTTGTTCAATGTATCCCTCCGCGACAGTCTTACGCGAGAACATTAGCAGACTTATCAAGGATACAGAAACGGGATTCCGGAAAGGAGGCGCTTGAAAATCGGGGAAAATACGACAGTAGAGAGCGGGAAAGTGGTCGGCGTGGCAGGATTCGAACCTGCGACCCCTTCGTCCCGAACGAAGTGCGCTACCAAGCTGCGCCACACGCCGATCAACGGCCGGTATTATACGGATTCGCTCTGGTTTTACCAGCCCCACCGTGGGTCAGGTGCAAAAAATCCAGCCGGAATTTATGCGTCGCGGCATGGGAAATTACCGGTAAAGGGTGTATAAAACTCCCTCCAAGCGTGGTGTGTCCGGTTAGTGTGTCGCACCCTTCCTGCTAACGACCAATCAGGGTTCTGCTTGTTGTGAATATCCTGCCAATTGTTCAGATTCTGGGCTTCCTTCTGATCCTGCTCAGCTTTCTGATGACGTTACCTGTAAACCTGCTGATGTTTGGTGAGACGCCGGACTGGCTGGCGTTTGTAAAGTCCGCCGTCGTTTGCTTTGCGATTGGCCTGACTGCCTTGTTGCTCGCGGGACGGGAAAAACACGCGCTCCGACAGCGCCAGATGTTCATGTTGACGGTATCCGCCTGGGTCATTATTCCGCTGTTCTCCAGTTTGCCGCTGTTGTTGAGCGACATGAAGCTGACAGTGACCGATGCCTTTTTTGAGAGTATCTCCGGGGTGACCACAACAGGCTCAACGGTTTTAAGCGGGCTGGACCATCTGCCCGATGATATCCTGTTGTGGCGTTCGATCATGCAGTGGATGGGGGGTATCGGTATTATCGGAATGGCAGTCGCCATCCTGCCATTCCTGAGAATTGGTGGCATGCGGCTGTTTGCCACGGAATCTTCCGAGTGGAGTGAAAAAGTGGTCCCCCGCACCAACAGCCTGGCCCGGAGCCTGGTGGTTATATACCTGGGGCTGACTTTCAGCTGTATCCTCACCTACTGGCTGCTTGGCATGGATCTGTTCGGCGCACTGAACCATGCCCTGACCACCGTCTCCACTGGCGGATATTCAACATCTGACAATTCCATGGGCCAGTTCGATTCGCCCTCTATCCTGCTTGCGTCCACCCTGTTCATGGCCACCGGGGCGATGCCATTTTTCCTCTTTGTCCGGTTTATCCACGGCCAGCGTCAACCTCTTCTCAGGGATCAGCAGGTGCGCTTTTTCCTCGGATTGTTAGTGGTGATTGCATTGATGTTAACGATTTACCGGGTTCTGAACGAGTCCGTCAATCCCCTCGATGCGTTCGTCCACGCTTTGTTCAACGTCACCTCCGTGGTGACAACCACCGGATACGCCTCGGCAGACTATTCTCTCTGGGGGCCGTTCGCAGTGGTGGTTTTCCTGTTTATTACCTTTGTGGGCGGGTGTTCGGGATCGACTTCCGGAGGGATGAAAATTTTCCGTTTTCAGCTATCCATGCTGCTACTTCGTGAACAGGTTCGGCGCCTGCTCCATCCCCGTGCGGTATTTGCCCGGCATTACAATGGCAGGGTCATTGGTGACGACATCGTCGCGTCCAGTGTGGCATTTTCCTTCATTTTTCTCGCGACCCTGGCCGTGGTTACCGCTATTCTCGGGGCCCTCGGTCTGGACCTGATCACCAGCCTTTCCGGCGCCGCCACGGCGCTGACCAATGTCGGGCCCGGTCTTGGCGATATCATCGGGCCGGCGGGCAATTTTCAGCCCCTGCCTGACACCGCCAAATGGGTGCTGATGGTTGCCATGGTGTTGGGGCGGCTGGAGCTGTTGAGCGTTTTTGTCATGCTCTCACCGGATTTCTGGCGAAGCTGAGCCGCCAGCCGGATCAGGGATTGGTCCTGATCACCCAGTCAGCGAAGGTGGCCAGGTTGTCGAAATGACGGACACCCGGGAGTGGCCGGGTTTCAAGGTGGTGTGCGGTATCCATGCCATTGCCGGTCATCACCAGAACCGGCTGGCAACCGGCATTCAGCGCGGCCTCAAGATCCTTACGGCTGTCGCCAACCATAATGGCCCCTTGCAGGTTATTCAGATGAAAGTGATCGCGGATCTGGTCCAGTAAACCGGTCAGTGGTTTGCGGCAGGCGCAGTGGTCCGTGGGGTGGTGCGGGCAATAGGCAATGATATCGATGCAACCGCCTTGCGCTTCAACCAGCTGTTCCAGTTTATCGTGCATGGCGTCCAGTTCATCGACGCCATAGTAGCCCCGGGCGATGCCGGATTGGTTGGTGGCGATGGCGATGCGATGCCCGGCGTTACAGAGCCGGGCAATTGCCTCAATGCTGCCGGGAATGGGGATCCACTCCTCTGCTGAGCAGATGTAGCTGCCATCGTATTTGTTGATGACCCCATCCCGGTCCAGAATGATCAGCATTGTGCTTTTACGCTTGCCTCTGGCTCAGCTCGCTGTTGGCAGCAGGGAGATGTCTGCCACCCGCAGGAACAGGTTACGGAGCTGGTTGAGCATGGCCAGACGGTTATTCCGAATGGCTTCGTCTTCCGCCATCACCATGACCTCGTCAAAGAAGGTGTCTACCGGCTCGCGCAGGCTGGCCAGCGAGGTCAGCGCGGCAGCGTAGTCACCTTGCTCGAACAGCGGCAGGACCGTGTCCGCCTGCTGGCTGATCTGCTCGGCCAGTGCCTGCTCGGCCTGATCCTGCAGCAGGCCCTTGTCCACGCGTTCACCGATGGCGTCGCCACCCTGCTTGGTGAGAATGTTGGACACCCGCTTGTTGGCGCCGGCCAGGGCCAGGGCTTCCGGCAGCTGTCGGAACGCTTCCACGGCTTTCACCCGGCGGTCAAAGTCCAGCGGTTTGGTGGGACGACGGGCATGTACCGCCAGGTAGACTTCCGCACCAATGCCCTGCTCTTCGTAATGGGCCCGGAAACGTTCCAGCATGTAGTCCACCACGGTGGCGGCGGTGTCCTGCTCGGTGAGGACTGTGAAGTTCTCTTCCGCCCACTGGCAGCAGGTTTGCAGGTCCAGCGGCAGTTCGCGCTCAATGATGATGCGCAGTACGCCCAGGGAGGCGCGGCGCAGGGCGAACGGGTCGCGGGTGCCGGACGGTGGCTGGTTGATGCCGAACAGGCCGACCAGGGAATCCAGGCGGTCGGCGATGGCGACGGCACAACCGGTCAGCGTGGTGGGCAGGTCGTCACCGGCGAAGCGCGGCATATACTGTTCGTTCAGGGCCTTGGCAACGTCTTCCGGCTCGCCGTCGTTGGTGGCGTAGTACTGACCCATGATGCCCTGGAGATCGGTGAACTCCAGAACCATCTCGGTGACCAGATCGGTCTTGGCGAGCATGGCGGCGCGCTCGGCCAGGACCGGATCACTGCCAATGGCGTCGGCAATCTTCTTCGCCAGCGCAGCGACGCGCACGGACTTGTCATAGATGCTGCCGAGCTTATCCTGGAACACGATCGGTTTGAGCTGTTCGATACGGTCTTCCAACCGCGTCTTGCGGTCGGTCTCATAGAAGAAGGCGGCATCCGCCAGGCGTGGGCGGATCACCTTTTCGTTCCCGGAGACGACCTGGCCCGGGTCTTTGCTTTCCAGGTTGGCCACGGTGATGAACAGCGGCAACATGTCGCCATTCCCAGCAACCACGTGGAAGTATTTCTGGTGTTCCTTCATGGAGGAAATCAGAGCTTCCGCAGGGACATCCAGGAAGCGTTCCTCGAACCGGCCGATCAGCGGTACCGGCCATTCGTTCAGGGCGGTCACCTCGTCCAGCAGGTCTTCATCGATCACTGCCTTGCCGCCGGCCTCCTTCTCTGCCAGTGCTGAAACACCGGCACGGATCTGCTCCCGGCGCTCGGCGAAATCGGCAATCACATAGCCTTCCTGCTTCAGCACCACCTCGTAATCGCTCGGTGTCGGCACGATCAGGGATTTCGGGCAGTGGAAACGGTGGCCACGGGTCTTGTTGCCCGGGGTCAGTCCCATGATGGGTGCATCAATCACCTTGTTGCCAAACAGCATGATCGCCCAGTGCACTGGCCGAACAAACTCGGTGCGGTGGGCGCCCCAACGCATGCGTTTGGGAATGGGCAGCCCGGCCAGGGACTGATCCACCAGTTCCGGCATCAGCTCGACGGTGGGACGGCCCTTCTCGACTGTGCGGTAGACCACCCAGGCGCCCTTGTCCGTTTCCAGGGTGTCCAGTTGATCCGGGGTCACGCCCAGCGACGTGGCGAAACCGGTCAGTGCCCGGGTCGGGTTGCCGGCGTCGTCAAAGGCGGCTTTCACGGCGGGACCGCGTTTTTCCACGGACTTGTCCGGCTGGGCATCGGCCAGATCACGGACCCGTACCGCCAGACGGCGTGGTGCGGCAAAGCTTTCGACCTTGCCAAAGGCGATGCCGGCGTCTTCCAGGCCTTTGGCGATACCGGCGGAAAAGGCGTCAGAAAGCGGCTTGAGGGCCTTGGGGGGCAGTTCTTCGGTGCCCAGTTCGACCAGAAAATCCTGTGTTGCCATGATTATGCGTTCCCCTGTTCCTGCTGAACTTTCTTCGCTTTCTTACCCTTCTTGCCTTTGGCCTTTTCATCGGCGGCTTCGGCGGCGGCCAGCACTTCCTTGCGCAGCGCATCCGGCGCCAGCGGGAAGCCAAGCCTGCGGCGGCTGTCGAAGTAGGCCTGGGCAACGGCACGGGCCAGGGTGCGAACGCGCAGGATGAAGCGCTGACGCTCGGTCACGGAAATAGCGTGGCGGGCATCCAGCAGGTTGAAGGTGTGGGAGGCCTTCAGCACCTGCTCGTAGGCGGGCAGTGCCAGGCCGGCTTCGATCAGCCGCGCGCTCTCACGCTCATGGACATCGAAGCTGTGAAACAGGAACTCGGTGTCGGCATGCTCGAAGTTGTAGGTGGACATCTCCACTTCCTGCTGGTGGAAAACGTCTCCATAGGTGACCACGCCGTCCGGGCCTTCGGTCCACACCAGGTCGTACACGCTGTCCACGCCCTGCAGGTACATGGCGATGCGCTCCAGGCCGTAGGTCAGCTCGCCGGTGACCGGATAGCATTCCAGGCCACCGACCTGCTGGAAGTAGGTGAACTGGGTCACTTCCATGCCGTTGAGCCAGATTTCCCAGCCCAGGCCCCAGGCGCCGAGGGTGGGCGATTCCCAGTTGTCTTCCACAAAGCGGATGTCGTGAACCAGCGGGTCCAGCCCCAGGGCCTTCAGGGAATCCAGGTACAGCTCCTGGATGTTGTCGGGCGAAGGCTTCAGTACCACCTGGAACTGGTAGTAATGCTGCAGGCGGTTGGGATTCTCGCCATAGCGTCCGTCGGTGGGACGGCGGCTGGGCTGAACGTAGGCGGCATTCCAGGTTTCCGGGCCAATGGAGCGCAGGAAGGTAGCCGGGTGAAAGGTGCCCGCACCCACTTCCATATCCAGTGGCTGGAGTACCACGCAGCCATGCTGCGCCCAGAAGTTCTGCAGAGCCAGAATCAGACCCTGGAAAGTTTTGACGTCCGGGGTATTGTGAGAAGTTGCCTTGTCTGTCACGACGATTGCCTGCTGATCGGTCTGTGTGTGGCACCCCGCCAAAAACGATGGGGTACTCTGAAAAAAGGCGCATTATACGCTGGCCAAACGTGTATTTCTAAGTGGCGTTCACAGCCTTGTTTTTGCGCTGTTTCTGTCAGAAGAACGTGAGGCCCACCTGGAACAGTTTTTCCACGTCCCGTATCCGGGTTTTGTCCACCAGGAACAGGATCACGTGGTCGTCCGGCTGCACCCGCAGGTGATCGTGGGCGATCAGTACCTCATTGTGGCGAACGATGGCGCCGATGGTGGTGCCTTCGGGCAGCGATATCTCGTCCAGGCGCCTGCCGACCACCTTGGAGGAGCGATGATCGCCGTGGGCAATGGCTTCGATGGCCTCGGCGGCGCCCCGGCGCAATGAGTGAACGTTCACCACGTCCCCGCGACGGACGTGCGTCAGCAGGCTGCCGATGGTGGTTTGCTGGGGGGAAATGGCCACGTCAATGTCGCCGCCCTGGATCAGGTCGACGTAATCGGGGTTGTTGATCAGGGTCAGTACCTTGCGGGCGCCGAGGCGCTTGGCCAGCAAGGACGCCATGATGTTGGCCTCGTCGTCGTTGGTGACGGCGCAGAATACATCGGTGCTCTCGATGTTCTCTTCCAGCAGGATGTCCTTGTTGGCGGCGTTGCCCTCCAGCACTACGGTCTTGCGCAGGTTTTCCGACAGCATTACGCAGCGTTCGCGGTCACGCTCCAGCAGTTTGACCTGATAGCGGCTTTCCAGGGTATGGGCCAGGCGCTGACCGATGTTGCCGCCGCCACAGATGAAGATGCGCTTGTAGGGTTTCTCCAGGGGTTGGAGTTCACTCATCACCGAGCGTATATGGTCGGAGGCGGCAATGAAGAACACCTCGTCGCCGTCTTCAATCACCGTGTCGCCCTGGGGCATGATCGCCCGGCTTTTGCGGAAGATGGCCGCCACCCGGGTGTCGATCTTGGGCATGTGGGTACGCAGGTAAGACAGCTCGTGACCCACCAGCGGTCCCCCCTTGGTGGCGCGAATGGCGACCAGCCGGGTCAGGCCTTTCGAGAATTCCAGTACCTGTAGTGCGCCGGGGTATTCGATCAGCCGGGTAATGTGTTTGGTGACCAGGTGTTCCGGACTGATCAGAACGTCGATGGGAAAGCCGCGCAGGCTGTCCAGGTCCTTTTTTTGTTCCCGCTGGTAAAACAGCTCTGATTTTGCCAGGTAGGCATTGGCCCTTACCCGGCAGATCGTCGTTGGTGTTTTGTACAGCAACTTGGCCACCTGGCAGGCCACCATGTTGGTTTCGTCGCTGTTGGTGACGGCGATGACCATGTCGCCATCCTCCGCACCGGCCTGTCTCAGTACCGTGGGAAAGGATGCCTTGCCCTGTACCGTACGAATGTCGAGGCGATCCTGGAGCTCCCGCAAGCGGGTGCTGTCGCTGTCGATCACGGTGATGTCATTGGCTTCGTTGGCCAGGTTTTCCGCCAGTGTGCCGCCGACCTGGCCGGCGCCGAGAATCAGGATTTTCATAAGTCAGGTTTCTCCAGCACGGCGTAGAAAAAGCCGTCATGGCTGTCGGGGTTCGGTAACAGTTGTCGTCCTGCGGCCATGTCATGGCCCCAGGGAACATCCGGCTCCAGCAGCCTCGCTTCGGGCTGCTGCTTGAGGAATCGTTGAATTATACGGTGGTTTTCCTGGGGGAACACGGAACAGGTGGCATAAACCAGCCGGCCGCCGGGCTTGAGGATTTGCCACATGGCATCCAGCAATCCGAGCTGGATCGACGCCAGGGGCACAATATCCGATTCCCGTCGCAATAGCTTGATGTCGGGGTGACGGCGAATGACTCCGCTGGCGCTGCAGGGCACATCCAGCAGGATGCGGTCAAACGGCTGGTCATCCCACCATTGATCGATGGCGGCGGCGTCTGCTTCCAGAAGCGTTGCCCGTAAATCAAGTCGGTCCAGGTTTTCCTGTACCCGCGGCAGGCGTTCGGCGGATTCGTCGATGGCCACCATTTCCCCGAGTTCGCCACAGGCTTCGAGGATGGCGCAGGTTTTTCCACCGGGGGCAGCGCAGGCGTCCAGCACCCGCTGACCGGGAGCGAGGTCCAGCAGCGTGGTGGACAGCTGGGCAGCTTCGTCCTGCACGCTGACGGCGCCGTCGGCAAACCACGGCAGGCGATCCACCGGCACGGGCGTGTCCAGCTGAATGCCGTGGGGTGCGAACGCGGTGGCTTTGCCCTGGATGCCGGCTTCGGCGAGATGGCCCAGGTACTCTTCACGGGAAAACCGCAGGGCATTAACCCTCAGGGTCATGGGGGCCTGGGCGTTATTGGCTCCGAGAGTGGCCTGCCAGTCATCGGGCCAGTTGTGGCGCAGTTTTTCCACCATCCACAACGGATGACTGAAGCGGGCGGCATCGTTTGTGGGCTCGGGTGCACCGTCCCGTTCGGCGCTGCGTAGTACCCCGTTGACCAGGCCGGTCAGGTTGGGTTTGCCGAGGGCGCGGCAGGCTTCCACTGTCTCATTCAGTACGGCGTAGGTGGCCTGCTGGCTGTAGCGCAGTTGAAACAGCGCCACCAGCATCAGATGGTGAACCACCCGGTCCTGTTTGCGCAGGGGCTTGTTCAGGCGCTGATCCAGTTCGTCGTCGAGACGGTGGAACCAGCGGCAGGTGCCGTAACAGATCGCCTGCAGTTCCGGACGCTCGTTCGGCGCCAGCTGGTTCAGGGCCGGCGGCAGGCACTGGGTCAGTGACTGGCCATTCTCCACCGATTGCAGCACGCGGGCGGCCAGGGCACGCATGGACTGACTGCGGTCGTTCATTCAGTTCAGCTCCTGGCGCGGCAGCAACAGTTCCTTGCCGCCGTTGATCAGGTCGCTGGCACTTTGGGCGCGGGCACCAGGCAGTTGCAGGCTGGTGATTCTCAGCACCCCGCTACCACAGGCCACGTCGATGCCATCTCGTTCCCGTCTCAGTACGGTGCCCGGAGCCTTGCCGGAAGATTCGTTCAGAAGTTGCGCGCGGTGGATGCGAATACGCTGATCGTTGAGATCGGTATAGGTGCCGGGCCAGGGATTGAAGGCGCGAATCAGTCGCTCAATGGTTGTGGCGTCGATGGACCAGTCGATGTGGCCTTCATTCTTGGACAGCTTATGGGCGTAGCAGGCCTGATCGTCGTTCTGGGGCTCGCCCTGAAGTTCGCCTTTTTTCAGCAGTGCCAGCGCCTTGACGATGGCCTCTCCGCCCATGTCCGCAAGGCGGTCGTGGAGACTGCCACCGGTATCGCCGGCTTCAATGGCCGTCACCGCTTTCAGCAGCATGGCACCGGTGTCCAGGCCTTCGTCCATCTGCATGATGGTGATGCCGGTTTCCTTGTCCCCGGCGGCAATGGCCCGGTGGATAGGCGCGGCACCACGCCAGCGTGGCAACAGCGAGGCATGGATGTTGAGGCAGCCGTGGGTGGGGATGTCCAGCACCGCTTTGGGCAGGATCAGACCATAGGCGGCCACAATCATCACATCCGCCTCAAGGCTGTGGAGTTCATTCTGGGCTTCCGCGGTTTTCAGGCTTTCCGGCTGAAACACGGGGATGTCGGCGTCCAGCGCGACCTGTTTCACCGGGCTCGGGGTCAGCTTGCGGCCGCGACCGGCCGGACGATCGGGCTGGGAGTACACGCCCACCACATTATGGCGGTCGGCAAGGAGAGCTTTGAGGGCGGTGGCTGCAAAATCCGGGGTGCCGGCAAACACGATTCGCACGGTGATAGTGTCTCTGTTCCGTTGAATACGAAAAGACCGGGTATCCACCCGGTCCGTTAGTTCTGGCTGTTGTCGCTGAGCTTCGAGCGCTGGGAAACAGTACCGGGAAAGATTACCGGTGATCAGGCACTCTTCTTGTGGAGCTTTTCCAGCTTCTTGCGAATCCGATTACGCTTCAGGGCGCTCAGGTAATCCACGAACAGCTTACCGTTGAGGTGGTCCATCTCGTGCTGGATACACACGGCGAGCAGCCCCCGGGCTTCGAGTTCATAGGGCTTGCCGTCACGGTCGAGGGCGCGAATCATGCAATGTTCGATACGGGACACGTCCTCGTAGAAGCCGGGCACCGACAGACAGCCTTCCTGCATGTCTTCCAGTTCACCGTCCAGCACTTCCACTTCCGGATTGATGAACACCCGTGGCTCGCTCTTGTCCTCGGACAGATCCATCACGATGATCTGTTTATGCACGTTGACCTGGGTCGCCGCCAAGCCAATGCCGGGCGCATCGTACATGGTCTCGAACATGTCGTCGATGAGCTTGCGGTCGGCGTCCGTTACCTCATTCACCGGTTTGGCGATGGTGCGCAGACGGGGATCCGGGTATTCGAGAATCTCTAATATCATGTTGCTCGTACTTTTGGCCTGTTAACCTGAATGATACCGTTATGATTTGTAACAGTGTGACTGCTATCTCCGAAATGCGACAGCGTACTGCGCATATTTCCAGTCCGGGTCTATTATGACCGGGTATTCCATATTATCCCCTATCTTGACGATTGAGTACAAACTGATCAGTTGATAGTTAAAATCTCTCGATGGTGGGGTAGAATTTACTGGAAGAACAAAAGATAACATCACAATTTGCGAGACATCTTCTATAGTATCGGAATCAGCAACATAATAAGCTGCACCCGACTGGCTGCATATCAAGAACAGAATCTGTCGATTCAAGGCACGCGATCAAGGACTTACATAATGAGGAAACTGCTGTACGCTCTGGCAGCAAGCATGCTGCTGCTAACCTCCTGGGCCCATGCGCAACCAGAGCTCAGGTCCGATCATCCCGAGCGTTACACTGTCGTGAAGGGTGACACCCTGTGGGATATTTCCGCCCGTTTTCTGGAAGACCCGTGGCAATGGCCGGAAATCTGGCACGTGAATCCCCAGGTGGAGAATCCTCATCTGATTTATCCGGGTGATCGCCTGGCTCTGGTCTATATCGATGGTAAGCCACGCCTGACCAAGGTGACGGGCAACGGGGTGGTGAAATTGTCACCGAAGGTGCGCTCAGAACCGATTGATACGCCGATCCCGGCGATCCCGCTGGATGCAATCAGCAGCTTCCTGTCCGAAACCCGTATCGTCTCTGCTGAGGAAATCAACGGAGCACCCTACGTTTTGGAAGGTGAAGACGGCCGTATCATTACCGGT
The DNA here is from genome assembly GCF_045449795.1 of Marinobacter alkalisoli. Taxonomy (NCBI): domain Bacteria; kingdom Pseudomonadati; phylum Pseudomonadota; class Gammaproteobacteria; order Pseudomonadales; family Marinobacteraceae; genus Marinobacter; species Marinobacter alkalisoli. The sequence goes on from NZ_JBJJLB010000025.1 coordinate 159,463, forward strand.
GCCGGCGACCGCATCTACGCCCGTGGTGACAAGCCGGCGGACAAGATTGGCATTTTCCGCCGCAGCCAGGAGTTTCGTGATCCGGAGACCGGTGAGTTCCTGGGACTGGAAGCGCGCAGCATTGCCAGGGGCGATATCAACGCCGAAAACGGTGATGTGCTGACACTGAGCCTCACCAAATCCAGCGAAGAGGTACGTATCGGTGACCGGCTGCTGGTGAGTGAAGACCGCCGCCTGACCACCAACTTCGTGCCCAGCTCACCGGACCAGGAGCTTGAAGGTGAAATGATCTCCGTAGAAGGTGGCGTCAACCAGATCGGCCAGTTCAATGTGGTGGCGATCAACCGCGGCGAGCGCGAGGGTCTGAAGCCGGGTAACGTGATGGCGGTTCTGAAGAGCGGCAATATGGTCCGTGACCCTGTCACCAACGAAACCATCGAACTGCCGTCCGAGCGCGCTGGCCTGCTGATGGTATTTCAGACCTACGAAAAAATGAGCTACGGTCTGATCCTGCAGGCTACCCGCCCATTGTCGGTCGGGGACAAGGTAACCAATCCCTGAACCCGCCTGATCTCAGAACGCGGATCACTGAACGGGAGCCGGTCACCGGCTCCCGTTTTTTATGACATAATCATTATCGCCGGTGCCAGGAAGGCACATGCCGGAATGCAGCTCTGTCTGCTGCCACATCCACTACCCAGGGAAGGATCCCATGTCTGATGTAGTCACAGCCCCGAGTCCTTCGGAGGTAACCTCCGATCTTTTCCAGAGCGTCGCCGGTCCCTGGCTGATGCTATCCCGCCTGCCGAAATTCGGCATACGCCGTCGCCAGGCTGCGCTGTCCGCGATGGCAGACCTGACTGCGGTTCTGGGCGCCAGCGTCGCGACGCTGAAAGCCATCGGCCTGACCATGGAAACCATCGAGCCCGTGCAGGCGTGGCAACGACAGGACCGGAATCATCCGCTGGTGCGGCAGGTCCTTCAGACCTGGGAAACGTGCCGTGCCCAGGGTGTCTGGCTGTTAACTCCCGGGGATGATGATTACCCGGATCCGTTGCGCCATATTCACGATGCCCCGATGGTGCTTTACTGCCTCGGTGACCGGCAGCTGTTAACGCGGGATCAGATCGGCATTGTCGGCAGCCGTAACGCCACCCGGGCCGGTCTGGACCATGCACGGAATTTTGCGGCCGCCCTCGCCCGGGAGGGATTCCTGGTGACCAGCGGTCTCGCGCTTGGTATTGATGGCGCCGCCCATGCTGGTGCCCTGGACGCGGGCCACGATACCCTGGCGGTCATTGGCAGTGGTTTTGACCAGCTCTATCCCAGCCAGCATCGCAAGCTGGCGGATCGCATTATCAGCCAGGGGTTGCTGATGTCCGAGTACCCGCCCGGTACCCGCGCCCGCTCAGCGCATTTCCCACAGCGTAACCGCATTATCAGCGGTATGAGCCGTGGCATACTGGTGGTGGAGGCCGGCCTCAAGAGCGGGTCGCTGATTACCGCCAGGCTGGCGCTGGAACAGGGGCGAGAGGTGTTCGCTATTCCCGGTTCGGTCCACAGCCCGGTGGCCCGGGGCTGCCATCACCTGATCAAGCAGGGTGCGCGCCTGGTGGAAACCGTGGACGACGTGCTTGAGGAGCTGGGAGCCTGGTGGTCGCCGCCCGTGGCGTCGCAGGCCACGTCTGCTGAGGCCTCCCCAACTGTGAATCTGGAGCCGCGGGAAATCGCGGTGCTGGAGGCTTTAGGGTATGATCCGCAATCAACCGATCAACTGTGTTCAGAAACCGGATTACCCGCCGATCAGTTGATGCAGTCGCTGCTGTTGCTTGAACTTCAGGGATTGGTCAGCTCGGTTCCGGGAGGTTTTCAGAGGATAGCCTGAGACATGCCGCATTCGCCCAATCCCCTCACTGACTGGCAACTGCACTGTGCCCGCCGCACCCTTCTGGGTGGTGGTGTCATCGCTTATCCGACGGAAGCGGTTTGGGGGTTGGGGTGCGATCCCTGGGATGCAGAGGCGGTAGACCGTATCCTCGACCTGAAGCGGCGTCCGATGGACAAAGGCGTGATCCTGGTGGCGTCCTCCGTCGACCAGGTGAGTTTCCTGCTGGATCCCCTGCCTGTGGCCCTGCAGCGGGAAGCTGAGCAGCACTGGCCCGGGCCGGTCACCTGCCTGTTGCCGGATGTGAAGCAGCAGATTCCCGAGTGGGTGCGCGGGCGTCACAGCTCCATTGCGGTGCGGGTGAGCAGCCACCCGGTGATCCGTGCCCTCTGTGAGACCGCCGGTATGCCGCTGGTGTCCACGTCCTGTAACCCGGCGGGGCGTCAGCCCGCGCGCTCCATCTGGCAGGTGCGCCGTTATTTCGGTGACGAGTTGGACTGGATCGTGCCCGGGGATCTGGGCGGCAACCGCCAGCCCAGCCGGATTCTGGATATCGTCAACGGTCGTCAATTGCGGTAGGAGAAGCAGATGTCGCAGCAACCCGACAGTAATGCCGTCAAACAGTACCTGCTGGCGCTGCAGGAAAACATCGCCCAGCGGCTGGCTGCGGTGGATGGCATAGCAGACTTCATCACAGATGCCTGGGACCGCCCGGAAGGCGGCGGCGGGATCAGCCGGGTGATCACTGACGGCGCCGTGTTTGAGAAAGGCGGGGTGAACTTTTCCCATGTGATGGGTGACACCATGCCACCGTCTGCCACAGCCCATCGCCCTCACCTGGCCGGCGCGCCCTGGCAGGCCATGGGGGTGTCCCTGGTGATCCACCCCCACAACCCGATGGTGCCCACCTCCCACGCCAATGTGCGGTTTTTCATCGCCACGCCGAAAGATGCCGAGCCGGTGTACTGGTTTGGCGGTGGCTATGACCTGACGCCCTACTATGGCTTCGAGGAAGATTGCGTGCACTGGCATCGCACCGCCCGGAACGCCTGCCAGCCCTTCGGTGACGACATTTACCCGCGCTTCAAGCACTGGTGCGATGAATATTTCTACCTCAAACACCGGGACGAGCCACGGGGCATTGGTGGTCTGTTTTTCGACGACCACAACACCGGCGACTTCGCCCGCGACTTCGGCCTGATGCAGGCGGTGGGCAGCAGTTATATCGATGCCTATGAGCCCATCGTGCAGCGCCGCAAGGATCTGCCCTACACGGAACAGCAGCGGGATTTCCAGTTGTACCGTCGCGGCCGCTATGTGGAATTCAATCTGGTGTACGATCGTGGCACTCTGTTCGGGCTGCAGTCCGGCGGCCGCACCGAATCCATTCTGATGTCGCTTCCGCCGCTGGTGCGCTGGGACTACAACCGCAGCGCGGAAGCCGGCTCCGAGGAGGCGCGCCTGACCGATTACTTCCTCACGGATCGTGACTGGCTGGAGCTGAACCATGAACAATGATCTCTACGCCGTGGTTGGCCACCCGATCAGCCACAGCAAATCCCCCCGCATTCACAGCCTGTTTGCACGACAGACCGGCGAGGCTGTGGAATACACGGCGATTCAGGCGCCCCTGGACGATTTCGCCGCCACAGTACGGGATTTTTTCCGTCAGGGCGGTATGGGCCTGAACGTCACCGTGCCCTTCAAGGAGCAGGCCTGGTCACTGGCGGACCGACGGACGCCGGAGGCTGAAAAAGCCGGGGCCGCCAATACCCTGTTTGTCGACGCTGAGGGCTTGTTGACTGCTGATAACACCGACGGCAAGGGGTTGGTGACCGATCTGACCCGCAACCACCAAGTGGCACTTCAAGGCAGGCGCATTCTGGTGCTGGGCGCCGGTGGCGCTGTGCGTGGTGTTCTGGGTCCGCTGATCGCCGCACAGCCTGCCGCCATCACCCTCGCTAACCGGACGGTGTCCAAAGCGCAGGCGCTGGCGGACCTGTTCCGTGCCGATGCCGGTGACGTGGCGCTCTCGGCGTGTGGTTTCGAGGCACCCGATGATGCTTTTGACGTGATCATCAACGGCACCAGCGCCAGCCTGCAGGGAGATTTGCCGCCGCTGTCGCCAAATGTGATCGGTGCCGACACCGTGGTATACGACATGATGTATTCTCTGACCACCACCACTTTTAATCAGTGGGCGCTGGATCAGGGCGCAACCCGGGTGTTTGATGGCTTGGGAATGCTGGTGGAGCAGGCTGCCGAGTCTTTCCGCATCTGGCGGGGTATTCGCCCGGAAACGGCGGCGGTGATGGACGAATTACGTAACGACTGAGCCGGGCAGCCCGGGATGGGCTATGCTCTGGGTCAAAACACTGGAAAGGTCCCGGATGGATATTCTTACCCTTGTGGGTCTGGTGGCGGGCGTGTTGATCGTGGTACTCGCCATGCTGGCCAACGCCTCCATACTGACATTCCTGAATCTGCCTGGTCTGGCCATTGTACTGGGCGGCACCTTCGCGGTGACCCTGATCAAGTTCCGGCTGTCCTCGGTTATGAGCGCCTTTCGCCTGGCATTTTCCGCGGCATTCAAGGAGCAGGTGGCCCGCCCGACCGAGCTGATCCGGGAAGTGGGTGAGTTGGCCATGGTGGTGCGCAAGGAAGGTATTCTCGGGCTTGAGGACCACGTAACCGCGAACGGTTTCCTGAAAAAAGCCATTAACCTCTGTGTCGACGGCCATCCACCGGAACTGGTGGAAGAGGCCCTGACACAGGAAACGCAGCAGACAGCGGAGCGTTACGAGGTCGCTGAGCGGGTGTTCCGAGGCATCGGCGAATCGGCCCCGGCCATTGGCATGCTCGGTACCCTGGTTGGTCTGGTGCAGATGCTCAACACCCTGGATGATCCCTCGTCCATTGGCCCGGCCATGGCCATCGCCCTGTTGACCACGCTCTACGGTGCCTTTATTGCGCAACTGATTGCGCTGCCGCTGGCGGACAAGCTACAGCTCAAGGCAGAGGATGAAGCCCGTAACCAGTTGCTGATCACCACTTCGATCCGCAACATCATGCGCGGAGAGAATCCCCGGGTGATGACCGAACTGCTGTCCTCCTTCGTGACTCCGGACCAACGCACCGGCCTTGCACCGGAGCGGGAGGCCTGACAGTTTGACGGGTATCAGTCAGCATCGCCGTCGCAAGCCGCAGAACCGCACCCCGGCCTGGATCGTCACCTTTGCCGATCTGGCCACCCTGCTGTTGACCTTCTTTATTTTGCTGCTGTCCTTTGCCGAAATGGACATCGAGAAATACCGCGCCATGGCCAATTCCATGTCGGTGGCCTTCGGCAGCAGCAACGTACTGGCGGACGATGTCGGAGGCTCCCCTCTGACCCTGATCGAGTCGGACACTGTCTCCCTGCCCGAGCCGAGCGAATCCATGGCCGATGAGCCGGAGTTCATTGATGAGCGAACCGAAGGTCGCGGAGAAACCGGCATTCCAGCCGGCATTGTTGATCTGGCTACCCGAATGATCAGTGAGCTGGAGAACGAGGTGGCGTCAGAGGCCCTGAGTGTCAACTACGATGAGAAAAAAGTGGTGATCCGCTTTTCCGAGGAGGCCACCTTTCGCTCAGGCGACGCCACCATCAAACCGGATATGATCCCCATTATTGAGCGTGTGGTCGGGGTGCTGGCGGACTGCACTGGTGATGTGCTGGTGTCCGGTTATACCGATGATCGTCCGATTTCCAGCAGCCGTTACCGGTCCAACTGGGACCTTTCCGCGGCCCGGGCGGTGTCTGTGGTCCATGAACTGGTCATGAACCGACAGGTACCGGCGGAGCGTGTGGTGGCCGCCGGTCGGGCGGAAACAAACCCGCTTGCCCCCAACAACAGCGATGAAAATCGGGCCAAAAACCGGCGTGTGGAAATCGCCATCCGTGATCCCGAATGCATCGAATCCGCTGCCACGGAAGCGCTACCCGTGGAAATACTGCCCTGACCGCTTATGCTCCAGTGATAGCTTCTCATAGTCATTTCAACTAACTTCTTTGCTTTCAGATCTTTATACTGTGGCCCCAAGTTTGAACCATCAGCCGGACAAAGACCGGGAGAGACTATGAGCGGACCAGACAAACCGAAAGTCATTGGCGAAGAGTGGAGCGACGAGCGGGTCAGGAGCTTTCTCGCCATCGAGCCGGCGGACGCTGGCGAAAATGCGGATTTCCACGTGTTGCAGAAAGCCTATCGGGCGATGCGTGCAGAAGATTTCGAACGCTTCATCGGGTTTTTCGTGGAAGCAGGCAGAAATCTGGATGCCGTCGGAGAATCAGGGGAAACCATTCTCGACCATATCCTGCAACATCAGCGCAGCACGGCGTATGCCGATGCCCTCAAGGCTGCGGGTGCAAAGACAAAGGCAGACGCCGGGAGCTGAGCGCCCCCGGCTCCGCAGCAGGCATCCGGACCGTTACTGAACTTCCACCTCGATGGCTTTGGGTTCAGCCGGTTCGGATTTCTGCAGGGTCAGTGACAGCACGCCGTCCTTGAAGTTGGCCTTGATGCTGTCCTCATCCACATTTTCCGGCAGAGTGAAACGGCGCAGGAAACTGCCATAAACCCGTTCGATACGGTGGTGCTTCCTGTCTTGCGTTTCTTCTTCATGCTTGCGTTCACCCTGGATGCTGAGCACACCATCGTGGACGGTAACTTTGACGTCTTCCCTGTTCATACCCGGCAGCTCAGCCTCAATGGTGAAGGCTTCCGGGCTTTCCTTGATATCAACGGCGGGCGCCCAGTCGCTGCGACTGAACAGATCCTTGCCCTCCCGTTCACCGTTGCCACGTGTCAGGCCCAACAGCCGGTTGTAACGGTTCATCAGGTCATCAAATTCACTGACTGGATTCCAACGTGCAATGTTGCTCATGATGAAACTCCTCCTTTACGAATCTGAAATCGTGAGACATCAGCTTCGCTCGCGGAACAGCTCCATACCGGTGGCGCCAGCCGGATGGGACTCCGTGAACTTCTGCTATTTTCGAATGTAGGATCACCGCAGAAGTTTTCAAGCCCCGTTTGATCGAATTTTGACCTGTATCAGGTGGACGAGCATCATTTCTGATCGTTCAGATAGTCGTCCTTCAGTTTGACGTAATTGGCGGCGGTATATTTGAAGAACGTGCGCTCGTTGTCGGTCAGGGCGCGCGCTTTTTTGCAGGGAGACCCGACATAAAGGTGGCCGGATTCCAGGGTCTTGCCCGGAGGCACCAGGCACCCGGCGGCGACAATGACTTCGTCCTCCACCACGGCCCCGTCCATGATGATGCACCCCATGCCCACCAGTACCCGGTTGCCCACGGTGCAACCGTGCAACAGGGCCTTGTGGCCAATGGTGACATCATCCCCGATCGTCAGCGGATAACCGCCGGGGTTGTAGTCACTGGCGTGGGTGATGTGAAGGACTGAACCGTCCTGGATGCTGCAACGATCACCGATGCGAATCTTGTGCATATCGCCGCGAACAACTGTCATCGGCCAGATGGAGACATCGTCCCCGGTTTTTACGTCGCCAATCACCACGGAACTGGGATCAATCCAGGTGCGTGCTCCGAATGTTGGCGTGATACCCTTGTGTGAACGTACATTCGTCATTACATATACTCGTATAGCGTTTTCCCGGAGGCTCGGGGTGCCTGTGGGAGGGGGCTGTCCAAAACTGTGCGGAGCCATGGATGGCGGAGCCCAAGCGTCACATGGATGTGCCGCAAGGAGCGTGTTTTGGACAGCCCCCTCCCACAGGTACCTTTCCCCGAAGTCTGATACACCGAAGCTACCCTACAAATTGACAGCTGAGAAGGGAACTTATGAATAACCCATTATTGACCGACGACCTGTTGCCGAAGTTTGACCATGTCCGTACCGAACACATGGAAACGGCAATTGACCAGATTCTCAGCGAAAACCGCGTGAAAATCGCCGAACTGGCCCAGCAGGAAGACCCCACCTGGGACACCCTCGCCCAGCCCATGCAGGCAATGGAAGACAAGCTGAGCAACGCCTGGTCGGTGATTTCCCACCTCAACGGCGTGATGAACAGCGACGACCTGCGCAAGGTCTACAAAAACTGCCTGGAAAAGCTCACCGAATACAGCACCGAGCTGAGCCAGAACGAAACCCTGTGCAATGCCTACAAGAAACTGGCGGCGCGGGACGATTTCAGCGAGCTGAACGAAGCCCAGCGCAAGTCTATAGACAACACCCTGCGGGATTTCCACCTGGGCGGTGTCGACCTGCCGGCGGACCAGAAAAAGCAGTACGCGGAGCTGTCCCGGGAGCTGGCGGAGCTCTCCAACCGCTTCAGTGACAACGTGCTGGACGCCACCCAGCACTGGTACAAGCACATTACCGATGTGGACGAGCTGTCCGGGTTACCGGAAAGCGCCATTGAGGGCGCGAAGCAGGCGGCGAAGCAGAAAGACCTCGACGGCTATGTGATCACCCTCGACTTCCCCAGCTTCTTCCCGGTGATGACCTACGGGGACAACCGTGAGCTGCGCCGCGAAGTCTACGAAGCCTTTGTCACCCGCGCCTCGGACATGGGCCCGGACGCCGGCACCTGGGACAACACCCCGGTGATGGCGGAAATCCTCAAGCGTCGCCACGCACTTGCCCAGCTGCTGGGTTTTGACAACTACGCCGAGCGCTCGCTGGCCACCAAGATGGCCCGCGGCACCGACGAGGTTCTGGATTTCCTGAACCAGCTCGCGGCCAAGTCCAAGCCGGTGGCGGAAAAAGAGTTTGCCGAGCTGACAGCCTTCGCCCGGGACAGCCACGATGTGGAAGAGTTGGAAGCCTGGGATATCGGCTACTACAGCGAAAAACTGCGCCAGGAACGGTACGACATCTCCCCGGAAACCCTGCGTCCCTGGTTCCCGGTGAACAAGGTGGTTCCGGGTCTGTTTGCCGTGGCGGAAAAGCTGTTCGATGTCCAGATCGAAGCCAGGCCCGAGGTGGAAACCTGGCATGAAGATGCCACCGCCTACTGCATCAGCCGCAACGGCGAGCCGGTGGCCTGGTTCTACTTCGACCTGTTCGCCCGTCAGGGCAAGCGTGGTGGCGCCTGGATGGCCGATTGCCGGGTGCGCTGGCGCAATCAGCGCGGCCACCTTCAGCTGCCGGTCGCGTTCCTGACCTGCAACTTCACCCCGCCAGTCAACGGTAAGCCATCGCTGCTGACCCACGACGAGGTCACCACCCTGTTCCATGAGTTCGGCCATGGCCTGCATCACATGCTGACTCAGGTGGATGTGCTGGAAGTATCCGGTATCAACGGCGTGGCCTGGGATGCGGTGGAGCTGCCCAGTCAGTTCCTGGAAAACTGGTGCTGGAACCCGGAATCCCTGGCGCTGATCGCCTCGCACCACGAAACCGGCGAGCCGCTGCCCGAGGACCTGCTGCAGAAGCTGCTGGCGGCCAAGAACTTCCAGTCCGGCATGGCCATGGTGCGCCAGTTGGAATTCTCACTGTTCGACTTCCGCCTGCACGCGGAATTTACCAGCGAGGCCCCAACCAACCCACTGGATATGCACCGCAAGGTGCGGGAAGAAATTGCCGTGGTGCGGGCACCGGAATTCAACCGCTTCCCCAACAGCTTCTCCCACATCTTTGCTGGCGGTTACGCCGCAGGCTACTACAGCTACAAGTGGGCGGAAGTGCTGGCGGCGGATGCGTTCTCGCTGTTCGAGGAACGCGGAATCTTCGATCCGGAGACCGGCAAGGCATTCCTGCACAATATCCTGGAAAAAGGCGGCTCCCAGGAGCCCATGGAGCTGTTCAAGGCCTTCCGCGGTCGAGAACCGCAGGTGGATGCATTGTTGAAGCAGAATGGCATCACGGACGACGCTGCCTGATGAAAACACTGTCGGATTACGGCCTGCGGCCTAATCCGACCTACAGCATTGGCGCTGTCTGCCCGGCTGCGGTAACGCTGTCCGAGCTACGAAACCATAGGTCGGGTTAGGCCAAAGGCCGTAACCCGACAAGCCAATGCCCAAACGTACTGGAGCAATCTTATGGCGAGTCCAAAACGCTTCATCGCCGGCGCCGTCTGCCCCCGCTGTGCGGAGATGGACAAAATCATGATGTTCACCACCGACGATGACGATCAGGTGCGCGAATGCGTGGCCTGTGGCTTTACCGATGCGGTGTCTGACACCGAACAGCCGACCAACCCTGAACTCGAAACACGGGTTAACAAGCGCGACAACGAAGACGATCATACCGTCAAGCAGGTAGTGTTTTTCAAGTCGAAACAGGACCAGTAAAGAGGTGGCCGTGTGCACCGATGCATGGCATTGCCTTTTTTGACAGTGTAAGATTGCCGCCCACATATTGATTCACGCCTCACTGGCGTCGAACTATCTATAAGCTGGCCTGACAGGAGTTGAAGTACGTCCCATGGATGGGGACGTCAGCAATCATGTTTTCCCGCCTTTTCAAAAGACGACGTTCCAGAACTGAATTTTCCCGCCGACTGGATGTGGGCCTGCGAGGCCGTCTGCAGAAAGCACTCTGCTGGCTTCTTTCGCTGTCCTCCCTCCATGTCGTTGCGATGGTGCTATTCGAGGGCCTGAGCCTCAATGATGCGGTCTGGTTGACGCTCACCACGCTGACCACGGTCGGGTACGGGGACTATTCAGCCAGCACCATCGCCGGAAGGTCAGCCACGGTCATCCTGCTGTACATCGCTGGCATTACAATCCTGGCTCAATTGGCCAGTGATTACATCGACTACCGGCTCAAGCGGAAGGAATACATGATCAAGGGTCAATGGAGATGGCATATGAAAGACCATGTATTAATCATCAATAGCCCGAAGCACGACCCTGCCGTGTATTTCCACAGGCTGGTCGACCAGTTGAGGGCTACCGACGCGTTTGCAGATGTCCCCGTTCAGATTTTGACGGATGCGTTTCCTGAGGGCTTGCCCTCGTCTCTCAGGGAGCGGGAAGTGGTTCACTACCACGGTGAGTCGTCGGACTTTTCTGCTTTGGAGGCTGCCTCTGCCGGGGATGCGAGTGCCATCATTGTATTGGCGCGAGATGAATACAGCCGTGTTTCGGACAGTGTGACGCTCGACGTACTGATGCAGCTGGATGAGCTTTGTGGCGAGGCAAAGCCCTATGTCGTCGCCGAGTGCGTGCAGGATGAGAACCGAAATCGTGCGGAGCGGGCCGGTGCCAGTACCACCATCCGTCCGGTCAGAGCTTACCCGGAGATCCTCGTTCGTGCTCTGGTGGCGCCCGGCACAGAGAAAGTCCTGGAGAACCTCTTTACCCACCATGACGACCATGCGATGCGTTATCGGGTATCGCTCAAGGGCGTGGTCTGGTCTGACGTTGCCTGTGATCTCATGCGTGCCGGACTCGGTACGCTGATGGCCTATGTCAGGGAGGATGGGCATGTGGAGTGTCATCCGGCACCGGACCACCGCTTTGATGCTGCCAGCATTATTCTTATGGTCCGCGAGGTGGCCATTCCAACGGAAGCGGACGTCAATGAGGCTCTTAGACCCTCTCCAGTCCCCCTCTGAATCTCAGTTTATCAAGGAGCGATCATCAACATGTCAACGTCATTTGAAACCATAAAAACCTACATTGCCGCTCTGCCCCTTATGGTGGATCACGAGGATCCCGAAGAGCAGATGCTGGTTGTAAGCGCTGAACAACAGGGGATCCATCGACTGGTGATTGATTGCGAGGACGACATCCTCGTGATCGAGCAGTTCCTGTTGGATTTACCGTCAGCCAGTAAGGACAACTACCGGGACCTGCTGAAAATTAATCGGGAACTGATACACGGAGCCCTGTGCCTCGACGAGTCTGGTACCAGGCTGATTTTCCGTGACACCCTGGCGCTGGCCAATCTGGACCTGAACGAACTGGAAGGCTCCGTGAACGCTCTAAGCCTGATGCTTGCAGAGCATGCTGATGAGCTTATTCAACTCTCCCAGCAAGGAGGTGCTACTGCATGAACCTATTCAAGCGACTGTTCAAATTAAGCTCTGCCGAAGCCCACTCGGCCGTAGACAAGCTCGAAGATCCGATCAAGATGAGCGAGCAGGCCATCCGGGACTTGAAAACGGACCTGGACAACAGTCTGCACAGCCTCGCCGAAATCAAGGCTATCGCCATTCGTAGCCGGCGGGAGTTTGAGAATGCCTCAGCGGATGTGGAGGACTATAAGCGCAAAGCCATGCGGTTGTTGCAGAAGGCGTCGGTGGGAGAGTTGTCCCAGGAAGAGGCTGATAAGCTGGCATCCGGTGCTTTGGAAAAGCAAAACCAGTCGCAGCAGGTGGCGGAACGAAGCCAGGTGGAGAAGGATAAGTACGACCGACTCTCCGCCGATCTTGAATACAAGATCCAGGAGCTGAAAGGTCAGATTTCCCAGTGGGAAAACGAGCTCAAAACACTGAAGGCCAGGGCCAAGGTCAGTACTGCCACCAAGAAGATCAATCGTCAGATGGCCCAGGTGGATTCCTCCTCGACCATTTCGACTCTGGAGAAGATGCGTTCCAAGGTCGAAGAGGAGGAAGCCCTGGCTGAGTCCTATGGCGATATGATCCAGTCCTCCCGGTCGCTGGACGATGATATCAATCAGGCCCTCAACAAAAGTGGTGGCAGTGACGCCCTGGCGGAACTCAAGGCACAAATGGCCGACCAGTCATCCGAGAAAAAGCCGGGAGTCTAGGTCATCATGGTTATGGATCTTCTGCTACTGGTGTTGCTGGTCGTTGCCGGCGTTATCGGTTATCGAATGTGGTCCCGGCGGGCGGTATCGTCAACCGCCGCGTCCGGGGCCGCCCACTCGCCAATGGGTGGCATTGAGAGTGTCCGTGTCGGTGGCGTAATACAGCTTCCGCCTTACGGGGCGGAAATGACTGAGGTGGATGTGCAGGTCACGGCCAGGCACGTCTATCAACAGGATGGCTACCAGTGGTTCGAACTCGAGGGCGAGACTGGCTCAGGCACTGTTTGGCTGGACGTGGATCGGGACGATGAGCTGGAAACCAGCGTGACGCTCAAAAGGCTGCGAATCGACGAGTTGGGTCTGGACGACGCCGGTGTGGGACGGTTGAAACCCGGGGCGGTCGTCCACTTCGATGGCGATGTGTTCCGGATGACCGAACATGGAACTGCGAGATTCCTGCCTGATGGAGACGAATCCCGGCCAGAGACCCTGGAATTCTGGGATCTCGAAGGTGACAACGAGACTCACGATCTGACCATCGAACGATGGGGACAGGACTACCGGGCCTACCTGTCGCAGCGAATCCCGCCTACCCGCATCAAGGTATACAGAACGACGGATCAAGGATGATTGCTATGGAGTTTAATCCGGATGTGCTGCTCAGGGGCGCCAGCATGCTGGCGCTCTACATTGCGCTTTTCCTGGTTGCGAAATATCTGAAGCGTCTGTTGACGCCCTATTGCATCGACCGTGAGTTGACCAGTTCTGACAATGCGGCTCAGGCAACCAGCCTTGCAGGCTATTATGCTGGCTTCACGGCCATATTTTGCGGTGCCTATCTAGGGCCTAGTACTGGCCTGTGGATGGATCTGCTCTTGGTGGGTGGTTATAGCCTGATGGGCATGGTGTTGTTGAATCTGTCGCGCGTACTGAACGACCGCTTCATATTACACACCTTCTCCGTGGCTGGGGCCATCAAGGACAACCACAATAAGGCTGCAGGGGCGATACAGGGCGCCAACTACATCGGATCAGCCCTAGTGGTTGCCGGAGCGATCCACGGAGAAGGGGGTGGCATTGTTTCCGCTCTTGTCTTCTACGCCATCGGCCAAGTGGCACTGCTGATCTTTAGCAGGCTGTATGAGTGGATGACGCCATACGTCATACAACAGGAAATCGAAAACGATAACCTGGCTGCGGGACTGGGTTTCGGGGGCACGTTTGTCGCCATCGGCCTGATTATCATGGGCTCGGTCAAAGGCGATTTCGTCAGCTGGACCGACAACCTGTCCTGGTTGGGCGTTAATCTTCTGGGTGTCTTTATCTACCTGATCGTGGTGCGATTTTTCTTTGACAAGGTGGTTATCAGCCGTGATGACCTGAACAAGGAAATCGCTGAGGATCGCAACACAGGCGCCGGCTTGCTCGAGTTCGCTGTTGCGGTAAGTTTTGCCACAGTTCTGTACTTCATGATCGGGTGATGACCATGACAACCGAGACCAAAACCAACCGTATTCCCTTTGTTCGAATCCTGTTTGCGTTTGCCGCCATCTGTCTGGTCACCTCCTGTGGTCTGAGCCTCACCGATGGCTCCGGAAAGCTCTTCGAGAAGCTGCCGGCTGACGGCGGCATGATTGGCCCCCTGGTCATCGAAGACCCGGGCACGATTCTTGATATCCAAGTATACCAGCCGATCCCCCTCGGTCACTGGAGTTCAGTGACCGTTTCGCTACTGGATGCGAAACAGCAGTATTTGCTGGGTCTGGGTGACGGTTTCTGGCACGAAGAGGGTCGTGACTACGAAGGCTATTACTGGCGGGAATCAGAAACCTCCTATCAGGGAAAACTGACAATCGAAAAGCCTGGTGAATATCTAATCGGGGTCAGTACCGAAAACAACTTCGAACACTCTGACCTTGGTAGAGCCCCGATCACCGTGGATATTGATGAGGGAGGCTTCAGCCCTATTCCCCATAGGGCCGCAGGGATCCTAGCCCTGATTCTTGCGATTGTCATCGGTCTGATTCGTTACCGGGGCGTCTTTCTAGAAATGATTCAGGAACAGTAATCAACAGGGACGTTTTGATATGAAATTGAAAACCGGTTTGATTCTGGCGTTGGTAGCAGCAGCCTATTTGGGCCTGTTCAGCTGCAGCAGTCAAGGTTATGGCTATGCGGGCTACAATGGCTATGACAGTGGGCCTTCGTTCTGGTATTTCGGCGGCCCCCGCTACTACCCCAGTCGCAGTGTCCGCAATGGCGCGCCTGGTGGTCCGGGTAGCCGGGGCACTGGCATTCATTATGGGAAGTAGAGCCGGTCATGACAGTCGTTGAGGCCAATCTTTCCCGCCAGAAACAGGTGCTGATCGGTTCAATCCTGATTGCCGGCCTGTGCTCGATCATCTATGAACTCCTGATCAGCACCACGGCATCTTATTTCCTGGGTGACAGTGTTCGACAATTTTCTCTGACCATCGGCATCTATATGGCCGCCATGGGGTTGGGGTCGTGGGCGTCCCGTTGGATCAAGGGGAACCTGCTGGCAGCGTTTATCGGCGTTGAGCTGCTCCTGGGGGTTATCGGTGGGCTGTGCGTTCCGTTCATGTATCTGGCTTATGCCTATACGGATCTGATCCAGCCGGTGATGGTGCTGCTGATTGTGCTGGTGGGGACGCTGACCGGGTTGGAAGTTCCGTTGCTGACGCGCATCCTCGAGCATCAGGATGTTCTGGCCAGGAACCTTTCCAATGTCCTGTCGCTAGACTATCTTGGGGCTTTGCTGGCGACGTTGGCCTTTCCTTTCCTGGTAGTGCCGTTCATGGGGGTTTTTCAGTCGTCTCTGATTTTCGGACTTCTGAACATTGCCCTGGGATTGCTCAACCTCTGGTATTTTGCGCCACAGTTGGATCTGCCCAGAAAACGGGTTCTGGGGTGGTCAGGCTTCGTGGTTACGGCTTTTCTTGCGGTCATGCTGATCTTCTCAAAGGGGTTGCTGGATCACTGGTCGAGCTCTTTGTATAGCGACCGCGTTGTACACAGGCAGCAGACCCCTTACCAGACCATTGTACTTACTCAGTACAAGGACGATCTGAGGCTCTTCCTGAACGGCAACCTACAGTTTTCGTCGGTGGATGAGTATCGCTACCATGAGTCCCTGGTTCATGCCCCCTTGTCCCAGCATCCGCACCCTTCCCGCGTCCTACTGCTTGGGGCGGGAGATGGACTGGCGGTGAGAGAGCTCCTCAAGTACCCGGATATAGAGCAGATTACCCTGGTGGATCTGGACCCGGCAGTGGTTGATTTGGCGGCAAACGATGCCCGGTTGGTAGCGATAAATGAAGGGAGCCTCAGCGATGATCGTGTGACCATTGTTTCCCAAGATGCCATGGTTTATCTGGATGAGAACCGGGAGCCGTTCGACGTTATCCTTGCGGACCTCCCGGATCCCAACAACGTGTCCATTGCCCGGCTTTACAGTAGGGAATTCTATCGTCTGGTACGCCATAATCTGGCGCCGAACGGTATCTTTACGACCCAGGCCACCAGCCCTTATTTCGCAACGGATGCCTTTTGGTCCATTGTGTCTTCAATAGACGCTGCCGGTTTTGACGCAGTGACTCCTTACCACGTCCAGGTGCCGTCCTTTGGCGACTGGGGATTTGTGTACGCCAGTGCCGAAAGCCGCCCGCTGGTGCCACGGCCCATCGATGTGTCCACACGGTACCTTGACAGATCCGTCTTGGACGAGGCGCTGACTTTTGAGAAAGATGTGCAGCCTGTGAAGGACATTCGCGTCAGCTCGCTGGACCAGCCCGCCGTTCATGAATACTACCTCAAGGGCTGGTCCTACTGGCATTAAAGCACCATAGCCGCCAACCAACCAAAACCGAGCAACGGCAGGTTGTAGTGCAGGAACGTGGGAACAACGGTGTCCCAGATGTGGTTGTGCTGGCCGTCGACGTTGAGGCCGGCGGTGGGGCCGAGGGTAGAGTCAGAGGCCGGGGAACCGGCGTCACCCAGGGCGCCGGCGGTGCCGACCAGGGCCACAATGGCCAGGGGGCTGAAGCCCATTTCCAGGGCCAGGGGTACGTACAGGGCTGCGATGATGGGGATGGTGGAGAACGAGGAGCCGATGCCCATGGTGATCAGCAGGCCCACCACCAGCATCAGGAAGGCGGCCATGGCCTTGTTGTCTCCGATGGTAGCGACCGAGCTTTCCACCAGGGTGGCGATTTCGCCGGTTTCGCGCATGACTTCGGCAAAGCCGGAGGCGGCGATCATGATGAAGCCGATCATTGCCAGCATCTTCATGCCTTCGGTGAACAGATCGTCCGCTTCTTTCCATTTGACCACTCCGGACACGTTGAAGAGCACGAAACCGGCCAGCGCGCCGAGGATCATGGAGCCCAGCCAGAGCTGGACCACGAACGCGGTGACAATCGCAATCAGTGCCATGGACAGGGTGCGGCCGTTGTACTGGATGTCGACCCGCTCGGTTTTCTCGATGGTGTCCATGTTGTATTTGCGGTCGCCCCGGTAGCTGAAGAACACCGCCACCAGCAGACCGCAGAGCATGCCCAGGGCCGGCAGCGCCATGGCGGACATGACGTTCAGTTCGGAAGCATCGACGCCGTTGTCACCGACGTTAGCCAGCAGAATTTCGTTCAGATAGATGCCGCCGAAACCGATCGGCAGGAACATGTACGGGGTGATCAGGCCGAAGGTCAGCACGCAGGCGACCAGGCGGCGGTCCATGTTCAGTTTGGCCATCACGTACAGCAGGGGCGGTACCACCAGCGGAATGAACGCAATGTGGATCGGCAGGATATTCTGGGACGAGATGGCAATGGCCAGCAGCAGACCCACGATCAGGAAGCGGATGCCGCCGACGGCCTTGCCATCGTCCTGTTTGCCCACCAGTGCCAGGGCCTTGTCTGCCAGGGCGTGAGCAAGGCCGGACTTGCCGATGGCGACGGCAAACGCGCCGAGAGTTGCGTAGGACAGTGCGACGGTGGCTCCGCCGCCAAGACCATTATTGAAGGCCTCGATGGTGGCTTCCAGGGGCAAACCGGCGATCAGGCCGCCGGCAACGGCGCCGATGATCAGGGCGACAACAACGTGGATGCGGCACAAACTCAGGACGAGCATGATGGCGACCGCGGCGACAACGGCATTCATGGCAAACTCCGGGCGTAATTCTATGGCTCTCGCTACCGCTTACGGGTAGCCGGTTCGGGAAAGCGCGCTAATGTGCAGGAAATCATCGCCGCAGTCAAAAATCCGGGTGGAAGTCAGTTCTCACTGACCCAGGAAAAACGGGGTACCTGTTCGCCGGCAACTTCGACGGTTTCCTGGAACATGGACAGGGGTCTTACCCAGAGGCTGAAATCGCCATACAGGCACCGGTAAACCACCAGTTTTTCCTCGGTCTCGCTGTGGCGGGCAATATCGATGACCTGATAGTCCTTGCCTTTGTAATGGCGGTAGCGACCCGGCTTTATCTCCGTTTTTCTCTCGGTCATGTCTGGTCTCCGGGTGTTTTGTGCGGTTTATGTTACCGGCAGGAGAAGTTCTCCCGGTAACCGTCTAAACTTATCACCAATCTGGCAAGGATGCATAAGGGGCTTACTACCCCGTTCTGTCGTGCAGAATCACTGAACCGGGTGCCGGATATCCGTTTATGAACCACTATGCATTGCATCTCTGCCAATGGCTGATCCTGGTACTGACACTGACAGGCTCCGGCGGCCTGAGAGCGGAGACCGCTGCATTTGCATGGCTGGAGGATGACAGTGCCGCGCTGACGGTGGAGGAAGTGCGGACATTGCCCACCGGGCAGTGGCAACCGTTTACGCCCCCGGACATCCTTAATCTGGGGTTCAGCAGTGGCGGGTTCTGGCTAAAAGTCCAGGTACCGCCGGAGCCGGTAAACCGACTGCTGGAAATCGGTTATCCCCTGCTTGATGACGTGTCGGTATTCTGGGAGCTGGACGGTCAGTTGATTGAGCAGCACCGCACCGGCGACCAATGGGCGTTTGACAGCCGCCCGATTCACCATCGCAACTTTGTGTTCCTGGTGCCTTCGAACACCGAGCCCGTCACAGCCTACGTCAGGATAAGAACCCAGGGGGCGGTGCAGATTCCGGTCCGGATTGTTCCCTCGGGGCAGTTCCTGAAAGAGGAGCAGTTATCATACGGCTGGCAGGCCGTCTTTCTGGGCATCATGCTGGCGATGGCGTTGTACAACCTGTTTGTCTTCGTGATTGTCCGGCATCCCACCTATCTCTGGTACGTACTCACGGTGGTGGCGGCAGCGATGGTGCAGCTTCACCTCCATGGTCTGATGTTCCAGTGGCTGTGGCCTGACTGGCCGGCCATGAACCGCTATTTCACCGCGCCGGTGATTGCCCTCAATATCGCCTTTGCCACCGTGTTTACCATAAGTTTCCTGGCGTTGAAGCGATACAGCCCGTTGCTGTTCCGTGCGGCCCAGATGATGGTTGGGCTGGCGGTACTGGCGTTTTTCTATGGCCTGTTCGGTCCTTACCAGCACGGAATTGTGGTGGTCAGTGTGTTTGGCGCAGTGATCACGCCGGCGGCCTGGATTTTGGGGTTATGGATCTGGCGCAAGGGGCAGGTGCTGGCGGGGTTTTATGTCCTGGCCTGGACACCCCTGTTGATGGGGAATCTGATTCTTGCAGTCAGCAAACTGGGGTACCTGCCCCGCAGTTTTGTGACTGAATTTGCCCCGCAGCTGGGGGTGGCGATGGAGGTTATCCTGTTGTCCTTTGCCCTGGCCTACCGCATCAGCCTCGAGAGGCAGCGGCGGCAGCAGGCGCAGGAGCATGCGCTGGCGGTTCAGCGCCAGGCCAACCAGACCCTGGAGGCGCGGGTGCAGGAGCGCACCGAGGCACTGGAGCAGGCGAACGAGCAGCTCAAGGCTATTTCGCTCACCGATGGTCTCACCCAGGTAGCCAACCGGCGGCGTTTTGATGAAAAGCTGGCGGTGGAGTGGAGTCGTGCGGCTCGGCAAGGTCATCCATTGTCACTGTTGTTGCTGGACATCGACCATTTCAAACTGGTCAACGACCAGCTTGGACACCTGGTGGGAGATGATTGCCTGATCCGTGTGGCCCAGCTGTGTGCGGATGAAATCCAGCGCTCGGGTGATCTGCTGGCCCGTTACGGTGGCGAGGAATTCAGTGTGTTACTGCCGGCGACCCCCGAACAGGGGGCCCGGAGCGTGGCCGAGCGGTTACGGATGATCATTGCGCGGACGCCGGTCTATGCCGCTGAGGGTGCCAGCCCGGTCAGCCTGACCGTGAGTGTTGGGGTTGCCACCATGACGCCAGACCCCGGCGTGGAGCCTGAGGCGCTCATCCGGCAAGCGGATGAAGCGCTCTATCAGGCCAAGGAATCCGGTCGTAACCGGGTAGTGCAGTGGTTCAGTTCTTCAGCTTGTAGCGGCCCGGGCCGAGAAAAATCAGGGCAATCGCGGTAAACAGGAAGAAACCCTGCAGCTCAAGCGCCCAGCCACCACTGCTACCGAGGGCCAGCAGCTCATGGCCATGCACCAGGGCAATGGCCACCAGCATGTTGAAGGCAATCAACAGGGCGCCGATGCGGGTCTGGTAGCCCAGAATCACCATCAGCGGCCCGATCAGCTCACCGATAAACACACCATAGGCGAACAATGCCGGAATTCCATGGCTGGCCAGCTGGCCTTCGATGAAACCGGTACCGTGAATCAGTTTCGAAATGCCGTGAAACAGCATCAGTCCGCCCAGCGTCAGGCGAATAATCAGTTTTCCAAGGTCAGCGTTATCCAGCAAGGGAACCTCCGTCAGGTAAGCATGGGGTAGGATTCAGGAAGGTGCTAGATTAACCGCAATCAGAGGCCGTTGCCCAGAGAGAAACGAATGTGGTTTCTTACCAGGAGGTTTTCCCAGTACTGCCGCATCCAGTCCCAGGCGGCGTTTTGTGCGTGCTCGACGAAGGGATCCAGATTGAGTTCGTAGTAGTCAGGGGTGCCGGCAATCTGCAATACCGTCAGGGTAATGGCATCGTCCAGTTCGTTGGCGAAGGGCTCGCCAATCAGTTGATGAACCAGCAGATTGGCTTGGGTTGCCTCGATATCCACCAGATCGCTGGCGCGAATAGAGCGGTTGTTTTCGTACATTTCTTCCATCAGGCGATGGCAGAGATAGGCCCGGATAAGCAACCCGTCCAGGCCGTCATAGCGAACGAGCAGCACCGAAGGCTGGGTGAAATAACGGGTTGCGGCATCAATAAACGGGGCAAACAGGTCTGATTTTCCGGCTTCCCGGGCGCAGGCATCGACGCACTCAATCAGCCGGGGAGCCATCTCGATGTATTCCACGGCAAACTGAAACAGACAGGTGGCTGGTTGGTAGCCCTCAATGGTGATGGTCGCAGGCAGCGACGACGCCTTCTCTCCCAGTTGCCGGAGAAAAGTGCCGGAGTGGGCTTCCTGCCGTCGTGCCTGATCAATAATGTCTAGGACTGCCTGTGGTGTCATTTCAGGAGTTGCCGGTGTCTGAACGAATTGAGGTCGCAAGGCGCCTCCCGTTATTCGCTAGGGGTCGCTGGAGGCAGGTAAGCAGGGGCTGGCTACCGCAACAAGCCTGCCGTTTACGACAATTGTAGTCGAGATTTTTTGACCTGCTTCCGGCCCATCATGAAAATCCGGCCATTTAATGTTTGCTCTGTTGGAACGCTAGGGTTTCTCAAACCAGCGATCGTGCCGGGTATGGGAAAGGAACAACCAGCCCATCGTCGCGGCGCGGGCCAGCATCAGGCAGATCAGCGAGAACCAGAGGCCATGATTGCCCCAGCCGGTGGTCAGCCACCACACCGGAAGGAACACCGCCAGAGCCGAAAACAGCATGGTGTTTTGCATGTCCCGGGTGCGGGTAGCGCCGATAAACACGCCATCCAGAAGGTAGCCCCAGATGGCGGCGAACGGCAGCATCCAGAGCCAGGGCAGATAGTGCCCCGCCGTGGTCCGGACCGCTTCGATGCCGGTCAGCAGGCTGATCAGCCAGCGTCCGCCCAGTACGAATGCGATGGTGAACAGCAGCGCTCCCCACAGGGACCAACGCAGCGCCGTCAGGAAAATCATCCGGAAGCGACGCCGGCTTCCCTTGCCCACCGCTTCGCCAATCAGCGCCTCGGCGGCATTGGCAAAGCCGTCCAGGCCATTGGAAATAATCAACAGAAAGGTGAGCAGCACCGCGTTGGCGGCCAGGATGGTATCACCCTGGCGCGCGCCCTGGGCGGTGAAAAAGGCCAGCACCAGCAGCAGCGCTATGGTGCGGACCATGATGTAGCGGTTGACCTGGAGTATGCGCAGATAGTCCGCCAACTGCCCCAGCAGGGCACGGCTGAACGACAGCCCCGCCGGCATCCTCAGCAGCACCAGGCGGATACCAATGAGAGTGGCGGAGTATTCGGCGAAGACCGTTGCTGCGGCGACCCCCTGGCTGTTCCAGCCCAGAACCGTCACGAACAGTATGTCGAGCACAATATTCAGGCTGTTCGCCACAATCAGCATGATCATTGGCGCCCGGGGAAACTGGGTACCGATCAGCCAACCCACCAGGGTGTACTGGCACAATACCGCCGGCGCGCTCCAGATTCTGATGGCGACGTAATCGGCAGCCAGCTCCGCAACCCGCTCACTGGGATTCATCAGAGTCAGGCCGATGCTGATCAGGGGCTTGTGGAAAACGATAAGCAGCAGGCCAATGCCGACCGCGAGGATGATGGACCTGACCAGCAGTGCGATCTGGGTAAACTCATCGCGTTTGCCCCAGGCTTGCGCGGCAAGCCCGGTGGTGCCCATGCGCATGAAACCGAACGTCCAGTACAGAATGCTGAACAGGTTGGCGCCAATGGCAACGGCGCCGAGGTACTCGGGGCTTTCCAGGTGGCCAAGCACGGCGGTATCCACCAGTCCCAGGAGGGGAACGGTGAGATTGGTCAGCATCAGCGGCCAGGCCAGCGCCCATAAGCGCCGGTCCGTGGTGGACAGAAAACGACTTATATTCGATTTAATTATCAATATTCCAGGGTTATAACGTTTGGGTTTAGTCGGTGTTTAGCTTTTTCCGGATCTGTGTCTATACTCAATCCTGAGTTATCCATAAGCAGACTTCCACTCTGGCCTGACAGGTGTGTGCGAGCTCCGTCAGAACAGAGGGATTGGACGCAAAATCCGACAAGAATAACACTCTGTGGAGACACAGTATGCGCGTGCACGCTAAGCGGGCAGGTGCCCTTTTGGGCGGCCTTTTGTTCCCCGCCTGGTCCATGGCGGACTGGACATTGAACATGGCCCCCGGGGTTACCGGCACCAGTAACGAAATTTTCAGCCTTCACATGACCATCCTCTGGATATGCGTTGTCATCGGCATCGTGGTATTCGGGGTGATGTTCTGGTCCATCTTTGCCCACCGTAAGTCCCAGGGCTACAAGCCGGCCAACTTCCATGAAAACACCCTGGTGGAAATCCTCTGGACCATCATTCCGTTCGTGATCCTTGTTGTTATGGCCATTCCGGCGACGGCAACGCTGGTGGATATGTATGACACCACCGAGTCCGAGGTGGACATCAAGGTGACGGGGTACCAGTGGCGCTGGAAGTATGACTACATCGAAGAAGACTTTGGCTTCTTCTCCAACATGTCGACCAGCAAGGATGAGATCTACAACCGCACCACCAAGAGCGAGAATTATCTGCTGGACGTGGATAACCCGATGGTGGTTCCGGTAGGCGCCAAAGTGCGCCTGCTGTTGACCGCCAATGATGTTATCCATTCATGGTGGGTGCCTGCATTTGGCGTCAAGAAAGATGCCATCCCCGGTTTTATCAACGAAACCTGGACCCGCGTGGACGAGCCGGGTATTTACCGTGGCCAGTGCACTGAATTGTGCGGCAAGGACCATGGCTTCATGCCGGTGGTGGTCAAGGCGGTACCTCAGGAAGAGTACGACGAATGGGTGGCTGAGCAACGCGAAGCCGCCGAGCGTGAGCGCGAGCTGACTGAGAAAGACTGGACCCTGGAAGAGTTGATGGAGCGTGGCGAGACAGCCTACGCCAGTGCCTGTGCTTCCTGCCACCAGGCAGACGGCAGCGGCGCGCCTCCGGCCTTCCCGGCTCTGAAGGGCAGTCAGGTGGTACTTGAAGACATGGACGCACACCTGGATATCGTGGTTAACGGTGTTTCCGGTACCGCCATGCAGGCTTTCGGCGGCCAGCTGAGCGAAGTGGATCTGGCCGCGGTGATTACCTACGAGCGAAATGCCTGGGGTAACAACACCGGCGAAATGATCACGCCGAAAGAAGTCTTTGAGTACAAGAATCAGGAATGATTCGCCAAATAACATCACCAGCCAGAATAACAAGGCGGTAACGGGGGTTTTTCATGAGTGCGGTTGCAGATACCCACGCCCAGGATCATCATCACGGCCCGGCCAAAGGCTTCAGCCGGTGGTTGCTGACGACCAACCACAAAGACATCGGGTCCATGTACCTGATCTTTAGTTTTGCCATGTTCCTGCTCGGCGGCACCATGGCCATGGTTATCCGCGCCGAGCTGTTCCAGCCCGGCCTGCAGATTGTCGAGCCGGAATTCTTTAACCAGATGACCACCATGCACGGCCTGATCATGGTGTTCGGTGCGGTTATGCCGGCCTTCGTGGGGCTGGCCAACTGGATGCTGCCGCTGATGATTGGCGCACCCGACATGGCGCTGCCGCGGATGAACAACTGGAGCTTCTGGCTGCTGCCGTGTGCGTTCCTGATCCTGGTGTCCACGCTGTTTATGTCCGGTGGCGCCCCCAACTTCGGCTGGACCTTCTACGCGCCGCTATCGACGACGTACGGTCCGCCGAGTACCACTTTCTTTATTTTCGCCGTCCATATCATGGGGATTTCCTCGATCATGGGCGCCATCAACGTCATCGCCACCATTCTCAACCTGCGGGCGCCGGGCATGACCCTGATGAAGATGCCGCTGTTCGTCTGGACCTGGCTGATCACCGCTTTCCTGCTGATCGCCGTGATGCCGGTGCTGGCGGGCGTGGTTACCATGATGCTGATGGACATCAACTTCGGCACCAGCTTCTTTGATGCCTCCGGTGGTGGTGATCCGGTACTGTTCCAGCATGTATTCTGGTTCTTCGGGCACCCCGAGGTCTACATCATGATCCTGCCGGCGTTCGGGGCGGTGTCGCACATCATTCCGGCGTTCTCACGCAAGCCGCTGTTCGGTTACGCCTCCATGGTATACGCGGTGGGTGCCATCGCCCTGCTGTCGTTCGTGGTCTGGGCTCACCACATGTTCACCGTGGGTATCCCTATCGCCGGCCAGCTGTTCTTCATGTACGCCACCATGCTGATCGCTGTGCCCACCGGGGTGAAGGTGTTCAACTGGGTGGCCACCATGTTCCGTGGCGCTCTGAGTTTCGAGGCTCCGATGCTGTTTGCCGTGGCCTTCGTCATCCTGTTCACCATCGGCGGATTCTCCGGCCTGATGCTGGCGATTGCACCGGCGGACTTCCAGTACCATGACACCTACTTCGTGGTGGCTCACTTCCACTACGTACTGGTGCCCGGTGCCATTTTCGGTATTTTCGCCTCGGCCTATTTCTGGCTGCCCAAGTGGACTGGCCACATGTACGATGAAACCCTGGCCAAGACTCACTTCTGGCTGTCGTTTATCGGTATGAACCTGGCGTTCTTCCCCATGCACTTCCTCGGACTGGCGGGCATGCCGCGGCGGATTCCGGATTATGCCCTGCAGTTTGCCGACTTCAACATGGTGTCCAGCGTGGGCGCGTTCATGTTCGGCGCCACGCAGCTGTTGTTCCTGCTGATTGTGGTGAAGTGCATCAAGGGCGGCGAGAAAGCCTCCGCCAAGCCCTGGGACGGTGCCGAAGGGCTGGAGTGGACGGTGCCTTCGCCGGCGCCTTACCACACCTTCTCGACGCCACCGGAAGTGAAGTAGGACAGAGCCGGTAGGCAATTATCGGATCAGGACAACAACAATCGATAACGGATAAGCCATCGGAGATTGTCATGGCGGAAAACCAGACCTATTACGTGCCCGAACAGAGTAAGTGGCCGATCATTGCAACGGTTGGTCTTGGGGTAACCCTGTACGGCGTTGCCGCAATCATGGTGAATGGCAAGCAGGGGGAATCGACCACCGGTTCCTGGGTCCTGTTTCTCATCGGCGCCCTGATCATGGCCTACATGCTGTTCGGCTGGTTCGGGAGTGTGATCAAGGAAAGCCGTTCAGGCCTGTACAGCCCGCAAATGGATCGGTCGTTTCGCTGGGGTATGAGCTGGTTTATCTTCTCGGAAGTCATGTTCTTCGCCGCTTTCTTCGGCGCCCTGTTCTATGCGCGGGTGTTTGCGGTGCCCTGGTTGGGCGGGGAAGGCGACAGAGGCAGCAGTAACATGCTGTGGGAAGGTTTCCAGGCGACCTGGCCGCTGATCAATAACCCGGACCCCGAGGCCTTTCCCGGGCCCAGGGAAGTGATTGGGCCCTGGGGGCTGCCGCTGATCAACACCATCCTGCTGGTCACCTCGTCCTTTACGGTCACAGTGGCGCATCACGCGCTGAAAGAAGATCATCGCAAGAAGATCAAACTCTGGCTCGCGGCTACCATCGCCCTGGCTGTGGTGTTCATGTTTGTTCAGGGCTATGAGTACGCTCACGCCTATCAGGATCTGGACCTGACGCTGCAATCCGGCATTTACGGCAGTACGTTCTTCATGCTGACCGGCTTCCATGGTGCGCACGTCATGCTCGGGACGTTGATGCTGGCCATCATGCTGATCCGCATTCACAAGGGCCACTTCACTGCCGAGAAACATTTCGGATTTGAGGCGGCCGCCTGGTACTGGCACTTTGTGGATGTTGTCTGGCTGTGCCTGTTTGTCTTCGTGTACGTTATCTGAGGTGGCCTCAGGGAGTCGGGTTCAGCACCAGGCTCCCTTGCCACAGGGAAATCACAATCACCAACAGTAGCAACACACTCAGCGCCACCCGCACCGCAAGTGAGTTCACCACCCGGTTGGTTTTACCGCCGTCCTTGAGCAAAAAGAACAGCCCGCTGAACAGACTAAAGATGACAGCCAGCATGAGTATGATTACAACTGCTTTCAGCATGGGGTTTCCCGTTTCTGATTGTGTTTATTCTGAGGCCACTATAGCAGAGCATGTCTGATACCGGTTCTTCCGAGCGTCGCCAATGGCATTTTGACTGGCGGCTACTGTTGTTTGCCGGGCTCTTTCTGCCGGTTCTGATCGGCCTGGGGATCTGGCAACTCGGGCGGGCGGAAGAAAAGCAGCTGCAGCTAGAACAATGGGACCAGCAGGCGGAAGACCTTGGCTGGTCCGAGCAGACATCCAGGGGGTTGACGCCGGGGCGCCCGGTGACACTGCGGGGACATTACAGCGACACTACCTGGCTGCTGGACAACCGTACGCGGGATGGGGCTCCCGGGTATGAGGTGCTGACTCTGTTTTATCCGGACGACGGACCACCGGTGGTGGTCAACCGGGGCTGGATAGAGGCGCCGCGAACCCGGACAAGCCTGCCGGATGTAAGCATCCCGGTCGGGGAAGTGGAAATACGTGGCCGTATGGGCGCATTTCCCGTGCCTCCGGTGCTGGCCGACAGCCGTGAACAGCTTGACGGTTGGCCGCGGCGTGTGCAGGCCCTTCCGGAGTCACTTGCCAGTGAGCAGGAGCCGGATGTGGCATCGTTGGTGGTCAAGTTGTCGGGCCGGGAGCAGCCGGGCGCCTACCGGGCCGACTGGGAGCCGGACCTGATGGGGCCACAAACCCATTACGGATATGCATTTCAGTGGTTTTCACTGGCCGTTGCACTGGTTATATTGACGGTGGTAGCGAGTTACCGAAAGACAGGAGCCAATAATGACAACGACAATGGCTAACCGGGAATCCGATCAGCAATCCGGAGGCCCCACGCCCGAACAGGTTCGCCGTGGCCGGCGCACAGCCCTGCTGCTGTTCGCCATTGGTTTCGGCCCCATGGTGTTTGCCACCATCATGTACTACACCGGCTGGTTGAATCCCACGGGGCATACCAACAATGGTGAGCTGGTAAAGCCCGTGGTGCCGGTCACCGAACTCCACATGCAAACCTCCGATGGCCAGCCGCTGGCTGAATGGTTCGGCCCCGAACGGGCTGACGCCGAATGGATGATGATGGTGGTTGCCGGTAATTGCGCGGAAGACTGTGAAAATCTGCTTTACCTGGCCAGGCAGGTGAACATCGCTCTCGGTAAAAACGCTAATCGCCTGTCCAGGGCGGCATTTCTCGGAACCGTGCCTGCGGAGCTGGAGCGTCGCTGGACTGAAGAATACAGCGCCATGGAGCGGTTGCAATCACAAGGGGACCGGGCCCCGGCCTGGCCTGCGGGTGTCCGGCCGGATCAGGAGCCGCGAATCCTGCTGGTGGATCCCTTCGGCAACGTCATGATGCATTACGGCAACGAACATTCAGGGAAGGACATGCTCAAGGATCTCAAGCATCTGATGAAGCTGTCCCAGATTGGTTAACCCGATGCCCGGAGGAAACTGAACTTGCTCCAGCCCAAGGCCAGCTTGTCACCGCACCCCTCGTCAAATCGTGCCCGTCATATGGGGCATTGGTCATTGTTCGCAACATTGCTCGCGGTGGTGGTTATCATGTTGGGAGCCTGGACCCGGCTGGTGGACGCCGGCCTCGGTTGTCCTGACTGGCCCGGCTGTTATGGCTTCCTGGCGGTGCCGCAGAGTGCCGAGAGTATCGCCATTGCCAATGCCCGTTTCCCGGAGACGCCGGTAGACGTGGCCAAGGGCTGGCCAGAGATGATTCATCGGTACGCTGCCGGCACCCTCGGGTTGGTGGTGTTCGGGCTGGCGGGCTATGCCATTCGTCATCGCCGGGAAGGCCTGCCGGTGAAACTGCCGTTGTTTATTGCCGCCTTTATCGTACTGCAGGGTGCGTTCGGGATGTGGACCGTTACCCTGAAGCTGTGGCCCCAGGTTGTAGCACTGCACTTGCTGGGTGGCTTTACCACACTCAGCGCCCTGACCCTGTTGACTCTACGCTTGCGAGCGAGACATAAGGAGATATCGGGCCTCGGCCCCTCACGACCGACCCTTAACCGTTTCCGGCCGTGGTTATACGGTGGCCTTGCCCTGGTCATACTGCAGATTGCCCTCGGCGCCTGGACGGCGGCCAACTACGCTGCCGTGGCATGCCCGGAGCTGCCGACCTGCCAGGGGGAATGGTGGCCAGCGGACATGGATTTCCAGCACGGCTTTGACATTGCCCAGCACGTGGGTCCCAACTATCTGGGGGGGCAACTGACAGCCGATGGCCGCGTGGCCATTCATTTCACTCACCGCCTGGGCGCGATACTGGTGCTCGGCTACTTTGCCTTGCTGCTGGGCCTGATGTGGCGGCGAACCCGCCATACCGGCATGGCCTGGCACGTCCAACTGGTCGCTATTGTGTTGGCGGCCCAGGTGACCCTTGGGCTTGCCAATGTGGCCTTCCATATTCCACTCTCTATTGCGGTTGCTCATAACGCAATGGGGGCGGGCTTGCTACTGGCGGTGATTAACCTGCTGTGGCGCCTGCACGAACACCCGCAAGCAAACGCTGAAAGCAGTCCACACACAACAACAATCAATCGAGAGGTGACGGCATGAGCGAGCATGTGAAACCACTGCCGGCCCATAGCGCAGAGACACAGACAGACGCATCCATTTCCTGGCGGGATTTCCTGGAGCTGACCAAGCCCCGGGTCGTTGCGCTGATGATTCTGACCTCGGTGATTGGCATGCTGCTGGCGGCGCCGGGTGTGCCTGGCTGGGAGGTCCTGCTATACGGCAACCTGGGCATCGCGTTGCTGGCGGGCGCCGCGGCAGTGGTCAACCATGTGGTAGACCAGAAGATCGACACGGTGATGGCGCGCACCCGCAAGCGTCCGGTCGCTACCGGTAAGATCAGTCCGGTGGACGCCATGGTTTTTGCGACCCTGCTGGCAGCCGCCGGCATGGGCATCCTGATGTGGCAGGTCAATGCCCTGACGGCCTGGCTGACCCTCGCGTCCCTGGTCGGGTACGCCGGTGTTTATACCCTGTTCCTCAAGCGGGCAACACCCCAGAACATCGTGATCGGCGGCCTTGCCGGTGCGATGCCGCCACTGCTGGGCTGGACAGCCGTGACCGGCCAGGTCGAAGGTCACGCCCTGTTGCTGGTGCTGATCATCTTCGCCTGGACACCACCGCATTTCTGGGCCCTGGCCATCCATCGCAAAGAGGAATACGCCAAGGCTGGTATTCCCATGCTGCCGGTGACCCACGGGAACAAGTACACCGAGCTGCACATCGTGCTCTACACGTTCATGCTGCTGGCGGTCAGCCTGTTGCCGTTCGTTACCGGTATGTCCGGAGGTATCTATCTTGTGGGCGCACTGGCACTGGGCTTGCGTTTCCTGCAGTATTCCATCCGCTTGCTGCGGGGGGATGATCGCCGGGTTGCCCTCAAGACCTTCAAGTATTCCATCACCTATCTGATGGCCCTGTTTGTGGTATTGCTGGTAGACCACTTCGTATTCTTCTGATTCGCCTGCACCGGAGACTGCATGAACCGCTCGATTCGCCTGACCCTGATTGCCCTGCTGCTGATTGTGGTGCTGATCTTCGGTCTGGTGGTCGCGCGGCAGGCATTTCTGGGCGGTGAGCAGGAACCGGCCCCCGCGCCCGAACTTGCTGAGCTCAATACCTACGTATACGACCAGGGCCGTCCCCTGTCCGAATTCGAACTGTTGAATGAAAACGGTGACACAGTAACCCGTGACAGCCTGAAAGGACGCTGGACTTTCGCCTTTGTCGGCTACACCAATTGCCCCGACATCTGCCCGGCCGCCATGGCCAACCTGCGGCGGACCGACAGCCTGCTGTCGGATGACCTGCCCCAGCCGGAGTACCTGCTAATCAGCGCAGACCCCGAACATGACACCCCAGAGCAGTTGAAGGACTACGTTGGCTTCTTCGGCGACAACTTCCACGGCCTGACCGGCGATCTGGACACCTTGCGGGCGCTTGCCAAGAGCCTCAATGCAGTGTTCGTCCACCGGGATGTAGACGGCGAACTGCTGGTGGATCACAGCGGCCATTTCGCCTTGCTGAATCCCGATGGTGAAATGATCGCGGTCATTCAGCCGCCGCACGATCCCGAAGACCTGGCAGAGGCGTTCGAACGGATCTACGAGTGGGCGAAGGCCAATCATCCCCGGGCGAGCTGACAGCTCTCCCCATAGCTTCCACTGACTTCATTGCCCAAGTGGCTTAAACTACCGCCCTGTTTTTTCAGGGATGTCTGCTATGTCTGTTTCTCGCCAGAGCTGCACTTCACCGCGGGAACTGTTTTCGGTACTGGCCGCTGGTGCGGTGGTTCTTCTGGTTGTTCATGGTCTGGGCCGGTTTATTTACACGCCGTTGCTCCCTTACCTGGTGGACGATGGCCAGTTCGGTGCCGCAGAAGGGGCCGCCGTCGCAACCTGGAACTACCTCGGCTACCTGATGGGCGCCATGGTGGCGATTCGCTGGCATCGCATAGATCAGATCCGCATCCTGCTGCCGGTCTCGCTGGCCGTGCATGTCGCCACCACCCTGATCGTCACCCAGACCGACCACCTCACCGTTATCTCCGGTGCCCGCTGGCTGAACGGCGTGGCCAACGGCATCGTCTTTGTGCAGGCGCCGGCACTGATCCTGGAATGGCTGGTATTGCGCAATCGCGCCTCCATGAGCGGACTGGTCTACATCGGCGTCGGCTTCGGCCTGCTGCTGTCCAGTGGTGTGGTGACCGGCAGTGCCGACTGGCTTGAGGGCGCTCAGCGCTGGTGGCCAGCCGCGCTGTTATCGGTCCCCCTGGCCTGGTGGGGGGCGGCACGCCTGATGAAACTGGACGTACCGGTTCGCCAGCAGGAAAACAACACTCACGCAGTCACCACCAGCCCCCTGTTCGATCGAGCCAGTATCCCGCTGTTCCTGTCCTACGCTGGCGCGGGTCTTGGCTACATCCTGCCGATGACGTTCCTGCCGTTACTGGCGAAAGTGGAGTTGTCCGCCGGCCACTGGTTGCTGAACGGTACCTGGCTGATTGTCGCGTTGGCCACCATTCCCGGCCCCTGGATCTGGAACAAACTCGGGGCCCGTATCGGCGACCTGCCGGCCCTCAAACTAAACTTCCTGATCCAACTGATCGGTGTCCTGGCGGCTGTCGTTCTGCCCAGCGAGATTGGCCTGATCCTGTGTGCCGCACTGGTCGGCGGCACCTTCCTCGGCACCGTATTGCTGACCCAACGCATCGGCCGCGCGCTCCATCCCCACCAGGGCCCCCGACTCTCCGCGGCCATGGTGGCACTCTATGGCTTCACCCAGATGGTCGGCCCATGGCTGACCAAACAGTGGCTGGATGGCGGTGGCACCCTGGTCAGTGCGTTCGGCATTGGCGTGGCGGCTCTGCTCTTTGGGCTGGTTTTTGTGTTTTTTGTGCCTCGGTCGGAGTAGGGGTGATTGGTTCTTTTCAGGACTGTTGGTTGTGGGGATTGATCGGGGTGGAGGGGGTTCTAAAAGCCTCTTCCGGCCAAACCCAAGCCTAACCATGGTATGTTGAAAACGACAACTGGAGTTACAGCTGGGTATGGGGGTGATATCTATTTTTTGGCGGACAAAGGTGTCTGAGCGAAGCGAGTTCTTTTCCGCCAAAAAATAGATATCACCCCCGTGCCCTCCCCCAAACATCACAGTCCTGTACAAAGCAGAAAGCATGCTCCCCATAGACCAAATCCTCCCAGAGCTAACCCGAACCCTGGCGAACTCCACCACCGCCCTGTTACAGGCCCCACCGGGCGCGGGCAAGACCACCCGTGTGCCCCTGGCATTACTGGAAGCACCCTGGCGGGAGGACCGCAGGATCCTGATGCTGGAACCCAGGCGGTTGGCGGCACGGTCAGCGGCACGGTTTATGGCTGGCCAGCTCGGGGAGAAGCCGGGGCAGACCGTCGGGTACCGGACGCGGCTGGATACCCGGGTGTCGGCGCAAACCCGCATTGAAGTGGTGACAGAAGGTATCCTGACCCGGCTGATCCAGAACGACCCGATGCTGGAGGACTATGCCGCCGTCCTGTTTGACGAATTCCATGAGCGGTCCCTGCAGGCGGATCTGGGGCTTGCGCTGGTGCGGGAATCCCAGCAGGCGTTGCGGGAGGACCTGCGGGTGCTGGTGATGTCGGCGACGCTGGATACCGCGCCCCTTGCCCGGGTATTGGGGGGCGTGCCTGTGATCACCAGCGAGGGGCGGGCGTTCGACGTTGATGTGCTGTATCGGCCATTGCCAAGGAACGCCCGGATTGCGGATCAGATCACCGGTGTGATCCATGAAGCCTTGCGGGATCAGGGTGGTTCGTTACTGGTGTTCCTGCCCGGGGCGGGTGAGATCCGGCGCGTGGAGCAGCAATTGCGGGGGCAGGTGCCGGAGCACGTAGTGATTGCACCGCTGTACGGCAATCTCAAGTCCGACGAGCAGGACCGCGCAATTGCGCCAGCTGCGGAGGGACAACGCAAAGTGGCGCTGGCCACCGCGATTGCCGAGACCAGCCTGACTATCGACGGCATTCGTGTGGTGATCGACAGCGGCCAGCAGCGCCGCGCCGTGTTTGATCCCAATAGCGGCATGACCCGGCTGGTGACCGGTCGGGTTTCCAAGGCCTCTGCCGAGCAACGCAAGGGCCGCGCCGGGCGTCTGGAGCCGGGAGTGTGTTATCGGCTGTGGAGTGAATCCGAGCAATTCGGCCTGGCGGATTTCACGCCGCCGGAAATACAGGAAGCGGATCTGGCGCCACTGGTACTGGAACTCGCCCAGTGGGGCGCACGCTCTCCGGGCCAGCTGGAGTGGATTGATCTGCCGCCGGCGGCACACTGGCAGCAGGCGGTGGCACTGCTGCAATGGCTGGACATGCTGGATGCAGACGGCGGGATCACCGAACATGGCAAGGCTGCCCGGGATATGGGGATTCATCCCCGGCTGGCCCACATGATTCTTCGCGGCTGCGATATTGGCCATGGCTACCTTGCGGCAGAGCTGGCGGCTTTGCTGGGAGAGCGGGATCTGGCCGGACGATCGGCGGGGGCGGATATGCAGGAGCGGGTCCGGATACTTCGGGGCCGTGGTCATGGTGTTGATGTGGCGAGGGTGAAAGCCATTGGCAAGTCGGTGTCGCGGTTGGCATCTGGTCTGGACCGCCCCGACGTTATGCCCACCGATGACGAGGTGGGGCGCCTGCTGGCGCTGGCCTACCCTGACCGGGTGGCCCGTAAACGGCGTGGTGATGCCGCGCGTTATCAGCTCAGTAATGGCCGGGGCGCTGTCCTCCGTGACGACGACCCGTTGGCCCGTTACCCGTGGTTGGCAACGGCCGAGCTGGATGGCAAAGCCAGGGAAGCCACGATCTACCTTGCCGCACCGGTTGATCCAGCGCTCCTGGAACAGGATCTGGCCACTCACATCCATGAACGGGACGAAGCGGTCTGGGATGACAGCCGCGGAACCGTGGTGGCCCGCCGTGTCAAAAAGCTGGGGCAACTGGTACTGGAAGAAACGGCCTTGCCGGCCCCATCCCCGGAACTGGTGCAACAGGGGCTGCTGGCGGCCGTGCGTAAAAAGGGGCTCAGAAGCCTGCCCTGGACACCGACGGCGGAACAGTGGCTCGCCCGGGTTGCCATGCTGGCACGGTGTTTCCCTGGTGATTGGCCGGACGTCAGCGAAGGCTGGCTGCTGGAGAATCTGGAAACCTGGCTTGGCCCTTTCCTGGCGGGGATGAACCGCTGGCGTGATCTGGAAAAGCTCAATCTGAAGCAGGCCCTCGCCAGCCTTCTGGATTACCAGCAACAGCAGGTGCTGGAGGATCTGGCGCCAACGCGCCTCACTATTCCCACAGGCCAGTCGGTTTCACTGGACTACATGGCGGAAAACGGGCCAGTGCTGGCGGCCAAGCTCCAGGCCCTGTTCGGCTGGACCGAAACCCCGAAAGTGGCCGGTGGCCGGGTGCCTGTGGTTATCCACCTGCTCTCCCCGGCGCAACGCCCGCTGGCCGTCACCGCGGATCTGGCCAGCTTCTGGCAAAACGCCTATCCGGAGGTTCGCAAGGACATGCGCGGACGCTACCCCAAACACCCATGGCCGGAAGACCCGCTCGCTGCTGAGGCGAGTCAGGGAACGAAAAAACGCCCTGCTCGCTGATTCTGCCCGTAACCAGAGACTCCGGAGCTACATGCTTCGGCAGCGCAAGTGTCGGTTGTCCGCAAGGTTACTCTATCACCGTGCGGCTGGTTTCCAGATAGGCTTCACCATTGCTGGCAACGCCTTCGGTATCAGCGCGTTCCGAGGCAAGATGGATTTCTTCCAGGGTGACCGCCAGCCCGTCAAATTCCTCATTGATTTTGCCAAGGGCATTTTCCAGCGTGTAGGTAAGCTGGTGAACTTCGTTCATGGCTTCCGGGGTCAGTTCGCCCTTGAGGATCGTTTCCAGCTTTTTGTTGTACTTCGAAAAGTTGGCCACCGCTGCTTCGAGCGTGGCCGATTGCTTGCCTTCGAAGTGTTCAACCTCGTCAGCAAACGAGGCCACCGGAAAAGTCAGGGCAGCACAGGTGAGCAGTGCCAGGGTTTGTTTTTTCATATCACTTTCTCCTTGTCGATATCGTTAATGATAATTGTTCGCGTTAAAGATTAGGGTAAGTTTTAGTGGATGGCAATGATTTCTGTCAGTTTTGGCTTGGTGGCGGGCAAGAAACGCTGTATAAAATGCGACCAACTCAACCATGCACCCAACCCACATGAAACTGGTTTCCTTCGATATATTCCGCACCCTGGGTTTCCCGGACACCAAAACCCTCAAGCCCGAACAGCTCCTGGCTCACAAGGAACTGCTCAGAGACGCAGACTGGGTTCTGTTCCCCGAATACTGGCAGTTGAATGCGCTGGTTCATGGCTTGAAATGCCGGGTATTTCCCAGTGTTGCCAGTTACCGCATCGGCCACGACAAGGTAGAGATGACTCGTGCCTTCCAGGTGGTGGCTCCAGAGCACACGCCATGGACACTGATTGAGGCCAACGGCCCCGAGGAACAGCAGACGGTTTGGGATGCCATGGCATTGCCCTTTGTTGCCAAGTTACCGAAGGCCAGTATGGGGGAAGGCGTGTGGTTGATTGAGAGTCGGGCGGACTGGCAGCGCTATTGCGAGCGGACCCCTGTGTTGTACGCCCAGGAATATCTGCCGATCGACAGGGATGTGCGGGTGGTCATTGTCGGGGACAGGGTGGTGTCTGCTTACTGGCGAACCCAGGCGGATCAAGGCTTCTACAACAATGTGTCACGGGGCGGGCGTATTGATAACGGCCCGGTCCCGTCCGTGGCGACTGATCTGGCCCTTCGGCTGGCGAGGGAACTGGATGTGGACCATGCTGGTTTCGATATTGCCCTGGTGGAGGGATATCCCTACGTACTTGAGTTCAACAGGTTATTTGGCAACCAGGGACTGGGTCCGGGGAAAGATCTGAAGGCTGCCATTCTGGACTACCTGCAACGTCACGCTGAACCCGAGGACCCTGACGGGCCCACCGGGCCAGCACCACTTTGGCCGATTGCGGTGTAGTTTCGGGGTAGGCTTTTGCGTCGGCGGGGTGGCTGATCCCTATGGGTAGATATGCTCATATCCGGACCCGGGGAAAAGCCCGATGATCGCGCTATTAACGGGTGCTGCAGCGTTGCTGTGGTGCTTTTTTTATGCCTGTTTGCCCGCTGGAGGGAAACACCATCCATGACCGAGTCTGCCAACGCTCATCTCGCCGATTACTACGATGCCGAGACTTTTGCCCGTATCAAGGCCTTTGCCGATATCAGGGAGACCCCCTTTGTAGTGATCGACACCGCCACCGTTGACCGTCAGTACGACGAGTTGGTGGAAGGTTTCCCTTACGCCAGGGTCTACTACGCGGTGAAGGCCAACCCTGCCCCGCAGATTCTGACCATGCTGCGTGACAAGGGCGCGTGTTTCGACATCGCCTCGGTGTATGAGCTGGACAAGGTGATGGCACTGGGTGTGACCGGTGACCGCATCAGCTACGGCAACACCATCAAGAAGGCGAAGGACATTCGCACCTTCTACGAGAAAGGTGTGCGGCTGTTTGCTACCGACTCCGAAGCCGACCTGCGCAACATTGCCAAGGCCGCCCCGGGCTCGAAGATATATGTGCGTATCCTCACCGAGGGCACGCTGACGGCGGATTGGCCCCTGTCCCGCAAGTTTGGCTGCCAGACCGACATGGCCATCGATCTGCTGATTCTGGCCCGCGATCTGGGACTGGTGCCCTATGGTGTGTCTTTCCACGTGGGTTCCCAACAGCGTGAAATCGGCGCCTGGGACGCCGCTCTGGGTAAGGTAAAGGTCATCTTTGAACGCCTGAAGGAAGAAGACGGCATCGAACTGAAGATGATCAACATGGGTGGTGGTTTCCCGGCCAACTATATTACTCGCACGAACGAGCTGAAAGTATACGCGGAAGAAATCGCCCGTTTTCTCCATGAAGACTTTGGTGACAATCTGCCGGAAATTATTATTGAGCCTGGCCGTTCGTTGATTTCCAACGCCGGAGTGCTGGTGAGTGAAGTCGTGCTGATTTCCCGTAAATCACGTACCGCCCTGCACCGCTGGGTGTTCACGGATGTGGGCAAGTTTTCGGGCCTGATCGAGACGCTCGACGAGTCCATCAAGTTCCCGATCTGGACAGAAAAAACCGGTGAAGGCGAAGACTGCGTGATCGCCGGCCCCACCTGCGACAGCGCGGATATCATGTATGAGCATCACAAGTATCCGTTGCCACTGAATCTGGCGATTGGCGACCGGATGTATTGGTTGTCTACGGGTGCCTACACAACGACCTACAGCGCTGTGGAGTTCAATGGTTTCCCTCCGTTGAAGGACTATTACATCTAACCGGGAGTCTGGCCGCGGGGTGGGGTGTCTTTCCTCTGGGAAAAATAACTCG